>JAFSNG010000041.1 GCA_017447515.1 Prevotella sp. | reverse complement strand
GGCCATCAAGGCCGCCCAGGATGTGGCTGCCGAGATATTGCCTGCCGGTTACTCATACGACTACCAAGGCCTGACCCGTGAGGAGGCGAAGGCGTCGAATACCACAGCAATTATCTTCCTGCTGTGCTTCATCTTCATCTACCTCATCCTGTCGGCACAGTACGAATCGTACATTCTGCCGCTGGCCGTGGTACTCTCCGTACCATTCGGTCTGGCTGGCTGTTTCCTCTTTACGATGATGTTCGGACACGCGAACGACATCTATATGCAGATCTCGCTCATCATGCTGATCGGTCTGTTGGCAAAGAACGCCATCCTAATCGTACAGTTCGCACTGGAGCGCCGTCAGATGGGTATGGCCATTACGTGGTCAGCCATCCTCGGTGCAGCAGCCCGTCTGCGTCCTATCCTCATGACGTCGTTGGCAATGGTCATCGGTTTGTTGCCTATGATGTTTGCCTCGGGTGTGGGTAAGAATGGTAACCAGACGCTGGGTGCTGCCGCAGTAGGTGGTATGTTGCTGGGTACACTGTTCCAGATTATCGTTGTACCCGGCCTGTTTGTCATCTTCCAGAGCCTGCAGGAGAAGATTTCGCCCATGAAGTTCGAGGGCGAGGAGGAGAATCCTGATGTTGCGACGGAGATATCACAGTATGCTCACCGTCCCGTAGATTATGAATTGGAGAAGTAAGAGACTATGAAGAAGATTATGATATTTGCTGCCGTTATGCTGCTCATCAGCAGCTGCGGCGTATACAACAAGTACGAACGTCCTGACGTTGAGACGACAGGACTGGTGCGCGATGTGCTGAGCGACATCGACACGCTGGCTGTGCAGGATACTGCCTCGTTCGGTAATCTGCCTTGGCGTGCGGTGTTCACCGACCCCCAGCTGCAGGCACTCATCGAGCAGGGACTAGAGCGTAATGCCGACCTGCTGAATGCTGCGCTGAACGTAAAGATGTACGAGGCTATGCTGACCGCTGCCAAGCTGGCATTTCTGCCTGCTGTGACCCTCGGTCAGCAGTCTCCTATGGGAACCATCTCGACGATCTACACCGACCCGTCAACAACCACCAAAAGCTATTCTATCCCCATCTCGGCATCGTGGACGCTGGACCTCTTCGGCAACATCCTGTCGCAGAAGCGCAGCACACAGATGAAGCTGCTAGGTATGAAGGACTACCAGATGGCTGTGCGTGCACAGGTTATCAGCGGTATTGCCAACAGCTACTACACGTTGCTGATGCTCGACGAGCAGCTGCGCATTGTGACGGAGATGGCCAAGATGGCCAAGGAAACGTGGGAGATGATGCAACTGCAGCATCAATTGGGGCGCGTGCGTTCTATCAGCGTGCAGAGTGCCGAAGCAGCCTACCTGTCCACACAGACGCAGGCCAACGACTTCCGTCGTCAGATTCGTGCTACGGAGAATGCTCTCTCGCTGCTCATCGGACAGCAGGGACAGCAGATTCCCCGTTCGACATTGTACGAGCAGGTGCTGCCCAGCGAATTCTCGACGGGTGTGGCTGTTGCCCTGTTGCAGAACCGCCCCGACGTGCATAATGCCGAAATGGCGCTGGCATCCTGCTTCCATGATGTGCAGACAGCCCGCTCGCAATTCTATCCGAACATCACCGTCGGTGCTTCGCTGGCCTTTACCAACAGCAACGGCAATCTGAATCCCGGCAAGTGGCTCACCTCGCTGTTCGGCTCGCTGACACAGCCCATCTTCCAGCGTGGTGCTCTCATCGTCAACCTGAAAGTGAAGAAGATGCAGTACGAGCAGGCTTTCAATACTTGGCAGAACGCCATTCTGAAAGCAGGCAACGAGGTGTCGAACGCGCTGGTGAACTATCGCGGCTACGACGAGAACTCGAAGATTGAGGTTCAGCGTGTGGCGGTGCTCACGAAGACTGTCGAGGACACGAAGGCACTCTATAGGAGTAGAGGTAGCAGCTATCTGGAGGTGCTGACAGCACAGAACCAGTTGCTCACTGCCGAGTTGAACAAGGCGACCGCAGACTTCAATAAGATGCAGTCAGTAGTATCGCTGTACACTGCTCTTGGCGGAGGCGGAAAGTAACAGGCTTTTGGCCGTTGGCTTTTAGCAGTTAGCTCTGAGCCAATAGCCAATAGTTAATAGCTAACAGCAAATATATATATTATGGCAAGCGAAATTAGTCCAAAAGCCGAAATCAGCCCGAAGGCGAAAATCGGCGACAACTGTAAGATATTCCCCTTCGTCTATATCGAGGACGACGTCGAAATAGGCGATGGCTGCATCATCTTCCCCTTCGTCAGTATAATGAATGGTACGCGCATGGGCGCGAAGAATAAGGTGCATCAGGGCAGCGTCATTGGTGCTCTGCCACAGGACTTTGAGTTCCGTGGCGAGAAGTCGGAGTGCGTTATCGGCGACGGTAACATTATCCGCGAGAACGTGGTCATCAACCGCGCCACCCACACTGGCGGCCAGACCGTCCTCGGCAACGATAACGTGCTGATGGAGGGTGCCCATATCTCGCACGACACGAAGGTGGGCAACCGCTGCGTCTTCGGCTACGGCACGAAGATTGCCGGCGACTGCATCATCGAGGATGGTGTCATCTTCTCGTCCAGCGTCATTGAGAATGCTAAGACGCGCGTAGGACAAGGTTCAATGATTCAGGCCGGTACGACGTTCTCGAAGGACGTGCCTCCCTACATCATCTGCACCAAGCATGTCGAGTACGGTGGTGTCAATATGCAGGTGGCGCGCCAGCATGGTGTCGACGAGAAGACGCTGAAACACATTGCCAACGCCTACCGTCTGCTGTTCCACGGCAAGACGGCGGTGTTCGACGCGGTGAACCAGATTGAGGAGCAAGTCCCTGACGGGCCGTTCATCCGACACGTCATCGAGTTCATCCGAGGAACGCAGATTGGTATCATCACCAAATAATGAGTATTCAACAAACAAACTACAATGAAGACTAAACTACTGACAACGCTACTGACGGCCCTGGCGACACTCACCCTGTCGGCTCAGGGCCGTTGGGTTTCAAGGAACCTGCCCAACCCGCCGAACGACGAATTCTTCCAAACGGACGAGGCACGCAGGATTGGAGAACAGGTGCTGCTCTACCAGCGTGTGACGGGTGGATGGCCCAAGAATATCAACATGGCGACACCGCTCAGCGACGAACAACGTGCGCAGGTGGTAAAGGACAAGGAACGCCGCGACGACTCTACGACGGACAATGGTGCTACGTCGATGCAGATGCGCTTTTTGGCGCGCCTCTATCAGGCCACGAAGGACGACCGCTACAAAGAGGGATTCTGCAAGGGCGTCAACTATCTGCTCAGCGGACAGTATGCCAATGGTGGGTGGCCCCAGTTTTGGCCCGAAATGCACGGCTACCAAATCCATATCACCTACAACGACGATGCAATGGTGAACACCATGCGGCTGTTGCGTGATGTTGCCCAGCAGCAGGATCCCTATCAGGGCTTGGCGGACGCAACACTGCGCAAGCGTTGCTTGCAGGCCTTCGACAAGGGTATCGAGTGTATTCTGGCTACGCAGATGTGTAATGCCGATGGCATGCTGACGGTCTGGTGTCAGCAGCACGATCGTGAGACGCTGGCTCCCGCTGCTGCCCGTGCCTACGAACTGCCGTCGTACTGCTCGATGGAGAGTGCCTCTCTTGTCCGTCTGCTGATGCAACTGCCCAAGCCCGACGAACGCATCAAACAGGCCGTCCATGCTGCTATGGCGTGGTTCGATAAGTATAAGCTCACAGGTCTGCGTGTTGAGCGACAGGGACGTTGGGCATCGCCAGAGAGTGAGACACAACTGGTGGAAGACCCCACAGCCGGTCCCTTGTGGGCACGCTACTACGACCTGAAATACTGTGAGCCGTATGTCTGCGACCGCGATGGGCTGCCCCGTCGTCGTCTGGAGGACATCGGTCACGAGCGTCGCAACGGCTATGCGTGGTTCGGCAACCGTCCTGCCGAGCTCTATCCGTTGTACGACGAGTGGGCCGACAAGTACGATCCGAAGTACAAGGTGAACATCAGCCTTTCTACGAAAGGTGCCAACGAAAACGGTCTGATAGAGTTGTATCGCCAGCCACAGAAGGACATGAGCGACTTCGACGTCATTGTCCACCCGGGTGAGCGCATCCAGGCCGCTATCGAAAAGGCTCCCGAGAAGCCTGTGAAGCCCTTTAAGATATTCATCCAGAAGGGTACTTACCAGCAGAAAGTTGTCATTGACCGTCCGAATATTGTCCTCGTCGGTGAGCAGCGCGACAGCACCATTATCACGCTGGCCGAAACTGATGAGACCAATACCCTGCGCGAATATCGCGGTCAACCTGTCCATCATGGTGTCGTCGTATTGCAGGAAGGTGCCGATGACTGCGTCATCAGCGGACTCACCGTCTACAACAGCTACGGCACGACGGTGGAGCCTGGCAATACCAAACATCAGATGGCTGTCTACGGACGCGCGACGCGCACCATCATCATCAATAGCAATATCCAGGCTGACGGCAACGATGCCCTGTCGCTGTGGCATCGCGACGGAGGCATGTACTATCATGCCGACCTGAAGATTTTGTGTCTGGGCGTCGACTTCCTCTGTCCGCGCGGCTGGTGCTACGCTACACGCTGCAAATTCATTGGCGACGGTCACGCCCTCATCTGGCACGACGGACATGCTGACAAGGACCAGAAGCTGGTCATCACCAATTCGACGTTCGACGCGCTGCGTCCTACCGAGCTGGGCCGTTACCATCACGACTCGCAGTTCTATATCATCAACTGTCAGATGACCGGAAATATCCTCGACAAGAACATTGAACACGCCTATAAGGGTCGCACCGCTGAGGAAATGGCCGCACAGGGCAAGCGGCTCGACCCCTGTCCTTGGGGGCCGCGCATCTACTACTACGGCTGTCGTCGCGAGGGAGGACATAGTGGCTGGCTTGTCGACAATCTGAAGGACGCTCCAGGCAGTCCTGAGTTCCACGAGATTACCGCCCGCTGGACGTTTTCCGGCCGTTGGGACCCCGAGCAGCGCATCCGCGATTTGTGGGAAGTGTTGGCGTATTAAGGAGTGATGAGTGATAAGTGACAAATGTTTTTTCTTTGGTGGAAGTAAATTTTCCACTTTTCACTTGTCACTTTTCACTTTTTTTCGTATCTTTGCACACAAATACGATTATTATGGCATTGAACTTGAACAAAAATCTGAAGTTGTACTACAACATCCACGAGGTAGCGGAGATGTTCGGCGTCAACGAAAGTACGCTGCGCTATTGGGAAAAGGAGTTTACCTACCTGAGGCCCAAAGTCTCAGGACCAGCCAAGATTCGTCAGTATCAGGAGAAGGATATCGAGCAGATTCGTCTCATCCACAATCTGGTGAAGGTGCGTGGTTTCAAGATTGCTGCCGCGAGGAAGATTATCAATGCCAACCGCAATGGTGCCGACCGCAAGACTGAGGTGCTGTCGCGGCTCATCAACATCAGTTCCGAGCTGCAGTCGCTGAGAAAACAGCTCGACTATCTGACGTAGAGACAATTCATAGTTCATAATTCATAATTAAAACATTAAAACTTTAAGCATTATGAAAAAGTATTTAGCAGAAATGGTGGGTACGATGGTGCTCGTTCTGATGGGTTGCGGCGTAGCCGTCAGCCTGGGTTGTGATCCTGTAAACAATATCCCCGCAGTGGTTGGTACTGCGCTGGCCTTCGGTCTGGCCGTTGTCGCTATGGCCTATACCATTGGTGGCATCTCCGGTTGCCACATTAATCCCGCTATCACGCTGGGCTGCATCCTCGCAGGTCGTATGGATGCCAAGGAGGGTGTAATGTACATCCTGTTCCAGTGCATCGGTGCCTTCATCGGCAGTGCCCTGCTCGCCGTCCTCGTAGCTAATGTTCCCGGTATGGAGGGAACGGGTGCCAACGACCTTCAGGCTAACGTCTCAGTACTTGGCGGACTGCTCGCTGAGATCATCTTCACCTGCGTCTTCGTGCTCGTCGTGCTCGGCGCTACTGCCAAGACCAACGGTGCGACCAACAATTTCGCAGGTCTGGCCATCGGTCTTAGCCTCGTACTCGTACACCTCGTCTGCATCCGTTACACTGGCACCTCTGTGAACCCCGCACGTTCGCTGGCTCCTGCCATCTTCCAGGGAGGCACCGCTCTGGCCAACCTCTGGATCTTCATCGTAGGTCCCTTCGTCGGTGGCGCCCTTGCAGCTTGCATCTGGAAGATCATCGAACCTGCAGACAAGTAATATTTTGTCATGTGAATTTTATCATCAAGTGGGCAGTCTTCCTCTTCTTGGAGCCTGCCCATTTTTAAATTGTACCTTTGCAGGCTGAAACGAATAAAGAGAGACATGATGAAGAGAAGATTTCTGACTTTGGCTTTGTTGGCAGCGTTGGTTTGCCAGGTGGTGATTGCAACGCCACATTCTGACCATCGGTCAGAGAATGCGGCTGACGACGTGTTTACGACGAAGGGAGACGGGACGACGTACAGCATCCGGACGCTGGCTGAAATGGAGGAGACGGGAGTGTTAGCCTACGCTATGGCTGTATGGCCGCCGGTGTTTGAAATGACGAAAAGCGTAACCATTGCCGAAGGTGACAAGTTTGTGATGGACGACGCGATTGCATTGCAATTCAGGGAAAACGTCTGCCTGACTATTGAGGGCGAGGCGGACTTCCAACTCGAGGAAGGGTCGAAGTTTGAACCGGCTTTCAACCAGCCGGAAGTCCTGGGTGCTTCCATTCGCATAAAAAGCAGCTCGGCGACGGAGATAAGCCACTGTTCGTTCAGCTCGCTTGGCGTGGAAGTGATGGGCGAAGGGCCAGTGAACCTCGACAATTGCTATTTTGCCATTCACGACGGTTCTACGGCTGCAGCGCTTTATTTCATGAGCGACGGAGCGCCCTGCAGGATAGAATTCTGCGACTTCGACCACTGTCAGAAGGCGGCCATCGGCAGCGCTGCAAATGCATCGCGGCCCCTGACAATCAGCCACAGCCACTTCATGTATAACTCGGCGGCCAATAACAATATCCCGCAGATCAATATCACTGCCGCCAAGCCGCTGCGCATCGAATGGTGTGACGTGACGGGTGATCCTTCTAACACGATGGTGGGTGGCATCGGCATTTCAAACTTTATGGGTTACGATGCAGACATCACTATCAGTTGCTGCAGGATTACGAACAACCGCTACGGCATCGGCATCGTCGGGCCGGCGGCCAAGATCATGTTCGACAGCAATACGCTCAACAACAACCGCTTCGAGACCAATCCCATGAACGGCGGAAGCGGCATCAGCCTCTATGACCCCTATCAGCAGACTGAGGCCTACATCTTCAACAATCGCATCAAGAAATCGCTGTGGGGCGTGACGGTCATCGGCTGCAAGAAAGTCAACCTCGGTTGGCTGGAACAGGGCGACGACTATAATCCCGGCCTCAACGTCTTCGAGGACAACGGCAACAACGGCCAGGTTTACGACCTGTATAACAATTCGGCCAATACGGTCTACGCTCAGGGCAACACGTGGAACGTTAGCGAACAGACCGAGGAGCTGATAGAGACCGTCATCTATCACAAACACGACGATCCGTCGCTGGGCGAGGTCATCTATTGGCCCGCCGCGACCGAAACGGGCATTGGAACGGTTAACGGTTTAGGGTTTACGGTTCATGGTTATTACGACCTGCAAGGGCGCAAACTGCCGGTTCCGCGTAAGGGTCTCAACATCGTTAATGGCAAGAAAGTGCTCCGTTGAGGATTTGGTGAAGATAGGCTGTATCTCAGAAAACCAAAAGAAATTTTCCTTTTCTTTTGGTTTTTCATTCGATTTGCACTATCTTTGCAGTCGCAATGATTGACCGAGCGACTGTCGATAAGATTATGGAGGCCGTCAACATCGTGGATGTGGTGGGCGAATTCGTTAACCTGCGCAAGGCGGGGGTTAACTACAAGGGATTGTGTCCGTTTCACGACGACAAAACCCCGTCGTTCATGGTGTCGCCAGCCCGTCAGATCTGCAAGTGTTTTGCTTGCGGCGAGGGTGGCAATGCGGTGAACTTCCTGATGAAGCACGAGCAGATTACCTATCCTGAGGCGCTGCGCTGGCTGGCGAAAAAGTATAATATCGAGATTCAGGAACGCGAGCTGACCGACGACGAGAAGCGCGAGCAGAGCGACCGCGAGTCGATGTTTGTAGTCAACGAATGGGCGTGTCAGTATTTTCACGAAATCCTGAAGAACGACGTCGACGGCATGGCCATCGGCAAGCAGTATTTCCGCAGCAGGGGCATCCGTGACGACATCATCGAGAAGTTCCAGCTGGGCTTTGCGCTCAACAAGCGTGACGCATTGGCCAACGAGGCCAAGCGCAAGGGCTATAAGCCTGAGTTCCTGGTGAAGACAGGATTGTGTTATGAAAGGAATGTAGAAAATGCTAACAGCCAAGAGCCAACAGCCAACAGCCAACTCATAGACCGTTTCGCGGGTCGTGCCATATTCCCTTGGCTGAATGTCAGTGGCAAGGTCGTTGCCTTTGGTGGACGTAAGCTCGACGCAGCCACCAAGGGCGTGCAGCAGAAATACGTCAACTCGCCCGATTCGGAAATCTATCATAAGGAACGTGAGCTGTACGGCATCTATCAGGCCAAGAAGGCGATTGTCAAGGAGGATTGCGTGTATATGGTCGAAGGCTATACCGATGTTATTGCCATGCACCAGTGCGGACTGGAGAATGTCGTAGCCAATTCGGGAACGGCACTCAGCGTCTACCAGATCAAACTGCTGCGACGCTTCACCCCCAACATCGTGCTACTCTACGACGGTGACGAGGCCGGCATCCACGCCGCTATGCGAGGAACGGACATGCTGTTGGCAGAGGGCATGAACATCAAGGTGCTGCTGTTGCCCGACGGTGACGACCCCGACTCGTTTGCACGCAAACATACCGCCCAACAATTCAAGGAGTATATCGAGGCGAACCAGACGGACTTCATACAGTTCAAAACCGAGCTGATGCTGAAGAACGTGAAGGACCCCATCAAGCGCGCTGAGGCCATCAATAGTATTGTGCGCTCCATCAGTGTCATTCCAGACCCCATCGTGCGTGCAACGTATATCACTGAGTGCGCCCGACGGCTGGATGTGGAAGAGCGCACGCTGATTAACCAGACGAACAAGTTTATTGCCGGCGACAGAGAGGAAAAGCTCAAGACGGCTGAACGCGAAGAACAGCGCCAGCAGGGTACGGAAGCAACGAAAGACCAGGCACCCGAGGACACATCGTTCTATCGGCTGTCGTTCGAGAGTACCGTCGAACGCCTCATCATCCAGAACATCATCCGACACGGCGACGAGATTATCTTCAGCGACCTCGAAGCCGAAGACGGTTCTACCGTGAGCCTCAACGTCGCGCAATACATCGATTTCGACTTGGGACAGGACCAACTGTCGTTCTCGACACCGCTATATAATAAGATACTGCGCGAGGCGGTGGAACACTCTGAGGATGCGGACTTCAAGGCCGACCGTTACTTCATGCAGCACCCCGACCCGGAAATCAGCCAGCTGGCAGCAACGCTGGGCATTGACAGTCACCAGCTCAGCCGCAGCTTCGAACGACAGGAGAGTGAGAACGACCTGCGCCAGCGCATCCAGCACCTCATTCTGGACTTCCGTATGGACATTGTCAACCAGCACATGAAGGAAGTGCAGCGACAGTTGAAGGATGCCGGAACGGACATGAACCGCGTCAGGGAACTGATGGAAGAATACAAGCAGACACAGGAGCTGCGCAACGCACTGGCCCGCCGTCGCGGTTCGGATGTCATTGTGTAGCGCTTGCGCTAATTGATAGTTGACAATTGATAATCGAGAATGGAAGGGTGGTTATATATCTTGAGCATGACGCTGCTATGGGTCGTTATCGCCATAGCAGTGATTCACGTGGTCATGGATAACCGCCAGCCCGCCAAGACGATGGCGTGGGCACTGGTCATTATCTTCCTGCCGTTGGTGGGCATCGTGCTCTACCTCTTCTTTGGCATCAACCACCGGCGCGAACGACTCATCTCGCAACGCTCGCTCGACCAATTGTCAAAACGCTCGATGTTGGGGTTCGTCGAACAGCAGGACCTGCACGTGCCCGAGAGTCACAAACAGCTCGTCGACCTCTTCATCAACCAGAATTTCTCACTGCCGTTCAGGGTGACGGGCGTTGACATCATGACCGACGGCTATGCCTTCTTCCCTGAATTGCTGGCGGACATAGGCAAAGCCCAGCACCACATCCATATCGCTATGTACATCTTCGAGGAAGACCCGCTGGGCAATCTCATTGCCGATGCGCTTATCGACAAGGCGCGTCAGGGTGTCGAGGTGCGCATCATCTACGACGACGTAGGCTGCTGGCGCGTCCGCAGAGGATTCTTCGAACGGATGCGCGAAGAGGGTATCGACGTGCAGCCCTTCCTGCCTGTCCATTTCCCCACATTCACCAGCAAGGTCAACTACCGCAACCACCGCAAAATCATCATCATCGACGGAACGGTGGGATATATCGGAGGCATGAACATTGCACAGCGCTATGTCTCGGCGAAATGGCGCGACACCATGCTGCGACTGCAGGGAGCCATTGTCTATTCCCTGCAGCGGGCCTTCCTCGTCGACTGGTATTTCGTCGACCGTACACTCATCACCAACCGCAAATACTATCCGGCTGTCAGCGCTGCCCCCAAACCCAACGAGATACTGGGACAGGTGGTGACCAGCAGTCCCACGACGCTCTATCCGGAAATCATGCAGGGGTTCGTACGCGCCATCACCTCCGCACGTCGCTATATCTATCTGGAAACACCTTACTTCCTACCCAACGAACCCGTGCTCTTTGCGCTGAAAACGGCAACAATGGCAGGAGTCGACGTGCGCATTCTCTGCCCGCACCATTCCGATGCCAAATTTACGGAATGGGCATCGCGTTCTTATCTGCGCGAACTGCACGAGGCCGGAGCACAGGTGTTCCTCTACGAACCTGGTTTCATGCACTCGAAACTGATGGTCATTGACGACGCGCTGGCAACGTGCGGTTCGACGAATGCCGACTTCCGTTCGTTCGAGAACAACTTCGAGGCCAACGTGTTTATCTATAGTCAAGGAACGGCCCTGCGCCTGAAGAAAGTATTCCTCGACGACCAGTCGCTCAGCGTTCCCCTTGAAAGCGTTACCTCATGGATGCAACCGAAGTTCCTCCCCCGCCTCTGGGAGAGCCTCACACGCATGATCTCCCCGCTGTTATAAAAATCCATGCCATGAATCTAAATGCATTCCCTTCATTTGAGTTAATGACCCTGGATTTGCAAGAGAGGAAAAGCAGGGCTTTGCTTTAGAAGCTGACGAGCCTGCTTCCGTCTGTCTGCTCAGTGATGCTGACACGCACGGCATCGTCGGGCAGGATTTCCTCTATCAGTTCGGGCCACTCGATGAAGCAGAGTGCACCGCTATAGAAGTAGTCCTCATAGCCCATGTCGTAGACCTCCTCCAGCTTCTTGATGCGGTAGAAGTCGAAGTGGAAGATTTTAGAGGTGAGAGGTGAGAGCTGAGAGGTAAGAGGTGAGGGTAGAGAGGTAAGAGAATACTCGTTGATGATGGCGAAGGTGGGGCTGGTGATGACGTCGTCAACGCCCAGTTCTTCGCAGATGGCCTTGACGAAGGTGGTCTTGCCGGCGCCCATCTTGCCATAGAAAGCAAACACGCGGTGCTCGCCGATGTGCTCAATAAACTCGCGAGCCGCCTCGCGGATGTGGTCTATGTCTTGAATCTTGATTTCCATTTCCGTTGTTCCGTTAATCCGTTATTCCGTAATTTCTTTTTACCGCTTTTTGCCCTTCAGGGTGATAATCGGTATAATCATCTCCTCCATCGAGATGCCTCCGTGCTGGAAGGTGTTGCGATAGTAGGAGACGTAGTAGTTGTAGTTATTCGGATAGGCGAAGAAGTCGTCACCAGTAGCAAACACATAGCTCGTGGAGAGGTTCGGAGCAGGCAGCTGTGCCTTACGCGGTTCCTTGATGACAAAGGTCTCCTTCGAGTCGCACGACAGGTTCTTGCCCAACTTGTAGCGCAGATTAGTGTTGGTGTTGCGGTCGCCGACTATCTTCACAGGATTGTTAGCACGAATGGAGCCGTGATCGGTGGTGATGATGACGCGATAGTCCGTCTGAGCCAGTTCGCGGAAAAGTTCGGCTATGACAGAATGGCGGAACCACGACAGCGTGATGGAGCGGTATGCCGATTCGTTGTTGGCCAATTCGCGAACCATCTTCGACTCCGTACGGGCGTGACTGAGCATATCGATGAAGTTAAACACTACCACGTTCAGGTCGTTCTTATCCAGTTGCTTCAACTGCTGCAACAGCTTGTCGGCTTCTACCGACGTGTTGATTTTGTGGTACGAGAAGGTGTTCTTCCTGCGATAACGCTCCAGCTGCGTGCGAATCAGCGGCTCCTCGTTCAGGTTCTTGCCTTCCTCCTCGTCCTCATCGACCCACAGCTCTGGGAACATCTGCGCTATTTGTTCGGGCATCAGTCCTGAGAAGATGGCGTTACGCGCATACTGCGTCGCCGTGGGCAGTATCGAGCAATACAGGTTTTCGTCTATCTCAAACTGGTCGCTCAGTTCGCGCTCCAGCATCTTCCACTGGTCGTAGCGGAAATTGTCGAGCACCACCAGAAACACCTTCTCGCCATCATTCAGCAAGGGGAATACTTGCGTCTTGAACAGCTCGTTCGACATGATTGGATGTTCCTTACCCTGCACCCAATCCATGTAGTGTTGCTTCACGTATTTCGAGAAACCGCGGTTGGCCTCTTCCTTCTGCATCTGCAACATCTCCGTCATCTGCGAGTCGGCGGCACTCAACTCCAGCTCCCAGCGCACCAGACGCTTGTAGATGTCGGCCCACTCGTCCCACGTCCGGCAGTCCATTATCTGCATGGCTATCTGCTGGAACTGCTGCTGATAGCCCGACTGCACTGCCTCCGTCACTATCTCGCGCCTGTGGATGTTCTTCTTCAGCGCCAATAGTATCTGGTTGGGATTGACGGGCTTGATCAGGTAGTCGGCAATCTGCTGTCCGATGGCCTGATTCATGATGTCCTCCTCCTCGCTCTTGGTCACCATCACCACTGGCAACTGAGGGGATATTTCCTTGATGCGCTGCAGCGTCTCAAGGCCAGACAGTCCAGGCATCATCTCGTCGAGCAGTACTAGGTCGAAACTGCCGTTGCGGCACTCTTCGATGGCATCGGTTCCGTTTGTCACCGTCACCACCTCGTAACCTTTTTTCTCCAAGAAGAGCAAGTGGGCCTTCAGCAGTTCCATCTCGTCGTCAGCCCAAAGTAATCGTCCGTTCGTCATATCCTTGTTTTTTTCGTTATTTCGTATTCCGTTATTCCGACATTCGTTATTCCGACGTCAACGCCAGAAGTCGTCATCAAATTCTATCACCTGCTGTTGCGGCACAGGTCCGTCGTTGAACAAATCGTCTGGGTCGGCGTTGCTCGCAGGCTGTTCACCGTCTTCTTCCGGCTCATAGTCGTCAGGATCTTCTTCCTGTGTAATGCTCTCAGGCTCGTCCAACAGCGGCTGCGTCGATATCTTCACGGGTTCTATCTCCTTTTCGAAGAATACCTCGTAGTCCTGATAGCTGTATGCTGTTCCCAGCAGGCGCAGGTTGTCCTCGCTGACTATCAGACTGCGACAGGCCTGTAACAACTCCTGCAGATGGCCTTCCACCTTATACAGCTGGCGCGCATACTGCCGAGCCTCGTCGTAACTCAGGAATCCGCTTACCAGCATACGCACCAGTCCGTTGGGATCCTGGTCGATGACGATGTCGAAGTTACGAACTAAAAAGTTCGAGAAATTATATCGCGCCAGCTCGTACAACAGCTGGTTCTGATTCACGCTGTCTGGCTGGTAAGCCAGCATAAACACATAGCTGGTGTTACGCTCGAAACGCAACGTGTCGACCACCGTTGAATCGCCTGCCATGCTGACAGCCGAACGTAACGACCACACGTCGCCCATATCGAATTTGCCACCATGCAGCGTGCGGCCTTGTTGCACACCACGAAGTATCATACCAGCCAACTCGCTGACCTCGCTATCCTGATACTTCTCCACCACCTGCTGCATGCGGTCCATACAACCCTGCGCATCGCCGTCGTTCAACATGCTCAGACCTTCGATGAAGAGGAACTTCGGACGGTGCTGGCCCAACGGGAATCGGCTCTCCGACAGCTCGGCATTGCCCTTCACCTCCAAGTGGCGGTCTTTCTGGAAAGCCTCATAGGTCGCGGCATACAGCGAGTCCTCGATGTGTACGCCAAAACGCTGGTTTTCGGCAAAGTTCGGGTCTGTCAGCAACGTCGTCCATTGGCTCTCCGGGAAGTCGCCCTGCAACATCGCCAGACAGCGGTCGGCCTCTGTGGTGCGTCCCTGTCGCGAATAGAGCAGGAACAAGTGGTACCACACGTCGTCGTTGTGTTCGTAGTCGGGATAGTCGTTGGTCAGTCGCGTCAGGTATTTCTCGCCCAGCGGCAGGTTGTCGAGCTTGTCCTTGATGATGATGCCTGCGTGATACAGGCCGTCCTTGATAATGTCGTGACTGGCGGCCAACTGCTCCTCCGTGAAGGGAATCTGCGCCAGGTAGTATTCGCGGTTGTGGGGGTCGAAGGCGGCACTGTCCACGGGCTCGGCGTTTTCATTGCTGGCGATAGAATCCCCAGCCACCGTGGAGGCGTCATCTGGATTTTCTGGATTATCTGGATTATCTTGACCGTCTGGATTGTCCGGATTCTCCTGATTCAGGTTCACCACCGTGCGGTTTATGCGCTGCCAGTCGTCGGCATTCTCGCGCTTACCCCACTGTTGCTCGAACGTACGCTTACCCTGATTCACCGTCTGCGGATTATAGAAATACCACGCACCGCCCGCTGTTACGGGCTGTGGCGCAGTAGGCTGTTGTGGTTGCTGACGGTTACCCACTGCCTGCTGTTGCTGCAATGCCTGTTCCGTCTCGGCTTCCTCGCGCGCGCGTTCCTCCTCTTTTTCCTTTTCCTTCAGTTCCTCTATGATGCGGTCTATCACCTTCAACCGCTCGTCCTCAGGCATTTTCGCCAAACGCTGCAACGAGTCCTGCAATTCGACGTTGCTCGTATGCGGCACCAGTTCGTCCAACACCTTCGAACGCTCCGACAACTGCTTGTAGTCCTTGCGGTCCTGATCCAGCAGGCCTATCGCCTCGCCATAGCAACGTTGGGCATCGGCAAACTGCTCGCGCTCCCAGTAGATGTTACCCAGCGTCAACAGCAGCACACCCTTCTCAATGCCGCTACGTGTGGCTTTCTTGTTACCTTCCTCGTAGGCGGCAATGGCTTGCACAGTGTCGCGCTGACTCATATAGATATTGCCGATGGCGTAGTACACCTGCTCCAGATAATCCTTGTTGTTGTCCGACGCTGCCATACGCTTCAGCTTCCTAATCATCTGGCGCGCATTACCCTCGGCCATCACCTCGGTCTGTGCAATACGCGCGTTGAACTCCGTCTCGTATGGCGGATTCAGGCGCACCACATGACGGAAGGCGTCGTAGGCCTCTTGCCGGTGTCCCAGCAGAGCCTGTATCTGTCCGTACAGAAACCACTCGCGGGCCTTTTGCTTGCGGCGCGTCTCGTGCTTGATGACCTTCCGCAAATAGGGTAGTGCCTCCTCGTAACGCTCGCAGTGGATGTAATAGTCGGCGTAGGTGTAGTCCCAGTCCTTCACGGCCCGATAGTCCATCGAGTCGCGACGCTGTTTGTTGATGATGTCCTCCGCCTCATACAGCCAGTCCAGCTCCACATAGCTCTTCGCCAGCCACGCTCGTGAAATGCCGAGGATGGGGGGCTGCGTCTGATAGAGGCGACCCATATAGGCAAACGTAGCGGCAGCCTCCTCGAACAGTCCCTGCTGGAATTGCGACTTACCCATCAGCAGCCACGCCTTCCACAGGAATGGGTTATACTCCCTGCGGTTCAGCCATTCTATGTCTTTCTCCGTCTTCTTGCGGCTCTTCTTCCATTCAGGGCGCGACTTGATGCTGTGCAACTTGATGGCTTTCTCCGACTTCTCTATGGCGCGGTCGTAATTGCCCTTGCCCAGGTCGCGGCTCTGCTTGTTGCCCACCATGTACAACGGAATCATCTCCGTAAAGTTATCCTTGTTGCCGTTCTCCTTCTCCATACTGCCGTCAATAAACGCCTGCGAACCATTAAAATAGGTGTTATAGCGCGCATTGAACGAGTGCCACCAGCGGCTTCCAGACGTGTTCTTTTTCGTCGAACAGCTTGCCAGCAGCAAAGCTGCTGATGTAAGAAGTAAGAGGTAAGATGTAAGAGTCGATTTGACTCCTTCCGTCTTACAGCCACCATCTTCCTTCTTCCGTCTTCCCTCTTCCTTCAACTCCGCGAGCTTACACTCACTCCTGCTGCTGCACGAAGCACAGTCACCCTCCTTTGTCACGATAGGCTCGTCCGTACCACCTATCGAGAAGATGGCAGCAACAGCACCCAAGGCAACCAGCGCGATGACAACTATCAGCAGAAACGACATAACTCTTAATTCTTAACTCTCAATGCGAAACCCGCATTGAGCAAGGTCATCCCAAAAGTATGGGTAAGATTTGGTCACCACCAGCGGATTATTGATGCGCAGACCCTCCACGCGCAAGGCCGCAGGGGCAAAGGCCAATGCCATGCGGTGGTCCTCATACGTATCGATGCCGGCTTCCATGTTCGGCTCGCAACGCTCGCCGTCCCAGAACAGCTCACAATTGTTCACGTCGTGAATGACATACCCCAACTTTCGCATCTCACGCTTCAGCGCCTCGATACGGTCCGTCTCCTTGATTTTCAGCGTCGACAGGCCGGTAAAGTGGAACGGTACGTCCAACAGCGCACAACAAACCACAAACGTCTGAGCCAGGTCGGGCGAATTGTTGAAGTCGTACTCCAGCCGCGGCACGCAGCGTCCTGAATGGCGCAGACGGATACGCGTCGGCTGACCCTTCATACTTTTCTCAAACGTCGTCTTCACACCCAGCAGACTGAAGATGTAGCGCACACTCGAATCGCCCTGTTTCGAACCGTCCATCAGTCCTTCCAGCACCACCTCGTCGTCCGTGTCCTTGCCCAGTGCCACCATCTCATACCAGTACGACGCCGCGCTCCAGTCGTTCTCAATCGTGTAAGCACGCTCCTTGTACGGCTGGCTCTTCACCTCGATGGTGTCAAAGTCGCTCCACTCGGCGTCGGCACCGAACTCACGCATCATCCACAGCGTCAGGTCGATATACGGTCGCGAGATGATATCACCCGTCAGGCGCAGTGTCAGGCCGTGCTTCAGCGCAGGACCTATCAGCAACAGCGCCGAGATAAACTGCGAACTGATGTTGCCCGCCACGTCCAGCGGACCGCCCGACAGCGCCTTTCCCTTGATGAGCAGGGGCGGGAAACCCTCTTTGCCCACATAGCTGATGTCGGCACCCAAGCGGCGCAGGGCATCCACCAGCACACCTATCGGGCGGTTCTGCATGCGTTGCGTTCCCGTCAGCACGTGTTCCTCACCAGCCCTCACCGACAGCAGGGCCGTCATAAACCGCATGGCGGTACCACCCGCCTTGATATTGATTTCGTACGGATTGTCGCGCAACGCGTCAATAATCACTTCCGTGTCGTCACAGTCCGACAGGTTCTGGGGTATCGTCTCGCCACCCGTCAGCGCATGAATCACCAACGCACGGTTCGATATACTCTTCGATGCAGGCAGCTGGGCCGTATGTCGCAACTGACCTGGAGCAGTAATTATATATTGCATTCTTAACTGTTCTATCTTTTTTTTTACTTCGCCAACGGCTCTAACTTCGTTAACTTCTTTATTAATTAACGCACAAATGTACGAAATATTTGATAAACCACCAACTATTTCTCGCCATTTTTAAATCTTTTCTGCAAAAAAGCCTCAGAAAATTTGCAGGATTCAAAAAAACTCCTTACCTTTGCAGGCGATTTCGAGAAAATCACCTGCGAAGATGGGCTGCACCTCAGCATAAAACAAGTTTTCTGCATTCGGTTTGCACCATCCTTGCACCCTTGAAAAAGGATCGGGATTTAGCGC
>JAFSNG010000040.1 GCA_017447515.1 Prevotella sp. | reverse complement strand
TGTCTCAATTTCGTGCGGAGTTAGGTATAAACTTACCCAATTACTGACAGTTTGAACGCTGGGAAGCCCATATTTCAGAGCGATCACTTTACGTTCCTCGCCACTTTGCAGATATTCCACTGCTACGGCACGCTTGAATGCGCGTGCAAAACGTTGACCTTTTCTCATAACTCTTTTTAACTTTTAAGAGGCTTGGCAGGAGTCAACGTATTTCAGGCTAAGACACCTCCCTTTTACTTTATTTCACTTCCCAGATGTCGTTGGTTTCGAGAAGTTCGGTGAAGTTGTGATACTTCTTCTGAGCACTGACCTCAGCAAGCTGGGCGTAGACGGCGTCGTTGTAGGTGGGAGCCTCAACGTCGCGGATGACGCCAAGGGCAACGGGGAAGCCGTCGCCATTACCCATCAGCGCGAGTTTCAGCTGCAGGGTGTTGTCCTCGCAGTGGGCATCGTGAACGAGCACGTCGTCCAGCGTGTAACCGTCCTTGCCAATCTCCACAACCTTCAAGCCAAAGCCCTGCTGGACGAGTCCGAACTCGTTGTTCTCGCCGAACACCAGCTTCTCGCCATGACGTACGTAGATGGCATTCTTCTTACGGCCTTCTTTGTTGTAGACAGCCTCGTGACAGCCGTCGTTGAAGATGACGCAGTTCTGCAACACCTCGGTGATGCTGGCACCCTTGTGCTGGTAGGCGGCCTTCAGTACTTCGACGGTACCCTGAGCGTCGGTAGCCACGCAGCGTGCGAAGAAGTGTCCGCGGGCACCGAAGCAGAGCTCGGCGGGACGGAAGGGATCCTCGACGGTGCCGTAGGGGCTCGACTTCGAGACGAAACCACGGGGAGAGGTGGGAGAATACTGACCCTTTGTCAGACCGTAGATGCGGTTGTTCAACAGAATCATATTCAGGTCGATGTTACGACGGTTGGCATGAATGAAATGGTTACCACCGATAGCCAGACCGTCGCCGTCGCCACTGACTTGCCATACGGTGAGGTTGGGGTTAGCGACTTTCGCACCGGTAGCAATGGCTGCGGCACGACCGTGGATGGTGTTCATGCCATACGTGGCCATGTAGTGCGGCAGACGGCTGGAACAGCCGATACCACTGATGACTGCGACGTTTTCGGGGGCTACGCCAATCTCGGCCATAGCCTTATGGAGTGAAGCCAGGAAGAAGTGGTCGCCACACCCCGGACACCACCTCGGCTGTCCTTTCTTAAAATCTTGTGCTGTATATTCCATAACTCTTTACTTCTTTATAATGTCCTCGAATGCGTTCATTAACTCTTCTACGACGAAGGGTTGGCCCTTGACTTGGTTGAACTGGTAGGGTACGAAGTTGTCGACCTTCATGCGGAGGTAGGCAGCGAGCTGACCCATGTTCTGTTCGGCCACGACGACCTTCTTGTATTTAGAGAGTACCTCGGCGGTATTCTTCGGCAGCGGGTTCAGGTACTTGAACTGTGCCAGAGCCACCTTGTTGCCCTTGGCGCGGAGCTCGTCCATGGCTGCGTGCAGATGGCCGTAGGTGCTGCCGAAGCCCACAACGAGCAGTTCGGCATCCTGTACGTCGCCCTCCACTTCGAGGTCGGGAACCTGGATGTTGGCAATCTTCTGCTGGCGCAGGCGCGTCATCAGGTCGTGGTTCTCGGGGTTGGTAGAGATGGCACCCGTGTTCGAGTCCTTCTCCAGTCCGCCGAGGATGTGGGTGAAACCCTCGCGACCAGGAACAGCCCAGTAGCGGGTACCGTTCTCGGCACGCATATACGGCGTCCACTTGCCCTTCAGTTCCTCGGGAACATACGGCGGATTGATGGCGTCGAGCTTGGCCATCTCAGGCAGTTTGAAGGCGCCGGAACCGTTGGCGATATACGCATCGGTGAGCAACACGACGGGTGTCATGTGCTCGAGGGCTATCTTACAAGCCTGGTAGGCAGCATCGAAACAGTCGGCAGGACTGGTGGCCGCCATCACCGGCATGGGGCTTTCACCGTTACGGCCGAAGAGTGCCTGCAGGAGGTCGGTTTGCTCCGACTTCGTGGGCAGGCCCGTAGCAGGCCCGCCACGCTGTACGTCAAGTACTACCAGCGGCAGCTCCATGATGACAGCGAGGTTCATGGCCTCCGACTTCAGGCAGATGCCAGGACCACTGGTCGAGGTGACACCTAAGGCACCGGCAAACGATGCTCCGAGTGCCGAGGCGCAGCCGCTGATCTCGTCCTCACACTGTACGGTGATGACGCCGCACGACTTGTGCTTCGACAGTTCGTGCAGCACGTCGGTAGCAGGAGTGATGGGGTAAGAACCTAAGTAGAGCTTCAGGCCGGCCTTCTCGGCAGCGGCAATGAAACCATAGGCCGTAGCCTTGTTACCCGTGATGTCCATATAGCGACCGGGAGTCTTCTCCTTGGTCTCTACGCGATAGACGTTGATAGCGCTTGAGTGGGTGTTGTGACCATAGTCCCAACCAGCCTGGATGACCTTGATGTTCGCCTCGGCAATGGCGGGCTTCTTGGCAAACTTCTCACGCAGGAAGTTGGCCACGAGGTTCAGGTCGCGGTCGAACAGCCAGCACACCAGACCCAGTGCAAACATGTTGCGACACTTCATCATCGCCTTGTTGTCCATACCCGTATCGGCCAGACAGTCCTTCACCATCGTCGTCAGCGGACACTGGATGACGCGGTCGGGGTCGATGTTCATCTCGCCCAGATAGTCGGGGGTTGCAAACTGTGCCTTCTCCAAGTCCTTCGGACCGAACGAGTCGGTGTCGATGATGATTGTTGCACCGGACTTGGCGTAACGGTACTGCGTCTTCAGTGCCGCAGCGTTCATCGCTACCAGCACGTCGCACTTGTCGCCGGGGGTGTAAACCTTGCCGGCACCGATGTGTACCTGGAATCCTGAGACACCCGTCAGCGAACCTTGCGGGGCGCGGATGTCGGCGGGATAGTCGGGGAATGTAGAAATGCCGTTACCAACGGTGGCACTGACCGTAGAGAAGATGTTTCCGGCCAACTGCATACCGTCGCCGGAGTCTCCTGAGAAGCGGACCACAACCTGGTCCAACTCTTTTACTTCTAATTCAGCCATAATATGATATAAATATGTATATAATGCAAAATTGGGTGCAAAATTATTCATTTTCAGCGAAACGACCAAAGGAATTATGCAAAAAATGAATAATCTGCCACAAATTAAGCATCAAAACGAATAAAAATGCAGAATTCAGTATCTGTATCCACAAATTAGTACTCGAAGGACGAGCCGCCGAGGAATTCGCGGAGGAGCGAGGTGGGCGGAATCTGGTCTTCGGGAATGGGTTTGATGTAGCTCAGGAACTTGCGCAGGCGATAGGCCTCGGCATATTCCGGGCAGTTCTCCGGCACCTGTTCGAGCAGCGGCTCTGCCTGTCGCTTGATGACGGCGAGCTCGAAGAGCATAGCACTGTTGAACATGGCGTCGGCATTCTCCTGGAAGGGGAATATCCACTTGTTCTCACCGGCGCGTACTGAGGGCCATCGGCGGATGGTTTCGCGGGCATCGACGCCGCGGTATTTGAAGTCGCGGATGATGCGGCGCAGCAGTCGGTTGTCGGTAGTGGGAATGTAGTTGTGGGAGTCGAGCAGGATGGTGGTCAGTGCGGAGGCATAGACGCGGAAAATCTGTTCGTCGGGAATCTGCGCCGTCAGCTCGGGGTTCAGGGCGTGGATGCCCTCCACGACCATTATCTGCTTGTCCTTCAGTTGCAGTTTCTTGCCGCTCATCTCGCTCTTACCCGTCTGGAAGTTATAGCGTGGCAATTGCACCTCCTCGCCGCGGAACAGGGCGTTCATCTGTTCGTTCAGCAGTGGGACGTTCAGGGCGTGCAGATGTTCGTAGTCATAGTCGCCCTTCTCGTCGCGCGGGGTCTTTTCACGATCCAGGAAGTAGTCGTCTAACGAGATACCGATGGGGTTGATACCGTTGACGGCGAGTTGCACCATCAGACGTTTGCAGGTGGTGGTCTTGCCACTGGACGACGGGCCGGCTATCAGCACCATCTTGATGCTTTTGTTCTTGGCTATTTCGTCGGCAATCTGTGCAATCTTCTTCTCCTGCAGGGCCTCTGATACCTGAATGAGGTGCGACGAGTGACCCTTATTGATCACTTCGTTTAGGTCGCCGACATTTCGCAGGTTAATGATGTCCTGCCACTGGTGATGCTCCTTGAAGATGCCGAACATCTTGTCCTGGCGGATAAAGGCACCGAGCTTGGAGGGGTCGTTGGCGTCGGGAATGCGCAGCAGCAGGCTGTCGAAATAGTATTCCAGTCCGAAGAGGTAGATTTGCGACGTGTTGGTGAGCAGCGAACCGTAGTAGTAGTCCTGGTAGCCGTCAATGTCGTAATAGGTGGTATAGAGCCAGCCGGTACTCTTCAGCAACTTCACCTTCGACAGCGACTCGTTGCGGGTAAACATGGCGATGGCCTCCTCGGTAGTACACTCGTAGCGGTGGATGGGAATGGCCGCGTCGATGATCTCCTGCATCTTCTGGCGCAGGGCGCTCACGTCGTCGGGCGTCACGGGGCGGCGCAGGTGGAGGTCGACGTAATAGCCGTTGCTGATGGGGATGTCGATGCGCACCTTGCAGGGTTTCCCGCCCGGCTCGTCGAACAGTTCGTGAGCCGCCTTGCAGAGTATGAAGAACAACGTCCGCGTGTAGGCTCGCATGCCGCTGGCAGAGGTGATGTCGAGGAATTCCACTTCCATTTGTCGGAAGATGCGGTAGTGCATTCCTTCCACCTTGTTGTTTACACGTGCAGAAATGGGTCCGTGCGCCATTTCCAAACCACACAGCCAGTAAGCCTCTTCCAGCGTGGAACCCATCGGAACCTCGATGCTGCTGTCGTTATTACGGACATAAATCTTAATCGTTTTTTCCATATTTATAGCCTTTCGTTTCCATTAATGGTGCAAAAATAGAAAAAAAAAACGAAACATTGAGCGTTTTTAATAAATATTTTGTATTTTTGTAGCCGAAATTAAAATAATACTTATGTCAATTTGGGTAATATTTACGCTTTTGGGCTCGCTGGCTCTGCTGATGTTCGGCATGAAGACCATGAGTGAGGCACTTCAAAAAATGGCGGGTCCGCAGTTGCGACACGTCTTGGGAGCCATGACTACCAACCGCTTTACAGGTATGTTGACGGGAACGTTGGTGACGGCTTCGGTACAATCCTCAACAGCAACGACGGTGATGACCGTCTCGTTTGTAAACGCCGGACTGCTGACGCTGGCGCAGGCCATCTCGGTAATCATGGGTGCGAACATCGGTACGACGCTGACGGCGTGGATCATGTCGGCAGGTATGTCGTTCGACGTGAGCAACCTGTCGTATCCGGCATTCTTCGTGGGTATCATCCTGATCTACCAGAAGAAGCACCGTTATATCGGAGATTTCCTGTTCGGACTGGCATTCCTGATATTCGCGCTGGCCATACTGCGCAAGACGGGACAGGAGATGAACCTGGGCGAGAACCAGGCACTGCTGAATTTCTTTGCGTCGTTCGACCCGAATTCGTTCTTGACCACGCTGCTGTTCCTGGTGCTGGGCGGCATCCTGACGTTCTGCGTGCAGTCGTCGGCAGCGGTGATGGCCATCACGATGATCCTGTGTTCGAGCGGTGCGCTGCCCATCTATCAGGGTATTGCGCTGGTGATGGGTGAGAACATCGGCACGACGGTGACGTCGAACCTGGCGGCGATGTCGGCGAATACGCAGGCGCGGCGGGCGGCACTGGCACATATGTTCTTCAACGTGTTCGGCGTGGTGTGGATATTGTTTGTGTTCCGTCCGTTCATTGATATGGTGTGCGGTTGGGTAGGCTACGACGTCACGATGTCGAAAGAGGTCGTCGGTGCACAGGCTTTTCTGGCGAATGCGGCCAAGCTGAGTTTCGTGCTGGCAGCGTTCCACACATCGTTTAACGTTGTCAACACCTTTATCCTCATCTGGTTTATCCCGCAGATAGAGAAGCTGGTGTGCTGGGTGATCAAGCCCAAGAAGGTGGACGAGGAGGAGGACTTCCGCCTGCATTTCATTACGGCGGGATTCATGAAGACCCCGGAGCTTTCGGTGTTGGAGGCGCAGAAGGAGATACAGTCGTTCTCCGAGCGTATGCAGCGCATGTTCGGCATGGTGAAGGAGCTGCTGACGCTGTCGTCGAGCGCGAACAGCAAGAAGGACAGTCAGGCTAGCGACTTCAACAAACTGTACACACGCATTGAGAAATATGAGGGCATTTCGGACAATATGGAGCTGGAGATTGCCAACTACCTGAACAACGTCAGTGATGCTCACCTGTCGGACGAAACGAAGGCGAAGATTCGCGCCATGTTGCGTGAGGTGTCGGAGCTGGAGTCTATCGGCGATGCCTGCTTCAACATGGCCCGCACCATTTCGCGGAAGTATAACGGCAAGGAGGACCACTTCGTGGAGAAGCAGTACGACCACCTGCACCAGATGATGGAGCTGACCGACCAGTCGCTGACGCAGATGAACCGTCTGATGCAAGGTCGCAAGGAGTCGTTCGACGTGAACCGTACGTTCAACATCGAGAACGAAATCAACAACTACCGCAACCAGTTGAAGACGCAGAACATCACGGACGTGAACAACCACGAGTACACGTATGCCGTAGGTACCATCTATATGGACCTGATCAACGAGTGCGAGAAACTGGGTGACTATGTGGTGAACGTCGTTGAGGCTCGTATGGGGTTGAGATAATTGAAAAAACGGAGCGAATGCAAAAATAAAAAGGAAAAAAGCATCATGTTTCGAAAATAATCATTAATTTTGCAGGCAAATTACAAACAAAGATGATCAATATGCGTAGAAAACTGTTATTAACCGCCATGATGTTGACCTGTGTGTTGACAATGATGGCACAGATTACGAATTCTGCCTTAAGCGGAAAAGTAACCATGGAGGATACCAAGGAAGAGGTCATCGGAGCTACCGTACAGGCCGTCCACGATCCTTCTGGTACCAAGTACGCAGCTATCACCAACGTTGATGGCCGCTTTAACATCCAGGGTATGCGTAATGGCGGTCCGTACACCGTCACAGTCACCTACATCGGTTTCAATCCGAAGGTGTTCAAGGACATCTATCTGCAGTTAGGTGAGACCTACAACCTCAATGTGTGGCTGTCGGAGAACGCAACGGAACTAGCAGAGGTCGTCGTCAGCGGTAAGGCTTCGAAGTTTGCCGCCGAGAAGACCGGTGCTTCGACGAACGTCAACAACCGCACCATTCAGGAGTTGCCTACCGTGAGCCGCAGCATTGGCGATATTGCCAAGCTGTCGCCTTACTACGGCGGTTCGAACAGTTTTGCCGGTAGCAATGGCAAGATGGCCAACTTCACCCTCGACGGTGCCAACCTGAACAACAACTTCGGTCTGAGTGCCAACCTGCCCGGTGGCGGCAACCCCGTGTCGATGGATGCCATTGACGAAGTGCAGATGGTGGTAGCCCCGTTCGACGTTCGTCAGTCGAACTTCATCGGCGGCGGTATCAATGCCGTGACGAAGTCGGGTACGAACACGTTCAAGGGTACGGCGTACTTCTATTATACCAATGAGGATATGCACGGCAACCGCGTAGACGGTGTGCAGAACGCTGAGCCCGATCCTGGCGAACAGAAGACATGGGGCTTTACCTTGGGCGGTCCCATTATCAAGGACAAGCTGTTCTTCTTTGCCAGCGTTGAGCGTACAGAGACCGAGAGTGTCTCTACTTACTGGCATCCCGATGCAACGGGTGACGGCCCGAACCAGAAGACCTATACTTCGCGAACACTGCTGTCGGACATGGAGATGATATCGCAGTTTGTGAAGGACAAGTACGGCTACGATACTGGTTCTGCCAACGAGTATCCTGGCGGTATCAAGAACAACAAGTATCTGGCTCGTATCGACTGGAACATCACTCAGAACCATCACCTGGCTGTCCGCTTCAACCACACCAACAACTCAAAGTACAATCCAACCAATGCCTCGTCGCGTGATGTCGGTGGACTGAGCCAGGCGTGTGTGGGTATCAGTTCGATGGCTTTCGCCAATTCGTTCTACAATCAGGAAAATAAGGTGACGACGTTCTCGTTCGACCTGAACAGCCGCTTCAGTGAGAATATCTCCAACCAGCTGTTGGTGACCTATTCGGATATGGACGACCCACGAAGTTCCGACTCTTCGATGTTCCCCATGATTGATATCATGAAGGATGGCGACCCCTATATGACATTAGGTTACGAGCTCTTTACCTATAATAACCGTGTGCGTAATACCATTCTGACGGTGAACGACAACTTCACCTATTATCTTGGCAGCCACAAGATTACGGCAGGTTTGAATTTTGAGCACCAGATGGCGCAGAACAACTATATGCGTCAGGGTACGGGTTATTACCGCTATGCCAGCATGGAAGACTTCATGAACAGTGAAGCCCCTATTGGCGTGGCTTTGGCCTATGGTTACGATGGTGATATGACCCCTTCGTCAAAGGTTCGTTTCAACCAGTACGGACTCTACGCACAGGACGAGTGGAACATCCTTAGCAACCTGAAGGTGAACTTCGGTATCCGCTTCGATAATATCACGTTCTATAATGGCGACCTGAAGGAAAACCAACTGCTGTATAGCATCGATTTCGGCGGACGCCACCTTGATGTGGGCTCCTGGCCGAAGGCGAACATTCAGATATCGCCACGTATCGGCTTCTCTTGGGATATCTTAGGCGACCATTCCATCAAGCTGCGCGGCGGTACAGGTCTTTTCGCAGGACGTCTGCCGCTCGTATTCTTCAGCAACATGCCGCAGAACAGCGGTATGCTTCAAAACTTGGTCGTTGCCAAGGGCGGTGATCCTCGCCTGGCCAATTTCGCTGGCGGTCTGACGACCTCTACTGACGATATTCGTGAGAAGTTAGGGGCTCCTGTCAGTCAGAATGCCAACGGCATCGTGCCTTCTTCCGTCGCAGGCATCGACAAGAACTTCAAGATGCCGCAGGTTTGGAAGTCCAGCATCGCCATCGACTATCAGCTCCCCGTCAGCTTCCCGCTGACCGTCACCGGTGAGTTTATGTACACGAAGAATATCAACGCCGTCAATCTGGACAACCTCAACGTCAAGCCCGTTGACGAGACATGGCAGCGGATGCCTGGTGCCGACAATCGCTACGTCTATCCTGCTGACTACCGTTACAATCCCACCTATACCGATGTTGACGGTTCTACCAAGAAGTTTACCAACGATGCCTGCGTGCTGACTAACAACCACAAGGGCTATGGATGGACGGCCAGCTTGCAGTTGAATGCCGAACCAATCAAAGACCTGTACATCATGGCGGCCTATACGCACACTGTGAACAAGGAGGTAACGGGAATGCCCGGCTCAAACGCTTCTTCGGCCTGGAACTACCTGCATACTGTCAACGGACCGAACATCATTGAAGTGCGCAACTCTGGTTTCGTCACTCCCGACCGTATCATTGCCAACATCAGCTACAAGTATGGCAAGGAGCACTTCTCGCTGTTCTATAGCGGATATTCACCAGCAGGATACAGCTACTGCTACTCCAACGACATCAACGGCGACGGACTGGCATACGACCTGATGTACATCCCTCGCGACGACTCGGAGATAAAGTTTTCCACTGAGGCTGACCGTATTGCTTTCTGGCAGTTCCTCGAACAGGACGACTATCTGAAGAATCATCGTGGCGAATATGCCGATTCGTACGCTGCCTATGCCCCCTGGGTACACACGTTTGATTTCAAGTATGCTCACGACTTCGACCTGAAGATTGGCAACACCAAGCACAAGTTGCAGCTCATTGCCAACATCGAGAACATTGGTAACCTGTTGAACTCGAAGTGGGGTGTCGCCAAGCTGATTCCTGGCACGAGCAACTATATGTTCAAATTGTTGAGCGTGGCCAATGCTGCTGACGTGAAGAAGGGTGCACAGCCTGTCTTCCGCATGAATACCGACCTGACATCGACATGGGACTACAACCACAGCTATGGTCAGTGCTGGCGCCTGCAGTTAGGTGTAAAGTACTACTTCAACTAAGCATATATACATAATACATATATACATAATATAATAAGGTAAAATGAAACTGAAAAAAGTGTTGATGGCTGCGCTGATGATGTTCAGCACGACAGCAATGGTGGCACAAGACATGGTGCAGATGCCACCGATTCCCGTTGACCCCGATGTTCGTATGGGTAAACTGGACAATGGACTGACTTATTACATTCGTTACAACAACTGGCCTGAGAACCGTGCAGAGTTCTATATCGCTCAGCGCGTGGGTTCCATTCAGGAGAACGACGACCAGCGTGGTCTGGCTCACTTCCTGGAGCACATGGCTTTCAATGGCTCGAAGCACTTCAAGGGTAACGAGCTGCTGCGCTGGTGTGAGAGTGTGGGTATCAAATTCGGTACCGACCTAAACGCCTATACGAGTATCGACAAGACCGTCTATAATATAAGCAATGTACCCACGACGCGCGAGGGCATTATCGACTCATGTATGCTTATCCTCTACGACTGGGCCGACGGTCTGCTGTTGGAACAGGAGGAAATTGAGAAGGAGCGTGGTGTGATTCACGAGGAATGGCGCCTGCGCACCAGTGCCCAGCAGCGTATGTTGGAGCGCGACCTGCCGAAGCTCTATCCCGGTTCGAAATACGGCTATCGTATGCCCATCGGTTTGATGGAGATTATCGACAACTTCGAGCGTCCCTTCCTGCAGGCTTATTACGAGAAGTGGTACCGTCCTGACAACCAGGCTATCGTCGTAGTGGGCGATGTGGATGTAGACAAGATTGAGCAGAAGATCAAGACGCTGTTCGGTCCCATCAAACTGCCTGAGAACCGTGCGCTGGTGACTACCGAGGCCGTTCCTGACAACAACGAGCCCATCGTCGTGATCGACAAGGACAAGGAGCAGCGAATCAATATGGTGTCGGTGATGATGAAGCACGAGCCCTTCCCCGATTCGCTGAAGAGTTCGATAGCATATATGTTGGCTGACTATATGAAAAATGCTGCCATCAGTATGTTGAACGACCGTCTGAAGGAGTATGCCGAGAAGCCCGAGAGTCCGTTTATTCAGGCTAGAGCTGATGATGGAGTCTATCTGCTGTCACGTCCTGTTGATGCCTTTGAGCTGGATGTGGTTCCCAAGGATGGTCAGATGGAGCCCGCTCTCACTGCTGCCCTCACTGAGGTCCGCCGCGCTGCAGAATTCGGCTTTACCACTACGGAATACAGCCGTTTCAAAGCTGATTACGAGAGCAATCTCGACAAGCAGTATTCTAATAAGGACAAGCGCTATAACAGCCAGTTTGTCGACCAATATGTAGATCATTTCCTGGATTACGAGCCTATCCCCAGCATTGACTTCACCTATCAGACCATGAAGCAACTGATGCCCATGCTGCCGCTGGAGGGTGTGAATATGGTGATGAAGGAGCTGTTCTTGGAGAACGATACCAACTTGGTGGTGCTGAACTTCAATACTGAGAAGGAAGGTGCTGTATATCCCACGGAGGACGGTCTGATGAAGGCTGTTGCCGCAGCCCGCGCCGCACAGATTGAGGCTTACGTGGATAACGTGAAAGACGAGCCGCTGATTACCGAGTTGCCCCAGAAGGGTACAATCACGAAAGAGGTGAAGAACGACCTCTTCGGATATACTGAGCTGACACTGTCGAACGGTGCTACCGTCGTGCTGAAGCAGACCGACCTGAAGAAGGACCAGGTGCTGTTGCGTGGCGAGGGCTTCGGAGGCTCAGCAAAGTATGACGAGAAGGACTTTGTTAATATCAAGATGTTCAATGACGTTATCGAGGCCAGCGGTCTGGGTAACTTCTCGCACACTGAGCTGGAAAAGGCTATGGCTGGTAAGATTGCCAGTGCATCACTCTCGTTGGATGCCAACCGTCAGCGCATCAGCGGTAGTTCTACACCGAAGGATGTCGAGACGATGTTGCAGCTGGTTTACCTCTATTTCACCAACATCGCCAAGGACCAGAAGTCGTACGACAAACTGATGCAGACAGTTGAGGTGACGTTGAAGAACCGTCTGTTGCAGCCCGAGGCTGTGTTCAGCGATTCTCTCACTGCTACACTGGCTTGCCACAATCCGCGCTTCAAGTCGCTCGACATTGCCGAGCTTCCCAAGGTTGACTACGACCGCATCCTCGAAATGGCCAAGGAGCAGACCGCCAATGCTGCTGCCTTTACGTTTACCATCATTGGTAACTACGACGAAGCAACCATCCTTCCGCTCATTGAGCAATACCTGGCTTCCCTGCCTGCAACAGGAAAGGTGGAGAAGAACAAAAACGTAGCAACAGACTTCAAGGGTGTTGTCATCAACAACTTCAAGCACAAGTCAGAAACTCCCAAGGCAATGGCTGTGATGGTTTGGTACTCGAAGGACATTCCTTACACCCTGGAGAACGATATCAAGGCCGACATGGTGGGACAGATTCTGAGCATGGAGTATCTGAAGAAGATTCGTGAGGATGCCAGTGCTGCCTATACTGTGATGGCACAGGCTGGCATGAGCCGCAACGACTTCGAGACAGAGGCACAAGTACTGGCCGTTTGCCCCATGAAGCCTGAGAAGGGTGATACCGCCATCTTCATTCTTCGCGACGAGGTGGAGACCCTGGCTAAGACCTGCGACGCTGACAAGCTGCAGAAGGTGAAGGAGTATATGCTGAAGAATCATGGTGACGAGCTGAAACAGAACAGCTACTGGCTGGGATGCATCAACGGCTGGCGTAAGTGGAACATCGACTTCCACACCGACTACGAGAAGGTGGTCAATGCCCAGACGGTGGAGAGCATCACTGCCTTTGTCAAGGAACTGCTGAAGGCTGGCAACCGTGCAGAGGTCATTATGATGCCAGCGGAATAGATTAGAAGAGTTGTTAAGAAGTTAAAGGAGTTTAGAAGTTAAGAATGAGTTATTTGTTTTCATCAGAGTCTGTGTCTGAAGGCCATCCCGATAAAGTGGCCGACCAGATTTCTGACGCGATATTAGACCAGTTTCTGGCATACGACTCGAAGGCCCGTGTGGCCTGCGAGTCGTTTGTCACCACTGGACAGGTGGTATTGATGGGAGAGGTGCGCAGCGAGGTGTACATCGACCTGCAGACCATTGCCCGTAACACGATTAAGAAGATAGGCTATACCAAGGCCGAATACCAATTTGACGGCAATTCCTGCGGTATACTGACCGCTATCCACGAGCAGAGCGAGGACATCAATCGCGGTGTGGATAATGGCGACGAGGACGAACAGGGTGCTGGAGACCAGGGTATGATGTTCGGTTATGCTACCAACGAGACGGAGAATCTGATGCCTGTCTCACTCGACCTGGCACACCTTATTATGCGCACTTTGGCTGAAATCCGTAAGGAGGGCAAGGTGATGACCTATCTGCGTCCGGATGCCAAGAGTCAAGTAACTGTGCAGTACAGCGACGAAGGCATTCCCGAGCGTATTGATACCATTGTGGTTTCAACCCAGCACGATGAGTTTGCCGCTGACGATGCCATGTTGCAAACTATCTATAATGACGTGGTAAACATCCTGATACCGCGTGTGAAGGCCAAAATCCACTCAGAAAAAGTGCTGGCCTTATTTGGCGACGACATCAAATACTATGTCAACCCCACGGGCAAGTTCGTCATTGGCGGACCTCATGGCGATACGGGCTTGACAGGCCGTAAAATCATTGTCGATACCTATGGCGGCAAGGGCGCTCATGGCGGTGGTGCCTTCTCAGGCAAGGATTCGTCGAAGGTCGACCGTTCTGCCGCTTATGCAGCACGCCATATTGCTAAGAACATGGTGGCTGCTGGTGTGTCTGATGAGATGCTCGTTCAGGTGAGCTATGCCATTGGTGTGGCCAAACCTATGAACATTTATGTCAACACCTATGGCCGTTCGCACGTGCAGATGTCGGATGGTGAGATTGCCAAGAAGATAGAACAACTCTTCGACCTGCGTCCGAAAGCCATCGAACGTACGTTGAAACTACGCCAGCCCATGTACCTCGAGACTGCCGCCTATGGTCACATGGGTCGTAAGTGTGAGGTCGTCAAAAAGACCTTTACCAGCCGTTACCACGAGACGAAGACCATTGATGTTGAGTTGTTTACGTGGGAGAAACTGGATCGTGTCGACGACATCAAACGCGCATTCGGATTATGAACGACTCTGTCGTCCAGCATCATATTGTCCTTACGCCAGGAATGGTCATCAGTTGGCTGCCGCGTAATGCAACGCCCGCACAGCAGGATTCTGCTGTGCAGTCGCGTTTTAAGGCCTCTGAAATCCGATGGAGCACACGTCCGGACACGCTCCATCTGCCTGGCCACGACAAAGGACGTAACATGTTAGACGTACAGTTGCCGCAATACTATCGTGAGGGATTCTTTTCGAAAGATTCGCTGTTCCATCCGGAACTGCCTGGAGGACGTTGTGGCGTGGCTGGCGAACCGATATCCTATAGAATCCACAACGACGACATCATCACATCGCTATTGCTGGTGTTGTTCATCATGGCTGTGATTGCCTTCTCAAATACGCGCCAGTTTGTTGTCCGTCAGACGAAGAATTTCTTCAATATCCATCGTGAGGGCTTGACCGAGATTACAGAGACTGCCGTCGAGATACGCTTCCAAGCGTTCCTCGCTTTCCTAAACTGTCTGCTGGTGGCGCTTTTGTTCTATTTTTATACGCTCTACGTCATTGGCGATACGTTCGTCCTCGCCTCACAATACACCCTCATAGCTATTTTCCTGGCTATTTCTTCTGTTTATTTCCTATTCAAGGTGATGCTCTACACCTTGGTCAATGGTGTGTTCTTTGACGGTAAAAAGAACCGACAATGGATTAAGTCATACCTATACATCTATTCGGTGGAAGGCGCCCTACTCTTCCCCATCGTTATTTTGTGGGCTTATTTTGATTTGTCCATCCAATCTGCGGCAATTTATGTCGTAATTGTATTGATAATCGTTAAAATTCTACTACTTTTCAAGTGTTTCCTCATCTTTTTTAAGCAAAGTGTCGTTAAATTGCAGATTATTTTGTACTTTTGCACCCTCGAAATCATTCCTGTGTTCTTCCTCTGGGAGGCGATGGTGTATACAGCAAATAGTTTGAAAATAAATTTTTAAGACAAAATGATAAAGAAGATTTTGGTCTCACAGCCCAAACCGTCAAGCGAGAAATCGCCTTATTTTGATATTGCTGAGAAATTTGGCGTAGAGCTGGTGTTCCGTCCTTTCATCAAGGTGGAGGGTATTTCAGCCAAGGAATTCCGTACGCAGAAAATCAGCATTCTTGAGCATACAGCCATCGTGTTCACCTCACGCCACGCGATAGATCATTTCTTTACGTTGGCCAAAGAGATGCGTCTTGCTATCCCCGAGGATATGAAGTACTTCTGCGTCACCGAGACGATTTCGCTGTATATCCAGAAGTATGTCCAGTATCGCAAGCGTAAGGTGTTCTTCGGTACGACGGGCAAGATTGACGATCTCATCCCCACGATGGCCAAGCACAAGAATGAGAAGTATCTCGTTCCCATGAGCGATGTCCACAACGACGCTATTGCCCAGCAACTTGATGCCAAGAAGCTGAACCATACCGAGTGTGTGATGTATCGTACCGTTAGCAACGACTTCACCCCTGAGGAGGTCAAGACGTTTGACTACGACATGCTCGTATTCTTCAGTCCTGCGGGTATTGAGGCACTGACCAAGAATTTCCCCAACTTCAAGCAGGGCGACATAGCCATTGCCACTTTCGGACCAGCTACTGCTAAAGCAGCCCGTGAGGCTGGTTTGCGTCTCGACCTCGAGGCTCCCTCCGAGAAGTATCCTTCTATGACGGGTGCCCTTCAGCATTATCTGCTCGTTACACAGGACTAACTGTTTACAGGTCGTCCGTGTAATCCGTAGTCGGATAAATAGTGCTCCAAGAAATTCGTGTAATCTGTGCAATCTGTGGTCGAAAAAACAAATTCGAGATTCAGGAAGCGGGAGCGCATGGTCAGCCGAAAACTGATAGATACGCTCTTTGATGCCAGTCCTGTTAGGCGGAGGGTCTTGTCTGGAGAGACAAGAGGAAGCCAGTCGATAGCAGCATTCCCACTGAGAGCGGTATATATAAATAAGGAACGCGCGCACAATGATGCGCCTGTCCAGATGCTCATCAGCGTGCCGAAGAAACGGTTCAAACATGCCGTAGACCGTAATCGCGTCAAGCGTCAGGTCCGTGAGGCCTTCCGTCTGCACAAACAGCTGCTCTACGAGGCACTGCCCGATAACGAACAGTTGCTGCTGGCATTCATCTGGTTGTCCGACGAGCACCATCCCTCGCAGTTTGTCGAGTCACGTGTGGTCAACTTGATGCAAAGAGTGGCAGAGAAGGTGAAGGGTAATTCGTGAAATTCGTGTAATTCGTGGTCGAAATAGAATATGCAGTCTGTAGTCAGAATAATAACGCGCCCCTTGGTTTGGCTTTTGGTGTTGCCCATCCGCTTCTACCAGATTTGCATATCGCCACTGTTGGGACCTTCGTGTCGCTTCACACCCACGTGTTCTGAATATGCCCGTCAGGCCATCATCAAGCACGGACCCTTCAAGGGGCTCTATTTGGCCATCTGGCGCATCCTTCGTTGCAATCCTTGGGGCGGCTCCGGCTACGATCCCGTCCCATAGTATAAATCTAGACCATCTAGATTATCAATAATATCAAGAGTAATAAATAAAAAAAAGAGAATATATGAAGAACTTTGTAGAAGAGCTCCGCTGGCGCGGAATGCTGGCACAGATGATGCCAGGAACGGAAGAACTGCTTCAGAAAGAAATGGTGACCGCTTACCTGGGTACTGACCCTACGGCCGATTCACTCCACATTGGCCACCTTTGTGGTATTATGATGTTGCGCCACTTGCAGCGTTGTGGTCACCGTCCTGTCATCCTCGTGGGTGGTGCTACAGGTATGATTGGCGACCCTTCAGGCAAGTCGCAGGAGCGTAACCTGCTCAACGACGAGACCTTGCGTCACAACCAGGAGTGCATCAAGGCACAGGTGGCTAAGTTCCTCGACTTTGAGTCGAAGGATCCCAATGCTGCTATCATGGTGAACAACTACGACTGGATGAAGGACTTCACCTTCCTCGATTTCGCACGTGAGGTCGGCAAGCACATCACCGTCAACTATATGATGGCTAAGGAGAGTGTCCAGCAGCGCCTGAACGGTACTGCCCGCGATGGTTTGTCGTTCACTGAGTTCACCTACCAGCTCCTTCAGGGCTACGATTTCCTGTATCTGTATCAGCACTATGGCGTCAAGCTGCAGTTAGGCGGTAACGACCAGTGGGGCAATATGACTACTGGTACGGAACTCATCCGCCGCACGCTGGGCAACGACGTCGAGACCTTCGCCCTGACCTGTCCGCTCATCACCAAGAGCGACGGTAAGAAGTTCGGTAAGACGGAGAGCGGCAACATCTGGCTCGATCCCAAGCGCACCACACCATATAAATTCTATCAGTTCTGGCTCAACGTCTCTGACGACGATGCCGAGCGCTACATCAAGATCTTCACTTCGCTGGAGAAGGACGTCATCGATGCCCTTGTCGAGGAGCACAAGCAGGATCCCGGTCGTCGTGTGCTGCAGAAGCGCCTGGCTGAGGAGGTTACCGTCATGGTACACTCACGTGAGGCTCTCGACGCTGCCATTGAGGCCAGCAGCCTGCTGTTCGGCAAAAGCACCAAAGAGGGCTTGGAGAAGCTCGACGAGCAGACTTTCCTCGATGTATTCGACGGTGTACCTCAGTTCGAGATTTCCAAGGACCAGCTGGGGCAACCCGCTATCGAGCTGTTTACCACTGTAGCTCCCGTATTCCCTTCGAAGGGTGAGATGCGCAAGATGGTGCAGGGTGGTGGTGTCTCGCTGAACAAAGAGAAAATCACCGATCCTCAGCAGGCCGTTACCGCTGACGAGCTCATTGACGGCAAATATCTGCTGGCCCAGAAGGGTAAGAAAAACTACTATCTGTTGATAGTAAAATAATAAAAGGTGAAGAAATATTTGGTGGAATGCCAAATATTTCTTACCTTTGCACCCGCTTATAGCACGGATGTCCAATGGTGTAATGGTAGCACAACAGGTTTTGGTTCTGTTTGTGGTGGTTCGAATC
>JAFSNG010000039.1 GCA_017447515.1 Prevotella sp. | reverse complement strand
GTTTGAACAGATTGACATCAGCGACGATCAGCACGACATGCAGGTCACATGGACTGCAAGCCCGGATGCCACGTCTTACATCCTGAAGTTGGTGAATGGTGACGGCAGCAGAGTGATAGAAGAGACCGTCAACGGCACTTCCTATCTGCTGAAGGATGTTGCTATGAAGGAGCGTTGGGAGGCAACACTCATTGCACAGAACAATGAGGGCAAGGCACTGCCTATCTATGGTTCCGGCAAGGTTGGTGGCAAGATTCCTGCTTTCCTGTCAGAATATGCCACACCAGAGGAGCTTGTTGCCAACGGCGATGACGATGAGGCCTCAGCCTGGCTGTGGTTCCAGGAGAACTATCCGAAGGGCGAATACATCTACTTCGGCAATATCAGCAAGTACGAGGACATCGAGGACTACCGCATGCTCTTCTGGCTGCGCGACCTCGAGACCGGCAATGCCGACGACATCTGGAACTTCTCCGACCTCGCCAAAAATGCCGCTCCCTGCATCGAGCAGTACGTCAAGAATGGCGGCAACCTGTTGCTCTGGCAGCACGCTGTGCCTTACATCGGAACCATCAACCGTCTCGCAACATCCACGCTGCGTGGTGTCAGCAATGCCTTCGGCTGTGGCGTCGGTGGTTGGAACGGCGACGTTTGGAAGATGGGCGTATGTCTCAACACCGGCTCGTTCTCGAAAGACCTGAGCACGCATCCTATCTATGCAGGCATCCCCACCGAGAAACTTAACGACAATTGCTTCAAGGCCATCGCCTTCAAGGGTGCAGGTTGGACGGAAGACCACAACTGTCTGTTCTTCGACATCCCCACCAAGCTTACCGGACTCGACAACACCTCTGAGGAGTGCTATGTCGTTCTCACCGAAGAGTTCGGCATCTATCCGCTCGGCACATGGGACAGTCAGGTCAATTGGGTTTCTCAGCTCAACGTCTGGGAGGCAAAGGGTGCTCCGAAAGCTCCCGAAGGATTCCAGAAAGGGGCCGGCACCGTGCTTTGCATTGGTAATGGCGGTTGCGAGTTCTCGATGAAGAACGAGGATGGCACACCCGACAAGAGCGCCAATCCCAAGAACAACTCTTGCCAGTCCAACATCCTACGCCTGGCCAAGAACAGCGTCGAATACCTCATGTCCATTTGATTGATTTATACTATATTATTGGTTTTAGTTAGTTATTAAGGTTTTAATTTAATTTCACAGCATTTGATCATGAACAAAATCGGTGCGGCTCGCGATGAGTCGCACCGTTTTTTCTCGACGCGGCCAAACATGCAAGCATATTACATTTTCTCGGAATGCCTTTAAATAAAGGGGGGGGTGAGTAAAAATCTCTTTTTTCTCTTTTCTCTTTTAGAACATCATGGTGAAGCCGAGGCGGACGCTGTTCTTGGGACTGCGGCCGGCGTTGTAGTTCATGCGGCGGACATACTCTATCTGGAAGAAACGGAGGATGCCGCGGACGCCGGCAGAGATTTCCCAGTAGGGAATGCGGGGGTTCATGATGTAGGAGTCGTCGGGGAAATACATGAGGACGTCGCTGCCTGCATTTTCGGGGAGGTAGGGGTTGTTCTTGTCGGAGAGTCCGCCCCACAGCATCTTGACACCGATATACTCGCGCAGGCGGGCTTTCTGGATGAGGGGGATGCGGTTGAGGATCTTGCCCTGCATGTCCCAGTTGAGGTCGATGCTCCAGAAGCGGTCGTTGAGGAACTCCATGTCGGTAATGAGGTTGAACATCTGTTTGCGGCTGAAGTAGGACACGTTGGCTACCGGCATGCAGAGCAGGGGGAAGGGTACTTGGTTCCACTGTTTTCCGGCACGCGTGAAGAAGTCGATGCGTCCCCAGCTGTTGAGCCACAGGCGCTTGAAGATGCTGGCCTCGGTATAGTTGTAGTGATAGTCGCCGCCGAGGAAGTTCTGCAGTCCGACGGTATGGCTGAGGGTGAAGATGGGTGCTTCGCGATTGACCTTGACACGACGGATCTTGGAATTGGTGTAGAGGGCTCCGGGACTATACTCCAGCTCGGCCTTGAACTCGGTGGTGCGGAACTTGACGTCGGTGCCGTCGGTGGACGACAAGGGGACGAACCGCATGTTGCCGGCGGCCTCGTTCTGCTCGGTGGTCAGGCTGAACAGCGTGCGCAGTCCCCAGCGCTGTTCGTATTCGAAGAGCAGCCGCTGGCGGTGGTAGAACATCATCTTGTCGACCTTGGTCCACCGGAACGAGGTGAAGAAGTTGTCCTTGTCGTAGCTGGTGATTCTGTTGGACGGCGACATGACGTCGTAGGTGGTCAGGAACGAGATGTTGCGCTTGGGAAACTCCTCGGGCAGGTATTTCTTCTTGTTCAGCGACCACGTGATCTGACTGCTGTAGTACCACCGCTTGCTCTTCCAGCCATTGGCGACATAGCCTTTCCAGAAGAGCCGTGGGAAGAGGTTGGCAGTGGTCTGTGCGCCCAGCCTGGTGCGCAAGCCGTCGATGAAATTGGTGCTGATCGTTGAAATGATGGGGCCTATGTCGACCTTGCTGTGTTCGCTGGTCTCGATGAAGTTCTCGGTGAGGATCTTCAGTCCTGCCAATATCCATCCGAAGCCGCCCATGGTCTTGATGCCCTTCAGGAAATCGTCCATCTTCGCCTCACTGCCCGTCAGCTCGACCTTACGCTCCTGTTGCCAGAAGGCGGCGTCCTGCATCTCGGCATTGGGGTCGATAATCAGTTTCTCGCGGCCCTTGAACAGCTTGTCGGGAATCTCGGTAAACTGATAGTCCGACAGTCGCGTGGTTCGGATGGCGACGCCCTTCTGGATGAAGTCGAAGAGCACCAGTTCGACGACCATATCGTCGACGGACAATACCCATTCGCCTGTGGGCAGCTTGGTGAACTCCTGGATGAGTTTCAGGCTTTCGACGAAGTTGACGTCGCTTTGTCCGGGCAGGATGATTTCGCAGCGCTTGACCTGATAGCTGGAATCCTTGAGGATGTAGAGGTCGCCACGGAATCCGAAGTCCTGCTGGTTATTGGGCAGGAAATGGACGTGGATGCACGAGTCGCGGTCGATGGCCAGCGTGTCCTCGATGTAATAGCGATAGAAGGAGATGGCTCCGTCGCCGATGGGCGAGGTAAAGGGATGCTGGAGGAGGCGTATCTGATTGTCGTAAATATTCACATCGGTGAAGATATCCTTCGAGACGGTGTTGACGATGTCGCCTGTCTCGAAGAAATTGGTGACGCCCACCGAGCGCTGTCCCTTGATGATTTCCTTCTCGTCATGGGGACTGCGGCGATAGATTTTCTGGGTGACCGTCTCGTCGACACTGGCAGGCAGGATAAGGCGTCCCGTCATCTGGCACTTCTCGACCTGATTGGTGAGCCATGGAAACTTTGCGAGCTTCGGATTGGTGAGCATGTCGGGCTTCACGTCGTTGAGGGCCAGCGTCAGTTTCTGGTATTTCGTGTACTGATAGTAGTCACGATTGGAAAGGTCGGTTTTTTTCTTGTTGGCAATGACCTTCCGCATGAGTTCCACAGCGGGATTGCCCTTGCGGCGGTATTTGCCGCGCTTGGCCTTGACGGTGACCTCGCCCAGCGACTTGGTATCCTCCTTGAGCACCACCAACAGATGGTGGCTGTTCTGACCAATGGAGACCGTCTTGCTCTTATAGCCCACGGCGCTGAACGTCAGTTTCCACCCCACATGCTTGGGGATGGAGAAATAGCCGCGATGGTCGGCCATCGTGGTAATCTTCTGTCCTTTATACTGGACGGTGACGAAGCCCAGGCTGTCGCCGGACATGTCGTCAATCACATAACCTGTAATTTTTTCCTGTGCCAGTGACGTCATCACACATGTCATCACCAGCAGCACCAACATTTTAATTCGATTCATAAACTATTACTTCCTTTCCAAGTTCTACCCAGAACGTAGAGCCCTTGCCCAGCTCCGACGCCACACCGACACGCCCGCCCAACGAGATGGCCAGACTGCGGCAAATGCTCAATCCCAGGCCTGTGCCCTGCTCGAACTCGTCGACCTTGAAGAAACGCTCGAAGAGCAGGTCGTTGCACTTGTCGGCAGAAATGCCCTTACCCGTATCGCGCACGAATATCATGATGTTATCGCTCGTCTTACACCCTACGGTGACCAAGCCGTTGGCCGTGTATTTCAGGGCGTTGTCCACGTATTGGTTAATGATTTCGAGCAGTCGCTCACGGTCCGTATGTAGCGACGGCAGATGATATTCATCCTCCATCTGCAGGATGACACCTTTCTTGCGAGCCCTTTCGCCATACTTCTCGAACAATTCGTTAAAGACACCCTTCAGGGCGAACGTCTCCTTATTGAGTCTTCCTGCACCTTTGGCTTCGAGTCGTGACATGCTGACGATTTTGTCGAGCATATCGAGCAGTCGTGTATTGTTCTGCTGGATAGTTTTCACCAATGACTGGCGTTCTTCTTTATCTTCCACCATCGACAGCACGTTGCTGAATCCCACGATGGCATTGAGCGGCGTACGGATTTCGTGGCTGATATTCGACAGGAAGGCCGATTTCAGGCGGTCGCTCTCCTCAGCATGATAGAGGGCATCGGTCAGGGCCGTCTCAATCTCCTTTTGCTGGTCGATACGCATGGTTGTTCCCACCAGTGTCTTAGGATGTCCACTCAACTCGCGCTCCTCAACAGTGAAGAAGCTCTCACTCCAGTAGGGTTTCATGCTATGGGGCGACATGATCTGATATTGGATGTGGAACTGTTCGGTCACGCCATTCATCACATCGTCCATTCCCTTTCTGAACGCCTCCTGATAGTCCGGAAGCATGTGACGGATGATGTCCTCCACCCTGCCCCCAGAAGGCAGGAACAGATTGTCGCTGTAGTCGCGGTAGTCGCTGTCGAAGGAAACGACATGGCTGGCTACGTCGATACGCCACACACACAAGTGCATGGTTTTCAGCACCAGTTCGTATTCCACGGAATGCGTCTTCACCTTTGCCAACTGGTCGAGTTCACCTTTCAGACGTCGCGAAGAAACAGACTGTCGGACGAGCAAAAGGGTTAATCCTACCAGCATGGGAATGCCGATAATCCATGCGAGAATATCGAGCTGGAGCAACGAATTCAACGCAAAAAGCAGTGCCACAGAGGTTACGGTCATAGCTGTAATCCTTGTTTTATTGTGCAAAATTACATAAAAAAATCGAATTATACATCATTTATTAAGAAATATTTCGTATCTTTGCCCCAATATTTATAATATGACATCATGACACAAGAATTTGAAATGATCGCTAAGACCTTCATGGGCCTCGAGCCCGTCTTGGCGAACGAACTGACGCAGTTGGGCGCAAAAAATGTACAGGCAGGACGCAGAATGGTGTCCTTTACAGGCGATAAGGAGATGATGTATCGCGCTAATTTCCAACTGCATACCGCTATCCGTATTCTGAAACCCATCAAACACTTCAAGGCACTGTCGGCCGACGACGTCTACGAAGGCGTGAAGGCTGTCGACTGGACGGAATACCTGGCACTGGACAAGACCTTTGCCGTCGACTCCGTCGTATTCTCCGAGGAGTTCCGCCATTCGAAGTTTGTGGCCTACAAGGTGAAGGACGCCATCGTCGACCAGTTCCGCGAGAAGACCGGCAACCGCCCGAATATCAGCGTGAGCAACCCGGACATGCGCCTGCACATCCACATTGCCGAAGACCAGTGTACGCTGTGTCTCGACTCGAGTGGCGAGAGCCTGCACCGTCGCGGCTACCGTCAGGAGTCGGTGGAAGCACCGCTGAACGAAGTGCTGGCAGCGGGTATGATCCTGATGACGGGATGGCGGGGCGAGACCGATTTCATCGACCCGATGTGCGGCAGTGGCACCCTGCTCATCGAGGCCGCCCTGATAGCCCGCAACATGGCTCCGGGCTTGTTCCGCAAGGAGTTTGCCTTCGAGAAGTGGCCCGATTTCGATGCCGACCTGTTCGACAAGATCTATAACGACGACTCGAACGAGCGCGAGTTTACACACCATATCTACGGCTACGACGTGGACATCAAGGCAGTGAATACGGCCCGCCTCAACGTGAAGGCTGCAGGACTGACCAGCGACATCACCGTAGAGGAGCAGGACTTCAAGGACTTCACCCAGCCCAAGGAGAAGAGCATCATGGTGACCAATCCGCCCTATGGCGAGCGTATCTCGACGTCCGACCTGCTGGGTACGTACAAGATGATTGGCGAGCGCCTGAAGCATCAGTTTACGGGCAACGAGGCGTGGGTACTGTCTTATCGTGAGGAGTGTTTCGCCCAGATTGGCCTGAAGCCCAGCATCAAGATTCCGCTGTTCAACGGCAGTCTGGAGTGCGAGTTCCGCAAGTACCAGATGTTCGACGGGAAGATGAGTGACTTCCGCGGTGAAGGCGGCATCGTGAAGACGGAGGACGAGAAGCGCCAGATGGCCGAGAAGCACCGTTTCAAGAAAGAGCGTGAATTTAAGAAGCGCCTGAACGAACAGGAGGAGAACGAGGACGGCGACATCCGTTCGTTTAAGTTCCACTCGCTGGAGCGCAAAGAGCCCAGAAAGCCTAAAGACACTAGAGAATCTAGAAATTCTAGAGATTCTAGATATTCTAGAGATTCTAGAGATTCCAGAAAAGGTCCTCGCGATTTCAAGAAAAGCTTTAAGAAGAGCAACAGGAGATTCGACCATGATGATGAAGATGAAGATTAAGACGTTATTGATTCCGTTATTCACCCTGATGACTCTCACCATGTGCGCCCAGGAAAAGAACCTCTTCACGCTGGAAGAACTGAACTTCGGCGGTAAACGCTATCAGGCCCTGCAGCCGGAGAATCGGTGGTATGCGTGGTGGGGCGACGAACTGGTGCGCATCGACAAGGAGCAGTGTTTCCTTGTCGACAAAAATACCGGCAAGGACATCCGTCCTCTGACTACCGACGAGGACAACGATCGCAAGGGTGAAGGGAAAGCCACAACAGTTGTCAAGGACCATCAATTGTATGTCGTCGACACTCAGGGCAAGGAACACCAGCTGACAACGGACGGCAGTCGCGAAATCGTGTACGGCCAAAGTGTACACCGCAATGAGTTCGGCATCAACAAAGGCACGTTCTGGAGTCCTGACAGCGCGCGACTGGCCTTTTACCGTATGGACCAGAGCATGGTGACGGACTATCCGCAGGTGGACATCTTCCCCCGCGAGGCGACATACGAGCCGGACAAATACCCCATGGCGGGCATGAACGCCCACGTGGTGACAGTTTGTGTTTATGACATAAACACGAACAAAACTGTCACGCTCAAGACCCCCAACGGCAGTGTGTCCGGTGATTCTGTCACTGACACCCGCCCCATCTATTTCACCAACATCGCCTGGAGCCCTGACGGCAAGACCGTCTATATGTTCGAGCTGAATCGCGACCAGAACGACTGTCGCCTGGTATCGTACGACGCCACGACGGGTGAACGTATGGCCGAACTGTATCGCGAGACGAGCGAGAAATACGTGGAGCCCCTGCATCCCATCCAGTTTCTGCCTTGGGACGGCGACAAGTTCATCATGCAGAGCCAGCGCGACGGCTACAACCACCTCTATTTATATAATAAGGAGGGACAGCTGCTCAAACAGTTGACCAGTGGTCCGTGGGTGGTGCAGGACGTGCTCGGCTTCAACACCAAGCAGAAGAGCATCATCTTCGAGGCCAACAAATATCACCCCCTGCACCGTCATATCTATAGCGTCATTGTCAGTAACGGCAAGATGACGCAGTTGACTACCGGCGACGGCGTGCATCGCGGAGAGCTGTCGGCATCGGGGACTTTCGTGCTGGATCGCCATTCGGCACCCACACAGCCCCGCAACATCAGCGTGCTCAGCGTGTCTGGCACTTCACCCGCCAAGACTACGCGCCTGCTCACAGCCTCCGACCCGTGGAAGGACTACGAACAGCCCATCTTCGAGTGTGGAAGCATCAAGGCTGCCGACGGCAAGACGGACCTCTACTACCGCATGGTGAAACCCTACGATTTCAACCCCGAGCAGAAGTACCCCACGGTGGTTTACGTCTATGGCGGTCCGCATGCGCATAACGTCGAAGCCTCGTGGCACTGGCACAGCCGTTCGTGGGAGACGTACATGTCGCAGAAGGGATATATCCTTTTCATCCTCGACAATCGCGGTTCGGAAAACCGTGGTCGCGACTTCGAACAGGCTACCTTCCGCCAGTTGGGACAGATAGAGATGAAAGACCAGATGAAGGGTGTGGAATACCTGAAGAGCTTGCCGTATGTCGACAAAGACCGTATCGGCGTCCACGGGTGGAGCTTCGGTGGTTTCATGACCATCTCGCTGATGACCAACTATCCCGAGGTCTTCAAGGTGGGTGTGGCTGGCGGCCCTGTCATCGATTGGAAATGGTACGAGGTGATGTATGGCGAGCGTTATATGGACACGCCCCAGCAGAATCCCGAGGGTTACAAGAAGACGAGCCTCATCAACATGGCCAAGAACCTGAAGGGTAAGTTGCAGATCATCACGGGCTATAACGACAACACCGTCGTTCCCCAGCACTGTCTGTCGTTCCTCGACGCGTGCATCAAGGCAGGCACGCAGCCCGATTTCTTTGCCTATCCCGGCGAAGAGCACAACATGCGAGGCCATGCCAGCGTCCACCTGCACGAACGTATTACACAATATTTCGAAGACTACCTGAAGTAATAAGAGGTAAGAGGTTAGAGGTAAGAAGTATGAAAGAAGAGCAAATATTAGTTCGCATTACTGGCCAGGACCGTCCGGGACTGACAGCCAGCATCATGACCATACTGGCACAATACGACGCGCAGATTCTGGACATCGGTCAGGCAGACATCCATAGCACCCTGTCGCTGGGCATCCTTATCCGCATCGACGATACCAAGTCGGGCTTTGCCATGAAGGAGCTGTTGTTCAAAGCCACCGAACTGGGCGTGAACATCGGCTTTGCACCCATCACGGACGACGAATACGAGGACTGGGTGGGCCATCAGGGCAAGAACCGTTACATCCTCATGGTGATGGGCCGACAGTTGGAAGCGAGCCAGATTGCCGCAGCAACGCGCATCATTGCCGATCAGGGATTGAACATCGACTCTATTGTCCGTCTGACAGGCCGAAAGAGCATCAAGATGCTCGACAAGCATACGCGAGCCTGCATCATGCTGTCGTTGCGCGGCGAACCCATCAACCGTCAGGAGATGCAGGAGAAACTGATGCAGCTGTCGTCGGAACTGGAGATTGACTTCTCGTTCCAGCGCGACGATATGTTCCGACGTATGCGCCGCCTCATCTGTTTCGATATGGACTCGACACTCATCCAGACGGAGTGTATCGACGAATTGGCCGAGCGTAATGGCGTGGGGGCCGAGGTGCGAGCCATCACGGAGAGTGCCATGCGTGGCGAGATTGACTTCAAGGAGAGTTTTACCCGGCGCGTGGCATTGCTGAAAGGCCTCGATGTCAGCGTCATGCAGGACATTGCCGAACACCTGCCCATCACCGAGGGTGTCGACCGACTGATGAACATCCTCAAGACCTGCGGCTATAAGATTGCCATCCTCAGCGGTGGCTTTACCTATTTCGGCGAATTTCTCCAGCGCAAATACGGTATCGACTATGTCTATGCCAACGAACTCGAGATAGGCGACGACGGCAAGCTGACGGGACGCTATGTAGGCGAAATCGTCGACGGCCACCGCAAGGCAGAACTGCTCAAGCTCATTGCCCAAGTGGAGAAGGTGAATCTGGCACAGACCATTGCCGTGGGCGATGGTGCCAACGACCTGCCGATGATCTCGCAGGCCGGTCTGGGCATTGCCTTCCACGCCAAGCCCCGCGTGGTGGCCAATGCCAAGCAGAGCATCAACACCATCGGACTCGACGGCGTGCTCTACTTCCTGGGCTTCAAGGACTCGTACCTTGGTGAGCAGGGCAAGCTGTAAGGAAAAGTACTGGCACCCCTACGTCGGTGTCTCTACATACAACATTAAACACAAACTACAAGACTACATCTATGAGGAAACTATTATTATTGGTATGCGCCTGCGTGGGAATGGCGGCTATGGCTCAGCCACGCTATCAGAAAGAGCGCATGAAGCTGGAACAGCTGAATCGCGGCGTAGTGGCCCTGCGCAACGGCGGACAGGTGGTCGTCAGTTGGCGTACCCTGTCGTCAGACAAGACGGGAGAGCCGTTCGATGTCTACAGAAATGGTGTGAAACTGAACGCAGAAGCGTTGACGAAGGGCGGCACCTTTTTCATTGACCGACACCCCCTGACGACCGATGCGACTTACGAGGTGCGTGGAGGGGGAAAGGACGGCAGCTGGCTGTTGAAGACCGATGCTCCTGACGGTTATCTACCCGTAAGGCTGCAAAAGCCCTCAGGCGGCGAAACCCCCGACGGCAGAAGTTTTACTTACGCTGCCAACGACGCCTCCGTAGCCGATGTCGATGGTGACGGGCAATACGAAATCATCTTGAAGTGGGACCCTTCCAATGCCCACGACAATGCCCACGACGGATTCACGGGACCTACACTCTTCGACTGCTACCGACTGGACGGCACCCTGCTCTGGCGCATCGACATGGGCATCAACATCCGCAGCGGAGCCCACTATGTGCCTTTTATCGTATACGACCTCGATGGTGACGGACGGGCGGAATTCATCGTCCGCACAGCCGACGGCACCCGCGATGCCAAAGGGCGCGTGATTGGCGATGCCGCCGCCGATTACCGCCACCGCTCTCCCGAGAACGCCCCAACGCCGACCCCTGAGAGCGAATGGTCGAAATACAACCAGCAAAGTCGTCCCAGGACTGGGCGCATCCTCTCGGGTCCGGAATTCATCACCGTCTTCAACGGCTTGACAGGCGAGGCGATGGACTCCAAACCCTACGTCCCCGAACGCGGCAACCTGCAGGACTGGGGCGACAACTATGCCAATCGCAGCGACCGTATGCTCGCTGGCGTCGGCTATCTGGACGGCATCCACGCCTCAGCCATTTTCTGCCGCGGATACTATACTCGCACCGTCATCGCTGCATGGGACTGGGACGGCAAGGAACTGCGCCAGCACTGGGTGTTCGACACCAACGACGAAGGCACGGGCAAGGACGGAAAGCCCCAGGGCAGCTATGCCGGACAAGGCAACCACAACCTGCGTGTGGCTGATGTCGACGGTGACGGATGCGACGAGATCACCTATGGCTCGATGGCTGTCGACCACGACGGACGCGGACTCTACAATACCGGCATGGGCCACGGCGACGCCATCCACCTGATGGCCTTCGACCCCACCACCGACGAGCTGCAGGTGTGGGACTGTCACGAAAACAAGCGCGACGGTTCCGACTTCCGCAATGCACGGACGGGAGAGGTCATCTTCCAGATTCCATCCCATAGCGACGTAGGCCGTGCGATGGCTGCCGACATCGACCCCACCAATCCGGGTGTGGAGATGTGGAGCAGCGACAGTCACGGCATCCGCACCATCAAGGGCGAAATACTCGGTGAGGCTCAGGATGCCGACGACCCACAACACAACAACCACCTGCGGTTACGCGGTCGCCGGCTCTCCATCAACTTCGGCATCTGGTGGGATGGCGACCTGCTGCGCGAACTGCTCGACCGCGGGGCGGTCACGAAATACAACTGGACGACGCGCGAAATCGCCGACGTGGTACGCTTCGAGGGCATCGTGTTCAATAACGGCACGAAGTCGAATCCCTGTCTCGCTGCCGACATCCTTGGCGACTGGCGCGAGGAAGTCATGGCCCGCACGCCCGACAGCGACGAACTGCGCATCTTCGTATCGCCCATTCCCACCGACTACCGCATCAACTGCCTCATGGAGGACATCCCCTATCGCCTCTCCACGGCAGCACAGAACGTAGGCTACAACCAGCCTTCCGAACCCGGGTTCTACCTCGGTCCGGACAATACTGTTAATCCATTCCTCAAATAAGATCATGAACATGAGCAAAAACATCCTTTATTCCTTGGGACTGGCACTGCTGACATCCATGCCCGCAACAGCCCAGCAAGTCAATGACAACAACACGCCGCTGCACCTCATGCGACCGGCCAACCAGCAGCGCTATGGCATTCCCACCACCAAACAGGTGAAGCAGACCATGGACCGGGTGCTGCACTACATCGATAGCGAGACACCAGCCACACTCGTCGACCGCCAGACGGGAAAAGAGGTGACACACATGAAGGACATCAATGAAAACACCCAGCTAAAGCAGGGCGGTTTCCGACTCACCAGCTACGAGTGGGGCGTCACCTATAGCGGCGCACTGGCAGCCTACAACGTCACAGGCGACGTGGCCTATCGCGAGTACGTCCTGAAACGTCACCGCCTGCTGGCCGACATGGCACCCTATTTTCAGAAGGTCTATCAGCAACACAAGGACATCGACGTCAACGTGCGACGCGTCATCGACCCTCATGCGCTGGATGATGCCGGAGCCGTAGCCACCTCCATGATGAAGGCCATGCTGCGCGACCCCTCGCTGCCCCTGCGCCCACGCATCGACCTGTATATGGATTACATCCTGAACAAGGAGTACCGTTTGGCTGACGGCACTTTCGCGCGCCTGCGCCCGCAAAAGAATACGGTGTGGCTCGACGATATGTTTATGGGCATTCCCGCAGTGGCTTATATGGGCAAGTTCACGGGCGACACGAAATACTACGACGAAGCCGCCCGCCAGGTGATGCTCTTCGCCGACAGGATGTTCGTACCTGACGACGGCCTCTTCCGTCATGGTTGGGTAGAGGCCATGACACCCCACCCTGCCTTCTATTGGGGACGTGCCAACGGCTGGGCACTGCTCACCCTATGCGAAGTGCTCGACGTGCTGCCTGCCGACCATCCCGTACGTCCGCAGATCCTCGACCTGCTACGCCGTCACATCCAAGGACTGGCACGTCTGCAACACCACGACGGATTCTGGCACCAGCTGCTCAACCGTAGCGACACCTATCTCGAAACGTCGGCCACTGCCATCTACACCTATTGCATTGCCCACGCCGTCAACGAAGGCTGGGTCGATGCCAAAGCCTATGGTGCTACCGCGTTGTTAGGCTGGCAGGCCGTCAACACCTCCGTTAATGCACAGGGTCAGGTTGAGAACGTCTGTGTCGGCACGGGCATGGGGTTCGATGCAGCCTTCTACGCCTATCGCCCCGTTCATGTGATGGCCGCCCACGGCTATGGTCCCACCCTCTGGGCCGGTGCCGAAATCATCCGTCTGCTGCAATGCCAGCATCCGAAGATGAACGACAGTGCCGTCCAGTTCTACGACGAAGCCGTCCCCACCGACGAGCCGATCTTCAACTACGACGGTAAGATCAGATATTAAGGAGTGAGAATTGACTAAAAAAAAAGACTTGCAGCTATTCCGGCTGCAAGTCTTTGTATTCAGTAGCGACGTCCTTGATGCAGGGACAGTCCTTCGTGGGGTCGAGGTCGTGGTGGCCCACGATCAATGCACGCGGATAGCGACGGTGAAGGTCTTCCAAGAGCTGACGTAACGCTACTTTCTGCTCCGGCGTCCGCGTGTCGGCGGGTTGACCGCGGATGTCCAGGCCGCCCTCGTAGCACACGCCGATGGAGTGGCTGTTGTGGTGTAGGCAGTGGGCGCCAATCAGGTATTCCGGACGTCCGGGCTCTATCTCTCCGTTACGACGGATGACGTAGTGGTAGCCAATACCGAGCTTCCAGCCTCGCTGGCGGTGCCACGTATCAATCTGGGCTGCTGATGACGTCTGGTCCGGCCGCACCGCACTACAGTGAATGACGATGAATGTAATGGTTCTCATAATCTCTCACCTCTTACCTCTTATCTCTTACTTCTCACCTCTCACCCCTTACAACTCTGTACGAGGATTGTGGAACTGATCGCCGTCAGGATGGTAATGACGATCTGAATAATCTGTTTCAATGTGTCCTTTTTCATCGTTTGAATTGTTAATTAATTAGTTACCATCGCCGATGTCGCCGTAGTCGGGATCAGTGCCGCCACTGTTGTTACCACCAACGGTATTGCCACCGTTGTCACCGCCACTCTGAGTACCGCCACCGGTATTTCCAGAGTTTCCGCCGTTTCCACCATTTTCGGACGTGCCGAAGTTGTCGACCATGAAGGTGGCGAAGGGCGTCTTGTCCTGTACGGTACGCGGCTTGGCACCGCCAGTGTTT
>JAFSNG010000038.1 GCA_017447515.1 Prevotella sp. | reverse complement strand
CTTAATTTACTTGGCACCATAGTCGATTAGTATATTATGTAGTAGTTTGTATTTCGGTGCAAAGTTAAGGAAAAAAGCCAAACTACAAGCAAAACAAACGTTAAAAAATGGGAAAACTGACAATTGTGCCACTTTTCCCATCAAAATGTTACTTCTTTTTCAACCAATAAATGCCTTTTCCTTCTAACTTGACATTGGATGAAACGTCACGTAGTCGGGTCACTTCACCGCTTCTTGCATCAATAGAATATAAAGTGTATTTGCCTTTGTCCAAATCCAGACTGAACACGCCGTTGGAGTCACGATAGAACAAATAGCCGTTGTCACCTTGCAACAGATAGATTCCTAAATCTGTGAAAGAAATGCCCGCAACGTCGGACGGACGGGGAACCATCTGTGACAATTCGGCGAGGAAGGCTTTGTCCGTCACAGGGGTTGCGGCACAGGAACCGCCAGCCATCAATGCGGCCCAACACAGTTCGGGTGCCTTCTGGGCAGAATAGATGACGGCCTTGTCTGGATACTGCTTACGGTATTCGCTGACGGCACGATAGACATCCTCGAAACGGGCACTGCCCGTGCGGATTTTACGCATATACTGGCGTTGGGCCATGTTGACACCTCCAGGAGGTGCATACTCACCTTTGTTGTGGTAGAACCACTGTTCTATGTCGATGATATCGACGATTTTTGAACGTACAGGATCGTTCAAGATAGCGTCCTGCACATCCTTGTTGACAGCGAGGTCGACGAGCACGGGACCATTCTCCTGTTCCCACTCGGCAATGACGTCGAGCCAGAACTGCACGAAATGCAGGGGACCCGTAAACTCCTCGCCAATGGAATGGATGACGTTGGGCTGACCCTTGAAGGCATCCAACGACTGGCGAATGTACTGACGGTGCAGTTCGCGGAGGACGGGATTTTCCACATCATAGAACAAGGTGGCCGTGAAGATACGTTTATCTCCTGTGAAGTTGACAGGCTCGAGGAACGGCGTGTTGTTGACGTTATTCACCGTGCGCCAAGGACAATCAACCCAGTGGGCACCAGCCTCGAGAATGTTGTGTTGGAAGTAGTGCTGGTTTTTGAGCAAAAGACCGATGGATTCAGACTTTTTCGCAAATTGCTGCAAGCGGTAGAAGTACCATTTGTTCAACTGTGTCAGGTCGTATTTGGTCATTCCGTCCCAAGCCAATTGGCTTTTAGCTGTTGGCTTTTGGCTATTAGCGCCTGTGCGGGCGAAGGGTTGTTCGTAGAAGGGGGCCCAGGCATCGCCGTTCTTGCGACGGATGCGTTCGTGGTCGTCACGACGACGGTCTGTCCAAAGGCCGTAGTTCTGACTGAACAACAGCGTATGGTCGTGCTGCATCTGTCTGATGACCGAATCGATACGGTCGGTACCACCTGTCGTCTCCTGACCAGGCACGAAACGCGTCAAGGCATATTTCGCTTTCGTCATAGCGGCATCCGTCGTGCGTCCGTTCCACCAAGGCGTCTGGTGTTTGCCACCCACGAGAACACTATTATTCTTCGTCAGCCAGCCATTGACAATCTCATAATGGTTGGATTGGTACACGCGCGAAGGCACTTCCTGATAGACAAAGGGCTTGAGTTTGCCTTGCGAGATATCGCCCGTAAACACAGCGGAGTCAATCCACATCTGCATGGTGGTGCGTGGTTGCAGCGCCTCTTCAGCCAATTGGATGGCCTCCTCAATAGTCGGCGAACTGCTGGCATTGGTGTTACGCTCCAACACACGGCACTGGGCACTGACGTCGCGACCCAGACGTTTCTCCAACTGTGACGCATAGAGCGAATAAGGACGGACGTGTTCGTTCATGTCCAAATATTCACCATTACCCTGAATCTGACCCCAACAGCCAATGGAATAGTTTTTGTTGAGCGAGTCGGGCGAATAACAGAAAAGGCCTGAGGCCGTCGACTGCCACATCGTGCTGTTGGCGGTACTCCAACCTGCACCAAACTTCTCCAGTTCCCAGTTTTTGAAGACGAGGTCGTTGCCATCGATATTGACAATATCAAAGAGGATGCCTGGTGCCCACGACGAAATAGCGCCACTGGGTCCAAAACTCTCAAAACTCTCGCATTGTACGAAGGCATTAGGACCAGGAGCTGTATGACCTACGGCAAAATCGTTGATGCCGTGTTCGGAATAGCAACGCTGAAAAAGCACCATCTCGCCAAAGGTGAGGAAGGAACGACGGCGGAATCCGCCAATCTCAGAGATGGGGTCCAACGACTGGCAGTCCTCAACGGTAATCTGTTGGGCTGACTTCTGAACGACAACAGCAGAGCCGGCAAAATGACGGAAATTGACCATCCGCACCCAACAATTCTCAGCATCAGCCATGTAGACGCCATCCCAACAATGGTCTTCGTCCAATGGGCGGGCACGGTCGTAATCTGATTCCAAGGAGAGGTTTTCGATGCCACACTCGCTAATAAGGCCCGGCTGTTCATAGATGATGGCCTTCGCACCACCGTAGCGACTGTCAATGTCGCAGGTGATAGGGGCATCAAGCGTCAGCACGTTGCCCTGAATCGCCAAAATTTGCCGATTCCAACGAAGATCAATGTCCCCAGGATGCCAAGCCCAATAGCCCATGCGCTTGCCTCCGCCAAAAGAGGCGCAACCAAGGTGATCAATCCATTCCTGGGTGGAAGGACGAAGGATACTTATTCGGCTATTCTCTCTTTGAGAGTGTGGCGTTGCGAGGGCATTTAGCTTTTGGCCGTTAGCTACGTTTATTGTGAAAGAACCGGCTTTGGTATCGTTGACGTCAAAGGTATCTTTAACGACGACTTCGTGCGTACCTTCTATATATACAAGGGCTCCGCGGTCGAAGCCCGTTTTGCGCAGGATGGTCTTTTCGCGACCACTGCCTCGCAGCACGACACCGTTGGTTCGAATCCGTAGGGGTTCGCTGAGCACAAAGGTGCCCTCGCTTAACAGCACGGCACCACGAAGTCCCGTCAGCTTGTCGGCTTTCTGTTGGCTGACATGGTCGATGGCCGCCTGCAGTTGTGCTGCATCGTCGTCACCAGAGGGTTGTACATAGACGACGACTTTTGCCGATGGAATGGGCATTTCTGAACGATGGTATCCACAATAGGAATAATCCATCGGCACCTCCTGTGCTACCAATGGGATAATGGTCGTCAGTAAGACCAATAGGGCAAACAAGTGTCGTCGCATGTGTTACTGTTTCTTAGCTTCTTCTATTCGTTTCATCCAGGCGTCGCGCTCCTTTTTCAGGTCGTAACCACGAGCCGAAAGCCAGTTGTTTGTGCGTCCACGATACTTGTCGAACCAAAAGTGCTTGCCTTTCGAATCGGCAGCATCCATCGCATATTCGCGAGCCTCCTTGAGCCAAATGAGAATTTGTGCCTTTTCCTCGTCAGTGAGAGAAGGGATCATCTCCAACTGCGCCTTGTAGTCACGCTGCAGACGGCCATAGGTCATTCCGTCCTTCACGGCATCTATCTGTTCATCAGTAAGATAGAGCGCAAGGGCAGAGGCCAGTTCGAAATGGTGTTTGTAGAGTTCTGCATCACGTGCCTCCTGCTGATCCTTGCCATACTTCGAGTGGATGTCGTTCAGTAGGAAGTAGCGGTTGGCAATGATATTCCGGACGTTCTCGGCTTTCTGGGCATCAGTAAGCTGAAGGCCATCGACAATCTTCTGCGCACGACCCTTGATGGTCTCCACATACTGCGGGTCCTGCCCTTCAGTATTGAGTATAACCTGGGCGTTTGCTGTCAGGGAAAGCAGCCATAACATGGCTGCATACAGAATCTTTCTCATGTGCCTACATCAGTTTGCCCTTTGCGGCCAGCGTGTCGTAGTTGTTATTCAGGTTGCGCCAGTCGGTCTTGGTCTGAGGATTGATACCATTGATATACTTCTCGATATTGGTATAGCCGTCACCGTTGCAGTCCTTGACAGCATCGCTGGCATCGTTGGGATTCAATCCGTATCGCTTCTCCCACTCGTCAGGCATGCCGTCGCCATCTGTATCGACGTAGGGCTCCCAGGCTTTATACTCAGGATAGCCGCCCATCTGACGCGGGTCGGTGATGACGCCTTGTTTGTAGGAGTCCTGAGGCAGACGACGATACTTGAAGAAACCCTCTTCGTTCATCGATTTCTTGTTCAGGCCCCACATGTCGCCATAAGGATTCTGCTTCACACCAGTCTTCTTCTCTATCTTGGCCAACTCCTTCTCATAGTCCTTCACGTAGTAAGCCTGTCCTGTACGAACTTCCTCACATATACGCTGGTCAACGATATCACGGCAGGGGATTGTGGCACCAGCATTTGAGAGCACCCAGTCGAAGGCCTGCTCCGTACCCATAATCTTTACGTAAGGCATCTCAAAAGGCTCATTCGAGCGCATCAAGGCCAGTTCTGTCTTATCCATTTCACCATCCTTATCGGCAGTCTGTATACCACCGTTCCAGTTGTCCTTTGTAATCTCTGGATAACCCTCCATGATATTGCCAACGGCATAGACACGTCCGAACTGCTTGTAAGGGAACAATCCCTGTGAACGGCTCTCGGACTTCATAATACGATGGCCTACGGGACCATCCTTCGGAGTCAGCGGACCTGGCTTATAGTAATTGTTGATGAAGTTCGACATGGTAGAGAACTCACCACCATCGGCAGTACGGTGTACCCAATTGTAAACCACGTTATTGATGTAGTTGAACACACCACCCCAGCCGATGGATGGGTTACGACCTGTATTGTCCGCCCATAGATTACGCATAAATGTCGTGTTCTCACCACCAATGGTCGAACCAAAGGCGTGGTTCCACGTGTCAAGTGCCTTGGCAGAGATGGTATTCTGGATGGTCACATTGACAGTAGGCTCCTTGCGATTGGGCTTGCCGTCATGCATATCGAACATGTGGCGATAGAACGAGATATTCTCGTCCAGTCCCCACTCGCACGAACAGTGGTCAATCATGATATTTCCCACGGGGTTGCCACCAAAGGAGTCCTCGCGGTTGGTCACTAGCGTCTCGCCACGACGGAAACGCATGTGACGCACAATGACGTCGTGTGTATCGACCTGGAACGACTCTCCGGCAATGCAGACACCGTCGCCAGGAGCAGTCTGTCCGGCAATGGTGATATAAGGTGCACGAACGTAGATAGGCGACTTCAGACGAATGATACCGCTGACGTTAAACACCACGATACGGGCACCACCTTGTTCGCAGGCCCAACGGAAAGAACCAGGGCCGTCGTCGTTCAGGTTGGTAACGGTGAGCACCTTACCGCCGCGTCCGCCAAAAGTGAACATACCGCCGCCCTCAGCTCCAGGGAAAGCAGGAATCTTAGCCTGGCGCAGGTCGTAGGGGCGAAAGGCCCAAGGTACGTAAGGACGTCCGGCCTTAGCCTCTTCTACCACAATAGGAAATGCCATTTCCCAAGCGGAATCGCTATGTGCCTTCCACTGTGCTTTCTGCTGGGCAATAAGCTGTTTTGCCTCGTCTGTCAAATCCGGATACTGTGCACCAACCGTCAGGGAAAAAAGCAGTGCTACCGTCAACAATAATGATTGTTTCATCGTTATTTCTATGTTTAATTAAACGTGTTATTCTTTACTTATAAGACGCTTCGCAGGGGCAGATGTCACGTCAGACAGCATTAAAATATGTAAAAACGCGTGCATAGTGGAATCTTTTTACTACTTTTGCAGTCGCTATCAATTGAAAACCCAACAGCAATGGACAATCAAATAAAAGACACGTTCCTATCCCGCAATGGTGTGAGCTATATTGTACCATTCATCCTCGTTACGTCGTGCTTTGCCCTGTGGGGCTTTGCCAACGACATCACCAACCCCATGGTGAAAGCGTTCTCCAAGATTTTCCGCATGAGTGTGACGGACGGAGCACTGGTGCAGGTGGCTTTCTATGGCGGCTACTTCGCTATGGCCTTCCCTGCCGCTATGTTCATCCGCAAATACTCCTATAAGGCTGGTGTATTGATGGGCCTCGGACTATATGCCGTCGGTGCCCTGATGTTTCTGCCAGCCTCGTGGACGGGTATGTACTATCCCTTCCTCGTGGCGTACTTCATCCTGACCTGCGGACTGTCGTTCCTCGAGACGTCGTGTAACCCATACATCCTGACGATGGGTTCTGAAGAGACCGCCACCAGACGACTGAATATGGCGCAATGTTTCAACCCGATGGGTTCGCTATGTGGCATGTATGTCGCCATGAACTTCATCCAGGCCAAGCTGAATCCGGCCTCGACGGACGAGCGTGCATTGCTCTCCGATGCTGAGTTTTCTGCCATGCGTGATTCCGACCTCAGCGTGCTCATTGCTCCCTATCTGGCCATCGGAGCCGTCATTGCCATCATGTTTGCCGTTATCTGGTTTACGAAAATGCCCAAGAATGGCGACCAGAATCACGACATCCATTTCCTGCCTACGCTGAAGCGCATCTTTGCTATTGACTACTACCGCGAGGGCGTCATTGCCCAGTTCTTCTATGTCGGTGTGCAGATCATGTGCTGGACATTTATAATTCAATATGGTACACGCGTGTTGATGAACGAGGGAATGGCCGAACAGGAGGCTGAGGTAACGTCGCAGACGTTTAACATTATTGCTATGGCCATCTTCGTGTCGAGCCGATTCATCTGCACCTACTTCCTGAAGTTCATCAACGCAGGAGCATTGCTGGGCATCCTGGCTGTCGTCGGTGCCTGCCTCACGCTGGGTGTCATCTTCATCGACGGACGCATGGGACTTTACTGCCTGGTAGCCATCTCAGCTTGTATGTCGCTGATGTTCCCCACCATCTATGGTATCGCCCTGCAAGGTTTGGGCGACGACGCGAAGTTCGGAGCAGCAGGTCTCATCATGGCCATTCTCGGAGGTAGCGTACTGCCCCCTTTGCAGGCCTCCATCATCGACCAAAAGGAAATGTTCGGAATGCCCGCAGTCAACGTTTCGTTCATCCTGCCGTTGCTTTGCTTCCTCATCATCATCGCCTACGGCTATCGAACCTACCAGCGCACCAAAAGCTCATTTTGATACGTCCCCTTTCCATTTCCTTCCACCATGAATGTAGATACCGTGTTGCTGCGGACGGCCGTTTAGCCGGCGTCCGTCAACGGTGTACCAATGATTATCAGTTATTTGTTGGTTATTATTTAGCGTAGCGTCACTGATGCCGGAGGTTTCGAACAGGGCATCGATGGCGAGCGACTGACAGGAAGGCATAGCAAAACCATACTCCACTCCGTCGATTTCCTGCTCCGTCGTCGTGCCGTCGCTGTTTTTCTGAACCAGTTTCCAGCCCTTCACCGACTGCTGGCCACCCTCTGCACTCAGCGACACCCAGCGGCCTTGATAGAACTTGCCGTCGAAGAAAGGCTGGCTCAGTTTGATATTGTTCATGGTGATGGTCACGTCAGAGAGTCTTTCCGTTTCTACATCCCTGTTGACAGTCAATGGCGTGGGCGTACCCCTACCGTAGAACTGCGACACCTGCTGGTAGAAATTGTCCGTACGCTCAGCCAGCCACTTGCGGGCATTCTCGAGTTCCTGATCGTAGTTAATCCAGCCATTCACTGCCTTCTTATGATAAGGATACTCCTGCTTGATCATCTCGTACATCGGATCCCAAATGGCTCTAATGCCACGCTCGTTCAAGAAGTCGCCCATATAGACGGATACTCGGTCGAGAAACAGCCGGCAGATTTCGGTATTCTCCATCATATAGCGGAAGAGCATCGTCTCGTTTGCGCCGTTGGCCCAGTTTGCTCCAGCGTCGTAGCCATTGTCATAAAGCCAGGCAATGGTGTTGTAGTCAGCAGAATGACCATAGAGTCCCAGTCCGAAGTCGGTATCCTTGGCAACGAAACGCCAGCGTCCACCCTCGGTGCGAGGTCTCCATGCAACGATGTTGTTGCCGGGGAAGTCGCGGTTGCTGAAGTACAGGTTCATAATCATCAGGTTCATAAACTCCGTAACATCCATCCACTGCTCATACTCAGCCAGCGTGTGACCTTGCTCCTGATAGAATGCCTTGAAGAGGTTGTAGTGCTCCCGGTCGCCTTCTTTCAGCTCATTCCAGTTCTCAATCATGTCTATGTCCTCCAACTTGTCATAGTGGGTGTAGATATTATCCTCGTTGGAGCGTTCGCGGATGTTGAGCAAACCCTTGTAAATGCCGTTCTCATAAACAATGACTGGTCGCCAGGCCTGCCAGTCGAGGTCGGCATGTTGACCCATGGTGCGCTGGATGACAGCATCACGCATATACAGGTAGTCGAAGTCGTTGCCAGCATTGCGCAGCACCAACGACTTGAATTCGGTATCTCCCGGTCGCTGGTCGGGGAAGAACTCATAGCTGAAACGTTTCTCACCAAAGCGTTTGTTGGCATAGATGACTAGCGACTTCAGCTTGGCATCACGCGAGACGCCACCGTGTACGCGGGTCTCGCCAAGCTGGTTGAGTTTGCTGTCGCTTTGAGCTGTCTCAAAATATTCGATGTTGACTGGCCGACGCCAGTCGTTCCGATTACCATTGCCATTGTTGGGCAGGATGCCGATTTCCGCATCGTCCCAATAGCATTGGTCGGTAACCAAAGAAATGACGGGCAACGTCATCTCCCGTCCTAAGAAGATGTATGACTGTGTCGTGCTGCGTGGCGACAGATAGCCGTCACAGAAAGCCTTGGCGCGTACTGTTGTAGTCTTGCTGATGGTGATGGGCGACGTATAGGCAGGACTATTGGGCGTTGGTTCGCTGCCATCGGTAGTGTAGCGCACCACTGTACCCTCAGGAGCACCGTTTGGCAATGATAGTTGCAGGTAAAGACTGGTACCTGAAGTCAACACCCTACCCTTTTCGCTAAACACGGGCTCACCCACGATATTCTTCTTAGCACAAAGTGTTCCGCAGTTGGCGGCTCCAGGTGTAGGCTGATACTGGTAGCCCCACGTGTTGTCCGCCTCGCTCTTCACGCCCAAAGAGATGTTCGGCGCAGGCTGTTTCTCAATGTTCTCGCGCTTGTCGTCCACCTCACCGTTGAAGAACAGATAGATGCTGCCGCCCTTGCCCGAATCCAGTCGGAAGTCGGTGTGCTGTTTCCAGCCAACTTTGTCACAGTAGACAACAGCATATTGTCCGGCATCAACCTTCATGACAGGCAGTTGCCAAGCTGTGGAGGCATCACTCGTCAGGCCGAGCTTGTATTTGCCAAGACTGACAGGCGTCGTACCGCTATTATACAGTTCTACCCACGAGTCGGGGAAGTCGTTCAGATCGTCCATCAGACAGTCTATGTTCGACTGCATCAGCTCGCTAATCTTCAGCTGGCCTTTCTGCTCACCATAGTCCGGCAGTTGTTCTTTCACCAAATAGACGCGCTTGATGACAATGGTTACCGCCTCTGCTGTCTGGAGAGCCACCTGTGATACCTTCTTACGTTTATCAGGCGACAGGTCAACATAAGCCTTCGTCGTACCTGCCTGCATATAGTGGGCATCGGAGGGTGTGCCGTCTGGATAAAGCACCAAAGGCTGTACTGCACAAGGCGCTGGTTCCGTCAGTTCAAATACCATCTGACCATAGTCCGACCAGTCTTTGTCTCCTACCCAATAGGCCATGCCGCCCCATACCTTGCTCTTGTAAGTCAGGGTACCGTCGGCATTGTGGGTCACGCTTTCTGTGCTGCCCCAGCAATAAGTGAACTTGTCGGTAATATCGACAATTTGGTCGTCTTGGGCGAAAGCCGTGGTTGCCATCATCAGCAGCAACATTCCCAAGGCAAATAATAATCTCTTTCTAATAATCATAGGGCGAAGGATAGTTTTCATGTGCAAAGTTAAGCATTCTTTTTTAAAATCCCGACATTATTCCACCTTATTTTACTCTTATGACACTTTGAATCGCTAAACTCCGAGTTTACCGGCACTAAAATGCAATACTACGAAAGAAATTTCAAATACTCCAAAAGTATTTTCGATTACTGCGGTAGTATCATTCGTGACCTGCCTTAGGTAACGAGGTCCGTTACCTTAGCTAACGTAATCCGTTACCTTAGCTAACAGCTGCTGTTACCTAAGGCACTCGCCACCACCTTCCCTGCTAACCGCCACTCTGCTCCCAGATCTCCGGCCGACAGCAGGGAAGTGTCAGGCCGACAGCAGGGAGCAGAGCGCCGTTCAGCCCGTAAGGTGACGGAGTAACTCCGTGCGATTCCTTGTTTTTCCATAATTTAACCTTCATTTTTGGTCGTTTTCCACAATTTTACTCTAACTTTGCAAAAAATACAGCTCACAATGAACGTCGTTTAAGAAAAAAATGCTTATCTTTGCGAAGTAAAACTATAGAACAATGATTACACGAGCTGAATGTATAGATATTCTGAGTTCACATGCTGACGAACTGCGTTCACGGTATGGGATTTCTTCTATGCGCCTTTTTGGCTCTGTAGCTCGTAATAGTCATAAGGAGGGAAGCGACGTTGACCTTATTGCTAACCACCGCCACATTCGCCCTTTCTTTAAAAAGCAAATCGAACAAGATGGAATCGATATCTATACGTCAGCTAATGGTCGCTGAAGACCAACTGGAGCAGATTCGTGATGCCATTCGTCAGCTTCAGCAATGGAACGCCTCCATAAAGAGTGCGGACGATTATGCTCTGTCGCCAGACGGCATGAAGACGCTGGCTGCTACGTGTATGTTGATTGAGGCCATAGGCGAAGGTGTGAAGAAATAGACTTTGGTGTTACGATAACGCCCGAACCTGCTCCTACTAAGGAAGGCTATACATTCAGCGGTTGGAGTGAGATTCCTGAGACAATGCCTGCTCATGATTTGACGATTACAGGAACATATACGAAGAATGAGTATTATATTGATGGTACTACTTACCAAGTGAATGGCGATGAAGTAGTAGTGATAAATGGTAAAAACTGTGCCGGCAAGGTCGTAATACCTTCAACGATAGAAATAGACGGAAAGAAGTACGATGTAACGGCTATTGGCGACAATGCCTTTACCTGGAACATGTATATTACAAGTGTAACCATCTCAGACGGTATAAAAAAGATTGGTGCCAATGCCTTCAATTACTGCATCCAAATGGTGGAGATTATTATTGGCAAAGACGTTTCCGTCATTGGTAATAAAGCTTTTGCTAATATCGTTACTTCGGCAAATACGCCGAGACGAACTAGCGGTGGGTTGAAAGTAAGCTGCTATGCAGAGACGCTTTCTGAAACAGCATCAGACGCCTTTGAATATAGTTCTATCAGTAATGGCACGCTGTTGGTGGATGACAATATCGTGAATGACTACAAGACCACTGAGCCTTGGAGTCAGTTTGGAACCATCATGGGATTCAACGAGGCATCAGGCGTTAAGGCCGTATGGGCTAACGAAGACGGTGATGCTCAAATCTTCTCGTTGGATGGTAAGCCGATGAACGAACCTCAGAAGGGTGTTAACATCGTCCGCATGAATAATGGGCAGACCCGTAAAATGGTGGTGAAATAGAATCTTGGAGAGATTACGATTCTCCTGATTATTTCTGGAGATAAAAACAAGATTCCGCAAGGCTTTGACAACCTTGCGGAATCTTTATTCAAGCTATGCTGAGCGATTAGAAATCCATTCTGTCGAGCTCGTCGCTGAAGTCCTTGGGCTCGTTAGTGGGCTCGTGATACTCCTCGGTGCGCTCACGACGCTCACCTCTATCGCCACGCTCTGGACGGGGACGACGCTCACCGCGGTCACGGCGCTCACCTCTGTCGCGACGCTCGCCACGCTCTGGGCGCTCACGACGCTCTGAACGTGCAGGACGCTCCTGATAGCCCTCGGGCTTCTCAATGAGCACACGGTGAGAGAGCTTGAACTTACCCGTCTTAGGATCTATTTCGAGCAGCTTGACGGTAATCTTGTCACCCTCCTTGATGCCAGCTTCCTCGACAGTCTCAAGGCGCTTCCAGTCAATCTCAGAGATGTGGAGCAGACCATCCTTGCCGGGCATGAACTCAACGAAGCAACCGTAAGGCATGATGCTGCGAACGGTACCCTCGTACACCTCGCCAACCTCAGGAATAGCGACGATGGCACGAATCTTAGCGATAGCGGCGTCGATGCTCTCCTTGTTAGGACCGCTGACCTGAATCTTGCCAACGCCATCCTCTTCATCGATGGTGATGGTAGCACCAGTATCCTCCTGCATCTGCTGGATAATCTTTCCGCCCGGGCCAATGACAGCACCGATGAACTCCTTCGGAATCTCGAAGGCCTCGATGCGGGGAACCCAAGGCTTCAGCTCAGGACGTGGCTCGGCGATGGTATCGGTGATGCACTTCAAGATGTGCTCACGACCAGCCTTAGCCTGCATGAGGGCTTTCTCCAGAATGTCGAACGACAGACCATCGCACTTAATATCCATCTGGGTAGCGGTCAGACCATCACGAGTACCAGTGGTCTTGAAGTCCATATCGCCCAAGTGGTCCTCGTCGCCAAGGATATCGCTCAATACAGCGTACTTGTCTTCACCGGGGTTCTTGATCAGACCCATTGCGATACCTGATACGGGCTTCTTCATGGGAACACCAGCGTCCATCAGAGCTAGTGTACCAGCGCAGACGGTAGCCATAGATGAAGAACCGTTAGACTCCATAATCTGGCTCACCACACGAACGGTGTAGGGGAAGTCAGCAGGAATCATCTCCTTCAGACCGCGCCATGCCAGATGTCCGTGACCAATCTCACGACGGCCTACGCCACGCTGAGCCTTGGCCTCACCAGTACAGAACGGGGGGAAGTTATAGTGGAGCAGGAAGCGCTGATAGCTCTTGTCGAGCACATCGTCAACCAGCTTCTCATCGAGTTTGGTACCCAGGGTAACAGTCGTCAGCGACTGTGTCTCACCACGGGTGAAGATAGAGCTTCCGTGAGGCATGGGCAGCGGAGAAACCTCGCACCAGATAGGACGGATGTCGGTGGTCTTACGGCCATCGAGACGGATGCCCTCGTCGAGGATGCAACGGCGCATAGCGTCGCGCTCTACGTCGTGGTAGTAGCGGTCCATCATAGCCTCGTATTCGTCATCGGAAATTTCGCCCTTTGCATCGTCAGCCAGTTCGGCACGCTCTGCGAAGAACTTCTCCTTGAAGTCAGCGAGAATCTTCTCGAAGGCCTCAGCACGCTCGTGCTTCTCGAGAGCCTGCTTGGTAACGTCGTAAGCAGGCTGGTAAAGCTCCTTGTTCATACGCTCACGCAGTGCCTCGTCGTTCACTTCGTGGTCGTACTCGCGCTTCACATCCTTGCCAAGCTCCTTGCTCAGCTCAGCCTGCAGCTCACACATGGGCTTGATAGCGTCCATAGCAGCCTTCAGGGCTCCGAGCAGGTCCTGCTCAGAAACTTCCTTCATCTCACCTTCAACCATCATGATGTTCTCAGCCGAAGCACCAACCATGATGTCCATGTCGGCCTCCTTCATCTGCTCGAAGGTAGGATCGATAACGTACTCGCCATTGATACGAGCCACGCGCACCTCAGAGATGGGACACTCGAAGGGGATATCTGAACATGCCAGCGCTGCTGATGCTGCAAAACCTGCCAAAGCATCAGGCTGGTCAACACCATCGGCGCTGAACAGCATTACGTTGACAAAAACTTCTGCGTGATAATTTGAGGGGAACAGCGGACGGAGCACACGGTCTACGAGACGGCTCGTCAGAATCTCATTGTCAGAGGCCTTACCCTCGCGCTTGGTGAAACCGCCAGGAAAACGACCTGCAGCGGCATACTGCTCTCTGTAGTCAACCTGCAGAGGCATGAAATCTGTTCCGGGAACTGCATCTTTTGCGGCACAAACAGTAGCCAGCAGTACAGTGTTG
>JAFSNG010000037.1 GCA_017447515.1 Prevotella sp. | reverse complement strand
CCGCCTCGGTGTTCCACTTCGGTGAGATTCCCGTACCGGAACTGAAACAGTATTTAAAACAAGAAGGAATAAACGTTAGAATATGAAGATAGATTTCGACAAGATGGACGGGCTGGTGCCTGCCATCATACAGGACGCAGAGACGAAGAATGTGCTCATGCTGGGCTTCATGAACAAGGAGGCCTACGAGAAGACGCTGGAGACAAAACACGTCACCTTCTGGAGCCGTACGCGTCAGACGCTGTGGACCAAGGGCGAGACGTCAGGACACTTTCTGAACCTCGTCGACATGAAGATAGACTGCGACAACGACACCCTGCTGGTGCGCGTTCATCCCGTTGGACCAACGTGCCACACCGGCACCGACACCTGCTGGGGCGAAGAAAATCGCGCGCTGCAAGGTTCTCCCTTGCTGTTCCTTTCCGAATTGCAGAACTTCATCAATCGTCGTAAAGAGGAAATGCCCGAAGGGTCGTACACCACCAGCCTGTTTACGAAAGGCATCAACAAGATTGCCCAGAAGGTTGGTGAAGAGGCCTTGGAAACCGTCATCGAAGCCACCAACGGCACCTCAGAACATTTGATCTACGAGGCCAGCGACCTACTGTATCACCTCATCGTCTTGTTGGCCGATAAGGGTCTGCGCATCGAGGATGTGGCAGAGGAACTGCACAAACGCCACGATCCGGAATGGGACCGCCAGCGTCGCGAGGCCAAGGCCGCAGGGAAAATGAAGTAAGAAGTAAGATGTAAGAAATAAGAAGTAAAAATATGCTTATAGATTATCAGAAAGCGAATATCTACCAAAAGGATGGCATCCTCGTGCTGAAGGAAGTAGACTTCCACGTCAACGAGGGCGAGTTCATCTATATTATCGGACGCGTGGGAGCCGGCAAGAGCACCCTGCTGAAGACGCTCTATTTCGAGTTGGATGTTGACGAGGCCGAACAAGCCATCGTGCTGAACCACGAACTGACGGAGATGAAGCGGAAGTACATCCCTGCCCTGCGCCGACAGATGGGAATCATCTTCCAGGACTTCCAGTTGCTGGCAGACCGGACGGTTCGCGAAAACCTGCGCTTCGTGCTGAAAGCCACTGGATGGAAAGACAAGGCAGAGATTGACGAACGCATCGACGACGTGCTGAAGGATGTAGACATGCTGGACAGTGCCGACCGATTCCCCCATGAGTTGTCGGGTGGCGAACAGCAACGTATAGCCATTGCCCGTAGCATATTGAACAATCCGAAGGTCATCATTGCTGACGAACCGACGGGTAACCTCGACATCGAGACCGCCCGGCAGATTATCGCCCTGTTGCGCCGTATCACAGAATCAGGAACAGCTGTGGTTATGACAACGCACAACACGTCGTTGTTGCAGGAATATCCTGGCATCGTCTACCGTTGTATCAACCAGCGTTTGGAAGATATTACCAACGACTACAACCACATGGCGCTGTATGAAGACGAGGAGTTGGATGATGCGGAAGAAGAGAAGAAGAGCTATTATTCGGACAAGGAGGACTTGTCGATCTAATTGAAAATTGAAAACAAAAAAATATAACGACAATGAAAGTAATGAAATTTGGCGGTACATCGGTGGGGACACCGACCCGCATGAAGGAAGTAACAAAGCTGGTGACGAAGTCGGGTGAGCCCGTATTCGTAGTGTTGTCTGCAATGTCGGGAACGACCAATTCACTGGTCGAAATCTCTGACTACCTGTACAAGAAGAACCCCGACGGTGCCAACGAAATCATAAATCAGTTGGAGCGTAAGTATCTGAAGCATATCGACGAGCTCTACCAGAGCGACACCGTAAAGGAGCAGACGCGCGAATTTCTGACCTCGGAAATGAACTACCTGCGTTCGTTCACCAAGGAACTGTTTACCAGTTTCGAGGAGAAGAGCATCGTGGCTCAGGGTGAGCTGTTGTCGACCAACATGGTAGTCAACTACATGAAGGAGCAGGGTTTCAATGCCGTACTGTTGAATGCCCTCGACTTCATGCGTACCGATAAGAATTCAGAACCCGATCCTGCCTACATCAAGGAAAAGCTGTTGGCACTGATGGAGAAGAACGAAGGTCAGCAGGTGTATGTCACACAGGGCTTCATCTGCCGCAATGCCTATGGTGAGATTGACAACCTCCAGCGCGGTGGTTCCGACTATACTGCATCGCTGATTGGTGCTGCCCTCGGTGCAGAGGAGATTCAGATATGGACCGACATTGACGGCATGCACAACAACGACCCGCGCGTGGTTGACCATACCCAGCCCGTTCACCACCTGCATTTCGAGGAGGCTGCCGAGCTGGCTTACTTCGGTGCGAAGATTCTGCACCCGACATGCGTCCAGCCTGCCAAATATGCGGGTATTCCCGTTCGTTTGCTGAACACAATGGAGCCCGAAGCCGAGGGTACCACCATTTCGAACCAGACGGAATATGGCAAAATCAAGGCCGTTGCTGCCAAGGACAACATCATCGCCATCAAGATTAAGTCGAGCCGTATGTTGCTGGCCACGGGTTTCCTGCGCAAGGTGTTTGAAATCTTCGAGTCGTACCAGACGCCTATCGATATGGTTTGTACGTCGGAGGTCGGAGTTTCGATGTCTATCGACAACTCAGCACACCTAGGCGAAATCGTCGACGAACTGAAGAAATACGGAACGGTGACGGTCGACACGGGCATGTGTGTTGTTTGTGTTGTAGGTGACCTCGACTGGTCGAATATTGGCTTCGAGACCAAGGTACTCGACGCCATGAAGAACATCCCCGTTCGCATGATTTCGTATGGCGGTTCCAACTACAACATCTCGTTCCTCATCCGCGACGAGGACAAGAAGCGCGCCCTGCAGAGCCTGAGCGACCAGCTGTTTAAGTGAAAAGTAATTAATACTACAACACAAAAATGAGTAAGGGAGTTTTTCCTAAAGAGAAACTGGAACGGATACAGACACCGTTCTACTATTATGACACGGAGTTGTTGCGCGAAACACTCTGGGCCATTAACAACGAGGCTAAGAAGCACGAGGGCTTCTGCGTCCATTATGCCGTGAAGGCCAATGCCAATCCCCGCATCCTGCGCATCATCCGCGAAGCCGGACTGGGTGCCGACTGCGTCAGTGGTGGCGAAATAGAAGCCAGTGTGCGAGCAGGTTTTCCCAGTTCGAAGATTGTCTATGCCGGCGTTGGCAAGAGCGACTGGGAGATTAACCTCGGACTGGACAACGACATCTTCTGTTTCAACGTCGAGAGCATTCCGGAGCTGGAGGTCATCAACGAACTGGCTGCCAAGAAAGGCAAGGTGGCTCGCGTGGCTTTCCGCCTGAATCCGAACGTCGGTGCCCATACGCATGCCAACATCACTACGGGACTGGCTGAAAACAAGTTCGGCATCGATATGCGAGACATGCTAAAGGTCATCGAAGAGGCTCACCATCTGTCGAATGTCAAAGTAGTGGGTCTGCACTTCCACATCGGCAGTCAGATTCTTGACATGGGAGACTTCGAAGCCCTCTGCAATCGCGTCAATGAGTTGCAGAATGAGCTGGAGCGCCATCGCATCACCGTTGAGCACATCAACGTCGGTGGCGGACTGGGCATAGACTATCAGCACCCCAATCGAGTCAGCATCCCTGACTTCAAGGACTACTTCGACACCTATGCCAAGAAGTTGAAACTGCGCCCGGGTCAGACGCTGCATTTCGAACTCGGTCGTGCCGTTGTGGCCCAATGCGGCAGCCTTATCACGCGTACCTTATATATTAAAAAGGGTAGCGTGAAGCAGTTCTGCATTGTCGACGCAGGATTCACCGACCTCATCCGGCCTGCCCTCTACCAGGCTTACCACAAGATTGAGAACATCTCGAGCGAGGAGCCTAAGGAGACATACGACGTGGTGGGACCTATCTGTGAGTCGACGGATGTTTTTGCCAAGCAGATTGACCTGAACTGCTGTCATCGTGGCGACCTCCTGGCCATCCGCTCAGCTGGTGCCTATGGTGAAATCATGGCCTCTCAGTATAACTGTCGTCCATTGCCCAAAGGCTATATGAGCGACGAAATATAAAAAACGAAAACGAAAGAATGAGTATAGACAATCAGAAGCAGCCATCCATTTCCATCGTGATGACCGTTCACGACCAGGCAGAAGCGCTGGAGCAAAACCTTCCCGCGTTTCTGACCCTACCCTATGAGGGAACGTACGAAGTCATCGTGGTGGACAACATGTCTGCCGACGAAACACCTGACGTGCTGAAACGACTGAAAGCGGAATACCCCCTGTTGTATTCCACCTTCCTGCCGGAGTCAGTCATCGTCAATCCCAGCCGTAAACGACTGGCTCTGAGTGTGGGAGCGAAAGCTGCCCACTACGACTATATCGTGCTGGCTGACATCCACCGTCCGCCTATCAATACGGAATGGTTGGCAGGACTGGCCGATGGCGAGGCGTCGCTGGTGTACACCAATAGGAAGAAAGACCGCGTGACACATGTCGTTGCCACCGATTTGGACGACCTACGCCCCACCATCCGCAAGGCCGAACGCCATAGTTTCAGAGACTATTACGGCACGTGGTTCCGCAAGCAGCGCGGTCTCTACGATGCGGTCTGCGTGAGGCGGGAACATGTCTTCGATGCCATCCGACTCATTGACCAGCGCATTCGCGGTTTGCGCCTGCTGGGCTTGCGTCTGCGTGTGTGGTTAGGGCTATAAAAGATGAAAAAGTGAAAGTTATTGGTTATTGGTTAAAGATGAGAATCCTGCATTACTATAACTCTGAGGACCAGATGGTTAGCCAGCATGTTGCCATGCTACAAGCGAGCATGGGACGCGATGCCGAGAACCATCTGTCGTCGAATGCAGACGATGCACGGACACTCCTTCAAGGCAGCCATTACGACATTCTCCACCTACACGGCTGTTGGCGCAATTCTTCACGAAACATTGTCAACATAGCCCTGTGCAAGGGTTGCCGACTGGTGGTAACGCCCCACGGACAGCTGGAGCCGTGGGTGCAGGAAAAAGACTATTGGAAAGACAAACTCCCCAAACGCGTGCTCTATCAGCAGCGCATCATCCAACAAGCCTACGCCATCATCATCCAAGGACGCATGGAGCAGGAATGTATGGAACATCTGGCGTGGAACCGTCGACTGGTAACCATCCGTAACAGCGTGATAACCAGTACTATATCCAAAGGAGAAATGGCTCGACAGACATTCGCGCTCTATCGCAAAATCATGGATTCCAACACACTGGAACTCCTATCGCCCGAGATGCACCAGACGCTGAAAACCATCCTCATGGCAGGCATCATGGGAGACAAGCGCTGGCTGCCCGAAGAGGCCGTCACTGCCCTACCCGCTGCTGTGTCTGTTCCTTGGCGCGAGGTCATGCTCTATGCCCACCACGAACAGATTACCGACACCATCCAACGCGGACTGCGCATCCTCGGACTTGAAGCACAGGACATTGATGTGAAAAACATCGACCACTTCTGGCCTGACGGCTATCAGGAAGTGCCACTCATCGGTACTACCATCGGCAATCAGTTCGCCTCTGAGAACGAACGACTGATAGCCTCGTTCAAGACCATCCGCAAACTCATTGCCAACGGACAGTTCAGCATCAAGCACCTGATAGAGATGGATCGCGAACTCCGTCAGCACAGCTGCGACGAGGAAGAACTTGCCGAATCGCTGAAAGAGCGCCGTCTCTTGAAGATGGCCCGCTACATCATGCAACTCATGAGCGACCTCACCGGACTCACCGAAGGCTTTATGCCCGTGCTGCCGCTTAACAACCGCAAGACACGACAATTACGTACAACGATAGATAACCACCTAAAAATATAAAGGTAAAAAAGTAAAAACTATGAATACAGATACTACAAATCGCGACATGCACTACTTGCAGCTGCTCTCCAATTCGTTTCCGAATATTGCAGCTGCTTCGACGGAGATTATCAATCTCGAGGCCATCATGAACCTCCCCAAGGGGACGGAACACTTCTTGGCCGACCTGCATGGCGAGAGTGCCGCTTTCCAGCACGTACTGAAGAACGCCTCCGGAAACATCCGACGCAAGGTCAGCGAGCTGTTCAAAGGCGACATCCGCGAGGCAGAGCGACGCGAACTGTGTACGCTCATATACTATCCCGAACAGAAACTGGAACTCATCAAGGCCAACGAAGAGGATCTCGACGACTGGTATCACATCACCATCCACCGGTTGGTGGCCGTCTGTCGCGATGTATCGTCGAAATACACACGCTCCAAGGTGCGCAAGTCGCTACCCGAGGAGTTTGGCTATATCATCGAGGAACTGCTCCACGAACGTACCGACGACATCGACAAGGCCGCCTATGTCAGTGTCATCGTCGACACCATCATCTCTACAGGACGGGCCGACGACTTCATTGTTGCCATCTGCAACGTCATCCAGCGACTGGCCATCGACCAGTTGCACATCCTTGGCGACATCTACGACCGCGGCCCTGGTGCACACATCATTCTCGACACCCTGCGACAGTACCACTCTTGGGATATTCAGTGGGGCAACCACGACATCCTGTGGATGGGAGCCTGTGCGGGCAACAACGCCTGTATCTGCAACGTGCTGCGCCTGTGTCTGCGCTATGCCAACTTGACCACCATCGAGGAGGCTTACGGCATCAACCTTGTGCCGCTGGCCACCTTCGCTATGGAGGTTTATGGCGACGACCCTTGCGAAGAGTTCATCCCCAGGTTGTTGAATGGCAACACCATGGACGACAAGTACCAGCGTCTGACGGCTCAGATGCACAAGGCCATCAGCGTCATTCAGCTCAAGAAGGAAGCACAGATTTTCCACCGTCGTCCTGAATGGCAGATGGAGAATCGCTGCGTACTCGAACATATCGACTATCAGCGTGGCGTCTACGTTGTTGATGGTCAGGAGTATGAAATGAAGTCGTGTCACTTCCCAACCGTCGACCCCGACAATCCCAACGAACTTACTCCCGAGGAGCACCAGCTTATGGAGCGTCTGCATCATTCGTTCCGTGTCAGCGAGAAACTCCGCAAGCATATCAAGATGCTGCTCTCCCACGGTTGCATGTACACCATCTGTAATCAGAACCTGCTGTTCCATGCTGCCATACCCCTCAACGACGACGGTTCGCTGAAGGAGGTCGAACTCTACAAAGGCGAGCGATACAGTGGCAAGGACCTCATGCACAACATCGGCATGATGGTGCGTGCGGCCTTCGAAAACGATACCGAACAGGAACGGCGCCTCTATGCACGCGACTACTTCCTCTACCTCTGGAGCGGTAAGGACTCTCCCCTCTTCAACAAATCGAAGATGGCTACCTTCGAACGCTACTTCCTGAAGGACAAGAGCACCTACAAAGAGGAGAAAGGCAACTACTTCCTGCTACGCGACAACGAGGAGGTTTGCGACCGAATCTTAGACGCTTTTGGCGTCAAGGGTCAGAACCGCCACATCATCAATGGCCACGTACCCGTCCATGTTGCCAAAGGCGAGAATCCCATCAAGGCCAACGGCAAACTGATGGTTATCGACGGCGGCTTTTCCGAGGCCTATCACAACGAGACGGGCATTGCAGGCTACACGCTCGTTTACCACAGCCGTGGCTTCCAGCTCGTTCAGCATGAGCCGTTTACCAGTGCGCAAGATGCCATTCAGCGCGGTCTTGATATCAAGTCTACTACGCAGCTAGTTGAACTCTCTGCCCATCGTATGCGGGTGGCCGACACCGACAAGGGCGACGAACTGCGCGCTCAGATTGAAGACCTCCGCCAGCTACTCTACGCCTACCGTCACGGCATCCTCAAAGAACGAAAATAAATCCGATTAATCCGTGTAATCTGTGGTCGAAAAAGAATATATTCTCGTCGCCCTTGGTTCCAACTACCATCAGGCCGCTCACATCCACTGGGCCTCCCAGCGCCTGTCGTGCCTGCTCTCCGACGTGCAGCTCTCACGCATTCTTTGGACGCAGGACATCCACGGCTCCGGCATTTGCTATGCCAACCGACTGATTGCCGGACGTACGTCGCTTACTGCCGACGAACTGCAACAGCAGCTCAAGGCCATCGAGGCCGAGTCCCGTCGCACAAAATCGCGCGTCACCATCGACCTCGACCTGATGCAATACGGTGACCAGCGCTTCCATCTGCAAGACTGGCCCCGCCCCTATATCCAGCAGCTGCTGGGAGAAACAATAAACAATAACCAATAAACAAATTCGTGGTCAATATGAAAAAAATATTCGCAGTCCTATTTGTATTTTTCCTCTGCGCTTGTCAGGAGTCGCTCGAGGACCGTTGTGCCCGCGAGTGCAAGGAATACACGCAGAAGAAGTGTCCCGTCCTCGTCACAGAAAACGTCACCCTCGACAGCATGACTTTCGCCAAACCCCACCTCCTGACCTACTACTACACTGTTGGCGGAGTGCTTGACGACGCCGAGGCTTTGAAACAGCACGACGCCCGCGGCCTCCTGCTCAAGGAACTCAAAAACTCCGCCAGTCTCAAGCTCTACAAGGATGCCGGCTACGACATCCGCTACGTCTACCATTCCACCAGCCAGAAAGGAACCCGGCTCCTAGAAGCCACCTTCCATAAAAAGGACTATCAGTAATCCACCTCGAACCCGAAGGCCGCGACTTTATCGACTACGAGGGCTGACTTGGTGATTTCAATTCTTGGGACGCTTACAAAAAAAATCCGCTAACTAATTGATAGTTAGCGGACTCTTTTCATATGAGTGGTCGAGGTGACAGGACTCGAACCTGCGACAGCCTGGTCCCAAACCAGGAACGCTACCAACTGCGCTACACCTCGATTTTTTGCGGTGACAAAATCAGTGCAAGCCGAATGCAGAGAACTCGCTCTATGCTGAGGCGAAGCCTGATTTCGCATACGATTTTTTAAATCGGATGCAAAGGTACGCATTTTTTGCGACACCCGCAAATATTTCGGTAATTATTTTACTTGATAATACCTTGTTCGACGAAGATCTTCTTCAGTGCGATGACTGAACGGTCGACCTGCTCTTTGGTGTGGGTGGCCATCAGGGCATAGCGCACGAGAGTGTCCTGCGGAGCACATGCGGGCGGAATGACGGGATTGATGAACACACCGGCCTTGAATGCCAAAGAGGTGACAAGGAATGTCTTATCGACGTCGCGTACGTAGAGCGGAATGATGGGGCTCTCGGTATCGCCAATCTCAAAGCCTTCTTCGCGGAAACGCTGCAGAGCGTAGTGGGTGACATCCCACAGAGCCTGGATGCGCTCGGGCTCCTGCTGCAGAATGTGCAGTGCCTCCATAGCGGCAGCGGTGGCTGCGGGCGTATTGGATGCGGAGAAAATGTATGTGCGGCAGGTGTGGCGCAGGAAGTTGATGGTGTCCCAGTCGGAGGCAATGAAACCACCGATGGAGGCCAGCGACTTCGAGAATGTTCCCATGATGAGGTCTACCTCGTCGGTGAGTCCGAAATGGTCGCAAACACCGCGGCCCTGCTTGCCAAATACTCCGATGCCGTGGGCCTCGTCGACCATAATGGAACAGTTGTACTTGTGCTTCAGCTCTACAATCTCAGGCAGTTTGGCGAGGTCGCCTTCCATCGAGAAAACACCGTCGACAACTATCAGTTTGATAGCCTCATAGGGTAGCTTCTGGAGCACGCGCTCGAGGTCGGCCATGTCGTTGTGCTTATAATGCAGCTGGCGGGCAAACGAAAGACGACGACCGTCCACAATACTTGCGTGGTCACGATCGTCGCAAATAATATAGTCGTCCTTGCCAACTACCATTGCCAAGACGCCCTGATTGACGGAGAAACCCGTCGAGAAGCACAGGCAGTCGTCTTTGCCGATAAACTCTGATATTTCCTTCTCCAGCTGTACGTGCAAATCGAGGGTACCGTTGAGGAAACGGCTTCCGGCACATCCCGAGCCATACTTGTCGAGTGCAGCCTTGGCAGCATCGATGATACGCTGGTCGCCCGTCAGTCCTGTGTAGGCGTTGGAGCCGAACATCAAGACCTTATGGCCACCCATCTCTACCTCAGTTCCCTGTTTGCCCTCGATGGCGCGGAAATAAGGATATACGTCAGCCTCCATAAACTTCTGAGGCTCACGATAAAGCTTGTATTTTTCTTGTAATTGTCCCATAAAAATAGGTGCAGCCGAAGCCACATATTTGTTTTCAGACTGCAAAGATACACATTTTTCTTTAAACTGCGCACAAAAAAATGGATAAAATGTCATTTTTACTTAATTTATTTCAAAATATGTTCTAAAATTCGGTAGTTTTTTGTAATTTTGCATTCAAATGAGTACAAAAAAACGCATCATATTCATCGTCAACCCTATTTCGGGTACCGACAACAAGGAACACATCCCTGAGCAGATTGCGGAGGTGATAGACTCCGAACACTTCGACTGCGAGATACGCTTTACGGAATACCGTGGCCATGCGGCCGAGATAGCCCGCGAGGCAGCCAAGGAAGGCGTGGACGTCGTCGTTGCGGTAGGTGGCGACGGAACAGTGAACGAGGTGGCGCGGTCGCTGGTGCATACCGATACGGCACTGGGCATCATCCCCTGTGGCTCGGGCAACGGGCTGGCGCGACATCTGTGCATCCCGCTGAATGTGACAAAAGCACTGGAACTGATCAACACGTGTCAGATAGAGTCGTTTGACTATGGCGTCATCAACGGTCTGCCATTCTTCTGCACATGCGGCATGGGCTTCGACGCTTTTATCTCGTTGAAATTTGCCGAGGCGGGAAAACGCGGACCGATAACGTATGTGGAGAACGTGTTGAAGGAGGGACTGAAATACAAGCCCGAGACGTATGAGATCATTGACGACACAGGTACGAGCCGCTATAAGGCATTCCTCATTGCTTGTGCCAACGCATCGCAATACGGCAACAACGCCTACATCGCGCCAGGGGCAACGATGAAGGATGGCGAGATGAATGTCATCATCATGGAACCCTTTACGGCGCTGGATGCTCCGCAGATTGCCGCCGACCTGTTTATGAAGACGCTGGGCAACAACTCGAAAATCAAGACGTTCTGCACGCGCAGCCTGCACATCCATCGCAAGGAACCGGGAGCTATCCACTTCGACGGTGATCCCATCATGACCGACAACGACATCGACGTGCACATTGAGCATCTGGGTATCAAGATTGTTGCCAACCCTGAGGTGAGCGAGGATGAGGCACAGCCCAATCAAGTTTTGAACGCCTTCAGCGATTTCTTTAATAATATAAATAATGTACGCGAGGATTTCACGCAGGACATTGAGAAAGGCGGTCGCAAGATTCAGGCCATCAACAGGGTGTTGCTGAGGAAATTGAGGAACTAATATTGGTTCTCTCTTTGAGAGTGTGGCGTTGCAATCATGGATATACAGATTCTGATTACGGTCATCATCCTTTTTGCGGCATTTGGATATGCCGCTTGGCGGGTGTATGATGCCGTTCGCGAGGGTGGAGACCCGTGCAAGGATTGCGAATTGAAAAAAAACTGCAAAAAATTTGGTAGAGTCCAAGATAATTCGTACCTTTGCACCCGCAAATCGCAAAAATGCTGTGATTGAACCAAGGTGCTTGACCTTAGGTCAGCCCCTACGCTCAAAAGAGACAATGCGAGCATTGCTCTTTCTTCGCTGAAACGGTGCCTTGGATGAGTGGCTTAGTCAACGGTCTGCAAAACCGTCTACGGCGGTTCGAATCCGCCAGGCACCTCAAAGAAAAATCGGGAATTCCTGTAAACAAAGGAGTTCCCGATTTTCCGTTTATAGTGATTGAACTACACAAGGGTAAAATCGTTACTGAATACCGTCTTCACGCAATTTCTTTTGCCACTTCCAGGCCGACTTCAGTACCTCCTCGGTAGGTGTCTCAGCCTTCCAGCCCAGCACCTTGTTAGCCTTGTCAACATTGCCCCAAACCTGCTCGATATCGCCTTCTCGACGCGGAGCATAGGTCCAGTTCACCTTCACGCCAGTAGCTTTCTCGAAGCCCTCGACAACCTCAAGGGTCGACAGTCCGCGGCCCGTTCCGATGTTGAACACCTCGACAGAATCTGTCTCGGGTTTGTCGAGCACGCGCTCCATTGCCTTGACATGCGCATCAGCCAGGTCGACGACATAGATATAGTCGCGGATACAGGTATGGTCGGGGGTATTGTAGTCGTTGCCGAAAATCTTCAATTGCTCACGAATACCCATTGCGGTCTGGGTAACGAAAGGAATCAGATTCATAGGCACACCATTGGGCAATTCGCCAATCAATGCAGAGGGATGGGCACCGATGGGGTTGAAGTAGCGCAGGATGATTGACTTGATGGGAGCGCCGCTGTGGATATAATCTTGGATAATCTCCTCGTTAATCTGCTTGGTATTGCCGTAGGGTGACATAGCCTTCTGGACAGGTGCATTCTCGGTAACGGGCAGATTCTCCTGTGAGGGCTGTCCGTAAACCGTGCAACTCGATGAAAAGATAATGCCTTTCACGTTGTATTTCGGCATGAGCTCCAGCAGATTGATGAGCGACAACAGATTGTTACGATAGTACATCAGGGGTTTCTCCACGCTCTCACCCACAGCTTTCGAGGCAGCAAAGTGGATGATACCCTCAATGTCGGGATACTGCTGGAAGATGCGCTCCATAGCGTCCTTGTCGCAGCAGTCGGCCTTGATGAATGCCGGACGGATACCCGTAATCTTCTCAATGCCGTCGACGACGTTGGCATTCGAGTTGGAGAGGTTATCAACAATGACTACTTTGTAGCCTGCATTCTGCAGTTCTACGGTGGTGTGGCTACCGATGAATCCGGTGCCGCCAGTAACGAGAATTGTCTGTTTCATATCGTTTTTAAGTTAAAAAGCTCACCGGACGTTGCTGTTCCAGTGAGCTATCGTTTTCTTCAGCGGTGCGTACGAGACTCGAACTCGTGACCTCCTGCGTGACAGGCAGGCATTCTAACCTACTGAACTAACGCACCTTGCTTTGCGCTTCTATTGAGACTTCTTTGGCGGTGCGTACGAGACTCGAACTCGTGACCTCCTGCGTGACAGGCAGGCATTCTAACCTACTGAACTAACGCACCAAAATGTCTCTCTTGTCGTTTAGCGGGTGCAAAGGTAATAAGAAAATATGAATCTGCAAAACTTTT
>JAFSNG010000036.1 GCA_017447515.1 Prevotella sp. | reverse complement strand
TGCTCTGACTATTCTGAATTGGTGCAAGAATAAACATGCCTTCCGGCTATGGAGTGCTGACAGGTATAAGGATTTCCCTGTTCAGCCTGAAGAGATGATGGAACAGTACGAGGGAGAAAACATGTATCCGCTCACGGCTGTCGTGGGAGAGAAAATCGTCGGGCATATCCTATTGAGATTCCCCTCAGAGGATAGGACGCTTGTGCGTTTTGGTTTTGTCATCGTGGACGATTCGAAACGAGGTAAAGGCTATGGCAAACAGCTATTACGTCTTGCTATCGATTATGCACAGCAGGAACTGGATGCTCAGAAGATTACCCTTGGTGTGTTTTGTGATAATCTTTCTGCCGTCGAATGCTACAAGTCCGTCGGCTTCCACATCACAGGGGAAGATTCCTATGCGATTGACGGAGAGGAATGGAAGGGTTTTGAAATGGAAATAAAGGTATAATTTGGAAATATCCATAATTATTCGTATCTTTGCAAACAAATAAAGTATAATAATTCTGGAGGTATGGATAAAATTGTATTGATAACAGGTGCGACAAGCGGGATAGGACTCGCTTGTGCAAGGAAGTTCGCCGAGAATGGTGACAGACTGATTCTGACGGGAAGAAACGAGCAGCGACTGTCGGAGATTCGTAAGGAACTGGAGGCGAAGGGCACAAACGTGCTGACGCTGACTTTCGACGTGAGAGACCGCGAGAAGGCTGCAAAGTATATTCAGGAACTGCCCGCTGAGTGGCAGGAGATCGACGTGCTGGTGAACAATGCCGGACTGGCGCTGGGGTTGGAACCCGAGTATGAGGGCAGTTATGACGACTGGGAAACGATGATTGACACAAACATCAAGGGCTTGCTCACGATGACGCGACTCGTCGTGCCGGGGATGGTGGCGCGCAATCGCGGACACATCATCAATGTCGGTTCTGTGGCAGGCGATGCTGCCTATGCTGGCGGCAACGTGTATTGTGCCACGAAGGCTGCCGTGAAAGCACTTTCCGACGGTCTGCGCATCGATGTAGCCAATACGGCCATCCGCGTGACGAACCTGAAGCCGGGACTCGTAGAGACCAACTTCAGCAACATTCGTTTCCACGGAGACAACAATCGGGCTGCCACGGTCTACAAAGGCATCAAACCCCTGACGGGTGATGATATTGCCGACGTTGCCGTCTATGCTGTCAATGCTCCTGAGCACGTGCAGATTGCCGAGGTGCTGATCCTGGCTACTCATCAGGCCAGCGGTAGCGTCATCGTCAGGAAATAGAAAAAACGAAGAAAGAATGATGTATAAGACCCGCTATTGGTTTAGCAGCCATCCTCGCGGACCGTTAGAGGGCTTGTGGAGAAAACTGACGTGGATATAACTGAACTTACAATTTGACGCTGGAGATGTCGACAAGTCCGTTGACAATGGCGTAGATGGTGAGGCCTGCGGGGGAATGGATTTGTAGCTTGCGGGCGATATTGCGGCGGTGGGTGATGACGGTGTTGACGGAGATGCATAGGCGGTCGGCTATCTCCTTGTTTTGCATGCCCTGTACGACGCCGATGATGACGTCGCGTTCGCGGTCGCTAAGTGCCTCGCTGGTGTCCTGTCCGCCCTTGAAGACCATCTGCGAGATGTTCTTTGAGATGTCCTCACGGTTGGTAGTGCGTTCGAGTCGCTTGATGGCGGGTGTGAAGATGTGGTCCTCCACCTCGGCGTGCTGTCGCAGCCATTCCTCGTTGTTGTAGATGTCGTAGAGCGTTGCCGTGAGCTGGTTGTTACGGTGTGCATCGGCTGGCAGGTACTTGATAATCATGAGTTTCAGTTCGCGCAGTTTCTTGTCCGTCTGCTCGTGGTGCTTCGAGAAGGTCTCCACGTTGTAGTCGTTCATGGGACGGCCTTCGAGCAGCGATTCCACGTATGGGAAGAGCGTCTTCTCCTCGTACTTCATGTGACGACGGATTTCCTGTGCGTACTCTTCGTAGAGTTTCATGATGAGCGTGCCCAGCGGATCATCGTCGCTGATGCTTTCCTGCAACTCGCGACGGATGAAAGGCAATTGGAAGTCGAGATAGTAGGCGTGGCTGGCTTTCAGATAGTGCAACAGTGTGGGGACATCGAGTTGGTCGTCATCCTCATAAGTGGTGATGTCGTTCAGCTGTGCGTTGACTACCGCCAGGAAAGTGTAGGTGTCCACACCGTTCATGTGGCATGTCTCGCTGACGGTCTTGTCGCCGAAACCCAGGTTAATGCCAAACGAGCCCAATGCCTGCAGCACACTGTAGTTGTCCTTGATGAGCGTTATCATCTTGTCGCCCGCTTCATACATCTTCACGTTCTTCATCTTGCGTACCTTATTTATTTTTGACGATGCAAAAGTACTCATTTTTCATGAATCGTGCAAGAGTTGCAACCGATTTCATCATTTTTAGGTATTGTGGCATTTGTTGAAAGTCCTTACCTTTGCAGCCGGAAAGAAAAGGTCCAAGGTCAAAGGTTGAAGGTCTAAGGTCAAAGGTAAAAGGTAAAGATATGAAAAGAATAGGTTTTGCATTATTAGTTTTTGTTAGTTTACAATGCTGGGCGGGCAACGACGGAGACAGCATCCGTCGGTCGCGCCTCAGCGTGGGAGGATACGGCGAGGCAGTGTTCTCGCGTAATTTCTATAGCGACCACGTCAGCCGCTACAGTCAGCCTGAGGAACACAAGGACGACCCCAGTCACGGACGTTTCGACATTCCCCATGCAGTCATCTACTTAGGTTACGACTTCGGCAAGGGCTGGACGTTCGGCACCGAGGTTGAGTTCGAACATGGAGGCAACGGCATAGCCTACGAGAAGGAAGACGAAGAAGGCGGCGAATGGGAACAGGAAACGGAGAAAGGCGGCGAGGTAGAGCTGGAACAGTTTTGGATTCAGAAGTCGTTCTCGCGTGCCGTCAACGTCCGCGCAGGCCATATCGTGGTGCCTGTCGGTCTGACCAACGCCCACCACGAGCCCCTGAATTTCTTCACTGTCTATCGTCCTGAGGGCGAAAGCACCATCATGCCCTGCACGTGGCACCAGACGGGCGTATCGCTATGGGGCCGATACAAGGACTTCCGCTACGAGGCGCAATTCTTGGCAGGTCTGAATGCCGACAACTTCACCAACGTCGGATGGATTAAGAAAGGTCATAAGTCGCCACTGGAGTTTGACGTTGCCAACAAATACGGTGTATCCCTGCGTCTGGACAACTACACCATTCCCGGCCTGCGCATCGGACTCAGCGGATACTACGGTCACAGCATCGGCAACAGCTATCCGCGCAATGCCAACGGTGTAGATGCAGAATACAAAGGCACGGTGGTTGTCGGAGCCTTCGACTTCACGTATAAAGCCCACAACTGGATAGTTCGCGGACAGGCTGACTACGGTTATCTGGGCGACGCAGAGCAATTGAAATATGTGTACAACCGCCTGAACTCGAAGTCGCCCTACAAACACTCGGCTTTTGTATCGAAGAATGCCTACGCTGTGGGCATTGAGGCAGGCTACGACGTGTTCTCGCAGATTGCATCTTTGCGTGCAAACAATCAGAAGCTATACGTCTTCGGCCGCTACGAGGCATATAATCCCTACGCCAGCAATACCAAGGGGACGGCCTACGACTATACTGCCGTGAAGCGTATGGCCTTTGGTGTGAATTATCATCCCATTCCGCAGATAGTCATCAAGGGCGAATACTCGAAGCGATTCCTCAAGTCAATCTACAACGACGAACCCAGCATCAATATCGGCGTGGCGTATGAGGGATTTTTCCTCTAATCGGAATTACGGAATAACGGAATTACGGAATAACGGAATAACGGTATAACAAAATAATGAAAAAAGAAATGAAAAAGACAATTTACTCTATGGCCGTCCTGCTGATGGGACTGGCATTCACTGCCTGCAGCAGTGACAACGACAACAATAGTGACGACAACAACCAGTTTAACATTGTGAAAACCAATCCGATTGTCGATCAAGACACCTATCCGGCAAACACAGTGGCAGCCAACTATTCGAACAAGGCGTTCGGAGAGGCAGCTATCGACGGATGCGTGGACTTGGTTGGTGAACTCGAGGCTGCCAATGCCGTCATTGCCAGCTCGAAACTCTCTGAGGACCAGGAGACGTATCTGCGCAAGACACTGGAAACGCTGGTGAGCAAGGTGATTATTCCGACCTACACGAAACTGGCAGACGAGACGGAGGCACTGGAAGGAACGCTGAACGGTCTGACTGTCAACACCATCACCCAGGCTCAGATTAACAGTGCCTGCGACGACTTCAAGCAGGCCCGTAAGTATTGGGAGCAGTCGGAGGCATTTCTGATGGGTGCTGCCAGCGACTTCGACATCGACCCCACCATCGACTCATGGCCTCTGAACCGTACGCTGTTGTTGAGCTACTTCAACAATGGCATGGACGAAGAAATGCTCGAGGATGCCACTATCTTGGGTTTCCACGCTCTGGAGTTCATCCTGTTCCGCGACGGTCAGCCTCGTAAGGTTGCCGAGTTGCAGGGCAACGACACCTACAAGAATTTCGAGAATGTCAGTGGTGCTCAGGAACTGGCATACGCCCAGACTATTTGCAAGCTGCTGAAGGAACGTTGCTTCCAGTTGCAGTGCGCTTGGGACGGTGGTGTCAACAGCAATCGCCTCAGCGTCGTGAAGGCCGCTGGTCTGGACTATCAGACGGAGAAGGGACTGTCGTATGGCGACAACCTCGTGAAGGCCGGTATCAGCGGAAGCAACAGTACGTTCTCTACCCTGAAAGCCGCTATCGCCCAGGTGTTGAGCGACGACGAGGGTTCGTGCGTGGCTATTGCCAACGAGGTAGGAACGGCCAAGATTGCCAATCCCTTCGCTGCTGGCGACGTGAGTTACGTGGAGTCGCCCTACAGCTACAACTCCATCACCGACTTCCGCGACAACATCCGCTCCATTCGTAACGTATGGTTGGGCTCTACCGACAAGACCGCCAACGACTATTCGTTCCACACCTTCTTTGCCAGCGTCAAGAGCGAGGCTGTCAACCAGACTGTGGAGAACGGCTACGTCACCGCTATCGAGGCTATCAGCAATATGCCTTCGCCCTTCGTGAAGTACTGCTGCACCATCTGGAACATCAACTTCGAGGACGACGAAAACTGGGAAACAGAAGAGTAAGTGAAAAGTGAAAAAACTATGAACAAACTATCACGTCTATTTATCGTGAGCATGCTGGCAGTTCCTATGCTGTCAGCATGTTCCGACAGTGATGACAGCGGTACGGAGTTAGGACCGCTGACGCCTGACGAACAAGCTTTTGGCAAAGCAACAGGCAACTTCACTGCCGAAGAATGGTATCCTGGCGGAAAGCTGGGAACAACGGAGAAAGCCAGCTATTCGGCTCCTGCTCCGGCTGTGACCAGTCAAGTTGGGATGGAGGAAGAATTTACTGTAGGTGAAGGTTTCTTCGAGAAGCTCTACACCTTCGAGCAAGAGCCTCGCAAGGGACTGGGTCCTGCATGGGTGCGCAACTCGTGTATTGCCTGTCACCCAAGCTATGGTCACGGCAAGCGCCAGACGGAATATCGTGCCAACCAGATTGGCAACGGCTACCTGCTGGTTATCTATCATCCTGACAACAACGCCTACATCAGCGAGGTAACGGGAATGCCTCAGACACAGGCTATGGCGCCCTTCAAGGCTCCCATCAACGAGGACCTCATCAGCATCGATTGGAAGACAGTCACAGAGATGGAGAGCGGCCTGCCTATGCAGTTTGAGGACGGTGAGCAGTATGCACTAATCTATCCTGAGGTACGTATTCCGCAGGAGGCTTTCAACACCAATCCCAAGCCCACCAACTACGACGTACGCCTTGAATCGACCATTGGTGTCTATGGCACAGGTCTGCTCGATGCCATCAGAGACGAGGACATCGAGGCACAATGGAAGGCAGAATCGAAGTATGTCGAGCTGAATCCGGCCATGTGGGACAAGGAGGCTGGCAAGTTCAAGGCTTCTGCCTACTATTCCGCAGGTTATAACGACACAGGTATGTTCCACGGCGACCACGGACCATTGAAACGCTTCACCTACGCTATGACGCGCGGTACATTGCAGGACGGTGCCGGTGCCAACGCCATTTGGAACATTACCAACGTGACACGTAGTGACCGTCACTGGCTCTACAGCACACCCGCCTGGGCCAAGGCACAGAGCGAAGATGCGGAGGTCATTGCATACATCAAACAGCATGGCGCTGCTGAATCGAGCATCCTGCACCCCTACTATGCCGATGGCACAGACGAAGGTATTGCAGAACGTGTGAACGAAATCCTGAGTTGTTCGTCGATTGCCAAGAAGGAGACTTTCGACAAGTATCTGTTCTATGGCGCTCCCTATAACGGCAAAGAGGAAATGAACGACAAACAGTACTACCAGTTTATGGTTTGGCATCGCGGACTGGCTGTTCCTGCTGCACGCAACCTGAACGAGACCGACGTGCAACGAGGTAAGGAATTGTTCACGGAACTGGGTTGCGCCCAGTGTCACCGTCCCTCATGGACTACTGGTGATGACAATATGTGGATTGACGCCTCTATTAAGGCATACGCCCAAAGCATTGGGAAGGACGCCTCGAAGATGTTGCCCCGCTTTGCCAATCAGACCATCTGGCCCTATACCGATATGGTACAGCACAGATTGTTCATGAAAAACGATATCCGTACTGGCTGGTGTCGCACTACCCCACTCTGGGGTCGCGGACTGTCGCGCCAGCTGACTGGTGCTGACGATCGTCTGCACGACTGCCGTGCACGCACCATTCTGGAGGCCATTATGTGGCACGGATACTCTAAGCAATCTGACGGCTACCGCGCTACGGAGAAATTCTATCATCTGAAGAAGGCCGACCGCGACGCTGTCATCCGTTTCATTGAATCCATCTAATGAAGAGATTCATCATCGTATTTTCTTTAGCAACTGTTGTTCTCGGTATGCGTGCTGTCGGCACACTGCCAAGAGCAACAGCTGCTCATTTCTGTCAGCTATTGGTTTGCGACAACGACAATCGTGTCATGTCGCTCAACAGCTATATTCGTCTGCATCAATCTGTCACGTCCGACAGCCTCAGCGCAGAGCAGTTGTTCTGCACCTACGTTTTCAACTATGACGGCTGGCAGTCATTACGCATTTTCCCACATGCTGAAACCAAAGGCACCATAACATGGTATGCGGCCTACGAAATACTGCCTGACGACATTGATTCCGAACACCAGAAATACATTCACGACGTCTTTCCTCGCCTCATCGCTGAAATCGAGGCAGAGAACTGGACGCAGGTCGATGCCTATATCGACAGCATACTTAAGTACCAAACCACCTTTGCCACCACATCACCTAAATCGAGTTATACACCTTACATCTTTCTCGTCCTCATGGTATTGATTATCCTTGCCCTTTTGGCTTTGATGACAAAACGGAGGGTTAAGAGTCTTATTGTATATCACAAAGGACAGAAGAAAGATGAATATGAAGCAATGGGTGGCTGACGTCATCAGCCAAACGAAGGTGACGGCAGTGCCCGTGATGACGCACCCAGGAATAGAGCAGAACGGCAACACAGTGCGTGAGGCCGTGAGCAATGGTAAGGTTCATGCTGAGGCAGTTATCAAACTGGCGGAAGCATACCGTAGCACTGCGGCCTGTACCATCATGGACCTAACTACCGAGGCTGAGGCTTTTGGTGCCGAAATTGCCTTCAGCGACGAGGCCGTTCCTGCTGTCGTGGGCCACATGCTGACAGACGCGAAGAGCATCAACGACCTGCAAGTGCCATCGCTTTCCGCTGGGCGTATTCCTCAGTATCTGAAAGCCAATCTATTGGCAGCACGTGCTATCAAGGACCGCCCAGTCTTTGCGGGTTGTATCGGGCCGTTCTCGTTGGCTGGTCGTCTTTACGACATGTCGGGCATCATGATGCTGATTTACGAGAATCCCGATGCCGCCCACACGCTGTTGGCAAAATGTACACAGTTTATAGAGAAATACTGCGAGGCACTGAAACTGACAGGAGCCAATGGTGTACTAATGGCTGAGCCCGCGGCTGGTCTTTTGTCGAACGAGGATTGCAAGACGTTCTCGTCAGCGTATGTGAAGTATATTGTGAATAAGGTACAGGACGAACACTTCATCGTCATACTACATAATTGCGGCAATACTGGGCACTGCACGGAAGCGATGGTAGAAACAGGGGCTGCAGCCTATCACTTCGGCAATAAGTGCCGGATGGAAGAGGTCATCAAGGAAGTTCCCCCGACAGCTTTGGCAATGGGTAACCTCGACCCTGTGTCACTCTTTAAGGACGGTACTCCTGCACAGATGCGTGAGGCGACGCTTGACCTGTTGGAAAAGATGCGTGAGCACCCCAACTTCGTGCTTTCCAGCGGATGCGACACTCCACCCCACACGCCCATAGAGAACATCAATGCGTTCTTCGAAGCCCTCAACGAATGGAATAAAGAAAAATGAAATATATGCAGACTTGGAAACCGAATCTTGAAGAAACAAAGAAACACTATATCGACTGGTGGAACCATAAGGGTATCATCCTGAATATGTGGGAACATTTTCAGGAAGGAGTAAAGCCCCATGCCGACATTCCTGCTCCCAAGCCCTATCGTGACTTGAACCAACGGTGGTTTGACCCGCAGTGGCGAGCAGAATACCTGGATTGGTATGTAGCACACTCGTCGCTGATGGCCGATATGTTGCCTGTAGCGAATACCCAGCTGGGACCAGGTTCGCTGGCTGCCATTCTCGGTGGTGTGTTCGAGGGGGGCGAAGATACCATCTGGATTCATCCTGACCCCAACTATTCTGATGATATCGTGTTCAATCCACAGCATTCGAACTACCTGCTGCATAAGGAACTATTGAAAGCCTGTAAGGCGAAGGCACAGGGACATTATTATGTGGGCATGCCCGACTTGATGGAAGGTCTTGACGTGCTCGCAGCCATCAAGGGAACGGATAAGGTATTGCTCGATACCGTGATGCAGCCAGAGGTGCTTGAACATCAAATGCAACAGATAAACGACATCTATTTCCAAGTGTTCGACGAACTCTATGATATCATCCGCGAGGGCGATGAGATGGCGTTTTGTTATTTCTCGTCGTGGGCTCCGGGCAAGATGTCGAAGTTGCAAAGTGACATTTCGACAATGATCAGCGTAGATGACTATCGCCGTTTTGTCCAGCCGTTTATCCGCGAACAATGCCAGAAGATTGACTATACACTCTACCATCTCGACGGCGTTGGTGCGATGCATCATTTGGACGCGTTGCTGGAAATCAAGGAACTGAATGCCATCCAATGGACGCCAGGTGTGGGAGAGCCTCAGGGCGGTTCACCGAAGTGGTATGAGCTGTATCAGAAAATCATCGCTGGAGGCAAGAGCATCATGGCTTGTTGGGTGACACTCGACGAACTGCGTCCTCTGCTTGACAATATCGGTGGCGACGGTGTTCATATCGAGATGGACTTCCACAATGAGCGCGAGGTGGAGCAGGCGATGAAGATTGTGGATGATTTCCAAACCGCCCGCATCCTGCATCCTGCCGATATGAAGGACGATGCCGACCGCGAGGTGGAAGAAATCATCCGTCGCGTGGAATCTAGAGAGTCTAGAACATCAAGAGATTCTAGAGAATTCCCCTCCGACCGCATTCTGTTGCTCGATGGCGCGATGGGTACCATGATTCAACAGTACCATCTCGATGAGAATTGTAATGACATGCTGGTGGTGACCAAACCAGACATCATCCGCGAAATCCATCGAAAATATCTGGAGGCTGGTTCTGATATCATCGAGACCAATACCTTCAACGCCCAGCGCATCTCGTTAGGTGATTACGGATTGCAGGACCGTGTCCGTGACATCAACCTCGCAGCAGCCCGTCTAGCCCGCCAGTGTGCCGACGAATTCAGTTCGTCGGACAAGCCTCGCTTCGTGGCAGGCAGCATTGGTCCAACCAGTCGCACGACATCTGTTGCGACGAGTGGAGAGCCTCTTGATGAACAAGTGCTTCGCGAGGCCTACAAAGAACAGATTCAGGCTTTGGCAGATGGTGGTGTGGATGCTTTGCTCATCGAGACCATCTTCGATGTCCGCAATGCCGAGATAGCCATCGAGGCTGTTCAGGAAGTGGCTCCCGCATTGCCTATCATGCTGAGTTTCAGCGTGTCGACAGCAGATGGTCACAATATGCTGGGACAAAGCATCACCGATTTTATCTCTCACCTCCTATCTCAAAACACTAAACTCTATTCCGTTGGCATCAATTGCGTATCTGATGTTCCGCTGATGACGCCACTGGTTTGTCAGCTGGCATCGTTTGGTCTGAAAGTGAGCCTTTATCCTAATGCCGGTTTGCCCGATGGTAACGGACGGTATCATAAGACGCCTGAGAGTCTGGTGGCAGACCTTTGGCCGTTGCTCGAGAACCATTGTATCAACATCCTTGGAGGCTGTTGCGGAACCACCGATGCCCATATCCGCATGATGGCAAAAGCCATTGAGCCCATCCCGGGAATCTTCCTGTCGCCGCTCAGTCCCCAAACCAATAAGGTTTTGGTTTCACCAACCAAGCCTACCAAACCTACAGAACCTACCCAACCTGCCAAGCCCACCTCCGTCACTCCTGAGGAGCGACTATTCCGAGCCATCCTCAATGGTAAGAGCGAGGAGGCTGCGGCAGCTACGAAGGAGGCTATCGAACAAGGCATTGCTCCTGCCGACCTTATTAACGGTCAGATGATTCGTGCCATGGGAAAAGTTGGACAGCGATTCCAGGATGGCAAGGCCTTTGTACCCCAGTTGCTGATGGCTGGTCGTGCGATGAAGGCTGCTCTCGAACTGCTGAAACCGATGCTTTCAGGCAGTGCCAGCACATCAATAGGAAAGGTGGTGATTGGTACTGTAAAGGGTGACCTGCACGATATTGGTAAGAATCTCGTTGCCTCGATGCTCGAAGGCTGCGGTTTCGAGGTGGTGAATATCGGTATCGACGTCTCTGCCGACACCTTTATCCAAGCCGTGAAAGAGAACCAACCCGACATTCTTTGCATGAGTGCCTTGCTGACGACTACGATGGGTTATATGAAGGAAGTCATCAATGCTCTCGAGGCTGCCGGCATCCGCAATCAGGTGAAAGTGATGGTGGGTGGAGCACCCGTCACGCAAGGTTTTGCCGACGAAATTGGTGCCGACGGCTATAGCGACAATGCCAATTCGGCTGTTACCGTTGCCAAACAACTGTTAGGAAAGCTATAGTTTTTTCGCCATTTTATTTGGTACTTCAAAGTATTATGCTTACTTTTGCATCGAAAATTCCAAAAAAACGATGAAAATAGCGTTCCTCATTTCGGCACATACGGATCCACAGCATCTGCTCAGGCTTACTGAACAACTGCCTGAGGATAGCGAGATTTTCGTACATGTCGACCTGAAAAGCAACTTACAAGAATTCCGTACAGTGGTTACTTGCCCACGCGTCCATTTCATCGAGAAGCGCTATGATGTCATGTGGGCAAGTATGCAGCAGGTAAAGTTCCAAAGGGCCTTGGTGAAAGAAGCACTCTCCTTCGGCACGCACTTCGATTATCTATTTACCTTGAGTGGATTGGACTACCCCCTCTGGAGCAACCAACGCATCAAGGACTATCTGACGCAGCACAAGGGACAGGAATTCATTCAGGGAATCTGCATGGAACACCAACAAGGCATTGATGCTAAGCAATATCAGGAATACCGTTTTCTAAACAACCACACCTGGCGCTATGGCACACTGAAGAGCAAGTTCAGGGTTTCGCTACGGAAAATATCGTATGCATTGGGTATTCGGAAAAAACTGTACATCACTGTCGACGGGCAACATTACGCACTTTATAAAGGAGCAGACTGGTGGGGTATCACATCGGAATTGGCCACTTACTGCATGGACTTTATGGACAACCATCCTGACTTTGTCCGCTATTTCAATACCAGTTTTTGTCCGTCGGAAACCATTTGGCAGACCATTGCCTTCCAGTCGCCCTTTGCCTCGCGTTGCATCCTTTCCGAAGGGGCCTTTACACGGTTGGAGGACTATACACCCCTTACTTATATAGAATATGGTAAGGAGATTAAGGTCTTTACGGAGGCTGACTACGAAACCCTTCTGGCCTGTGGCAAGATGTTTTGCCGCAAGACGATTACTGGTAAGAGCGACAAACTGATGGATATGATAGACGAACACAGACGCAATGGATAACCTGAAGGAAAAGACAGCAAAAGGACTCTTCTGGGGTGCACTGAACAATGCCACCATGCAGATACTGAATGTACTCATCGGCATTCTATTAGGTCGTATGCTGACTCCTGAGGAATGGGCACCCATCGGCATGATTGTCATTTTCTCTGCGATTGCAGGAAATCTACAGTCGAGCGGCTTTTCCACTGCCATCATCAACATGAAACAACCTACGGATAACGACTACAATGCCGTCTTCTGGTTCAATACGCTGACCAGTTTCTGCCTCTACATCCTGCTGTTCGCTGTTGCACCCTGGATAGCCGTATTCTTCGAACAGCCCTGTCTGACCGACCTCTCGCGTTTTATCTTCCTGGCCTTCTTCATCTCGTCGCTGGGCATTTCCACCAACGCCTATATGATGAAGAATATGATGCAGCGCGAGATGACCATCGTCAGCCTTACCGCTCTCGTCATTTCTGGCACCACCGCCATCATTCTGGCTTTCAACGGCTACTCCTACTGGAGTCTGGCCTGGCAACAGGTCGTCAACTCTACGATGCTCATCATTGGCCGGTGGTATTTCGTCAAGTGGCGTCCTTCGCTGAAGATTGACTTCAGCCCCATCCGAAAGACGTTCCGATTCTCGATGAACATCCTCGTCACCATGATTGTCAATACGGTGAACAACAATATCCTGACGTTTGTCTTTGGTAAGCTCTTTGCACGCACGCCACAAGTAGTAGGTAATTTCTTCCAGGCATTCAAATGGAACACGATGGCTTACCAAACCATAGGAGGAATGATAGACCAAGTGGCGCAACCCGTCATGGTAAGTATTCGCGACGAAGAGGACGAACAACGCGAAGTACGCGTGTTCCGCAAGATGTTGCGTTTTACCTCATTGCTGGCTTTCCCTGCCTTGTTCGGATTGGCACTGGTGGCCGATGAGTTTATCCTGTCCACAATTGGTCCAAAATGGACGGAGAGTATTCCCATTCTTCGAATACTCTGCATTGGAGGAGCCTTCATGCCGTTCTATTCGCTCTATAAGAACCTGATTATCAGTCAGGGTCGTGCTGACATCAATATGCGCCTGAACATCGCACAGATTGTATTGCAGTTCCTACTGATCCTGACAACCTACAAACAAGGGATTCTCGTTGTGGTCTACGCCTATTCTGCCCTCAACATCGTCTGGCTGTTAGTATGGCAGATATACGCCCATCGACTAATCGGCATACGACTATGGGATGTAATGAAAGACACCATTCCTTTTGCAATAATTGCACTGGGCGTGATGGCCGTTACCTACGTTGCCACCACACTCATCACCAACATCTATGTCCTGCTGGCTATGAGAGTGGTGCTTGCCGGTCTGCTGTATATGAGCATCATGAAACTTCTACGCGTGAAAATGATGGACGAGTGCATTAAATTCATCTTGAAGAAAGCCAACAAGTAATCATGGAGATATCAGTCGTCATACCCGTTTATAACAAGGAGGCCTACGTCGAACGCTGTTTCCGCCAACTCATGGCTCAGGACTTCGACAGTTTCGAGGTCGTTGCTATTGACGACGGCAGTACCGATCGTTCTGGAGAAATTTGCGACAAGATGGCACAGCAGGACCAGCGCATCCGGATTATCCATACGAAGAATGGCGGCGTGACTGCTGCCCGTCGACGTGGTATGGAGGAATCGCAAGGCAAGTATATCATGTTTGTCGACTCCGACGATGAGCTATTGCCTGGAGCCCTGCGCACCATGTATCAAGCCATCGAAGAAAGCGGTGCCGACGAAGTGATTGCCACCTATTACGACCAATACGGACGACTCTACGATACAGGGCGACGAGGATTTGTTGATGGTGATGGTATTATCCACGACCTGCTATCATCCCGTCTGGGCGTTTGTGTACTGTGGGGCATCATCTTCCGTCGTAAACTGTTGGAAGGCTGTCTCGACACCCCACCCCAGATTCGCAATGGCGAGGACATCCTCATGCAAATCAAATGTCTTGTCAAACGGCCGAAGGTCTATTTCATTGCCGACGCCATCTACCTCTACAACAAAGGGCTTCCCAACGACCGCAAGTTGGAGCTCCACGTTGAGCGCCTTTACGACGAGACATTACGCAAGACACTGGAACCACGATGGGACGAGTTCAAGTATTACTATACTCAGCATCAGCTGAAAATCTACGAAAATTTTGTGGAATCCTGTCAATGGAGTGCATGTCGCGAATACGCCAACGACATTCGTCCGAACGTCAATTCACGCCATCCTTTGGCCGACCGCATAGCGTTTTTCCTACCGCCACGCATCAGCTATTTCCTTGTGCATACTTACAGGTGGTTGCGCAAAGCGTAACCTATCGCCGATAATACTTTTCCACCAGCGGCACGATGTTCTCAGGCACCATGCCACTAATGTCTTCATTATTTCTGACCTTCTGGCGGATTTCCGTACTGCTGACAGGAAACAGCGGAACATCGATAGTTCCCAGATACTGATTCCGCGGATAAACGATGACGTCGTACTCGCGCAGAATATCCTTCCAATGACGCCACCGTTCAAAGTGCGCCCAGTTGTCGCCACCTATTAATAATGTAAAGCTGCAGTCTGGATATTCTGTAGTCAGATGCTGTAACGTATTCCACGTATAGCTGGGTTTGGGCAACTGGAACTCATAGTCGCAGGCTTTTACGCCTTCTACGCCCTCCAAGGCTTTCTGAGCCATCTCCAACCGCAACCCATCGTCTAGCAAGTCAGAGTCGTTACGTTTCAATGGATTCTGCGGCGACACCATCAACCACACCTCATCCAACCCACACCGCTCCAGCACAGCTTTAGCTAAAGCAATATGTCCGACATGTATCGGGTTAAACGAGCCTCCGAAGATTCCAATCTTTCTCATCCAAGAAATGCTTTGACTATTTTCAGCGTTTCCTGCTTGGCAGTTTCCAAGTCGTCGTTCACAATAATCTTGTCAAACTGGGGGGCAAACGTCATCTCGTATTCCGCCTTGGCCAGACGCTCTTCGATGGCCTCGGGCGTATCCGTCTTACGACCTTCCAGTCTGCGGCGCAACTCCTCAACCGACGGAGGTTGGATAAACAGGCTCAACGCCTCGTCGCCATAGTATTTCTTGATGTTTATGCCACCCTTCACATCCACGTCGAACACCACGTTCTGTCCCTGCTCACGCTGGTTTTCCACCTGTTGCTTCAACGTGCCATAAAAACGGTTCTCATACACCTCCTCATATTCCAGAAATTCCTGTTTAGCGATTCTGTCACGAAACTCCTCAGGTGTCAGGAAGAAATACTCCACGCCGTTCTGCTCGCTACCACGCGGAGCTCTCGACGTACACGAAATGCTAAAATACAATTTCAACTCCGGATGCTCCTGCATCAGCCAGTTCACAATAGTCGATTTTCCACTGCCACTGGGTGCAGAGACTATAATCAGCTTTCCTTTCATCTCTCTCAATTCGTGTAATTCGTTGTTTTTACAGCGCATTCAATACCTGTTCCTTAATCTGCTCCAGTTCGTCCTTCATCTTTACCACGATATTCTGCATCTCGGCCTGATTCGACTTCGAGCCTGTGGTATTGATTTCGCGACCCATCTCCTGAGCGATGAATCCTAATTTCTTGCCCTGTCCGGGAGCATCTGCCATCGTCTCACGGAAATACTTCAGATGATTTGTCAGACGCTGCTTTTCCTCGCTGATGTCCAACTTCTCGATGTAGTATATCAGTTCCTGTTCCAGACGGTTCTTGTCATACTCAGCCCCAGGAATCTGTTTCAGTCCGTCAACGATACGCTGGCGGATTTTCTCCACACGGCTCTTCTCGTAGGGTTCTATCGATGCCAGCAACTGCTCAATATTATCTATCTTCTCAGCAAATTTCTTTTCCAGCGCAGCACCTTCCTGCGTACGGAAGTCCACCAGATTCTGTACTGCCTCGCAGACGCCTTGGCGCACAACCTTCCATTCCTCGTCGTCCAACACCTCGACCTCCGTCTTCGTCAGCACATCCGGCATACGTGTCAATGTCTGCATCCAGTCGATTCCGGCAATTGCATGTTCATCGGCAAAAGCCTTCAGCTGCTGATAGTAACTATCCATCAGGGCAGTATTTACCGGTGTTGCCTCGGTGGCAGCATCTTTCTCTATCCATACTGCAAGTTCCAACTTGCCACGCATCAGCTTTTCAGCAACGATTTGCCGCACCTCCATCTCCTTCTCACGATAGAGGGGTGCAATACGGGTTGTCAGGTCAAGTTGCTTCGAATTCAGCGACTTCACTTCAACGTTAATTTTCTTTCCTTTGTAAGCCACGACAGTCTTGCCGTAGCCCGTCATTGATTGTATCATAATCGGTTTAATTCTTAAATATGGTTGCAAAGATACAAAATTTCTACGAAATATGCGAGGATTGAGGGAAAAATTCGTATCTTTGCAGCTTTAAAAGAGATTTATGGCTTGCATACTACATATAGAAACGAGCACAAACGTCTGCTCTGTGGCGGTTTCCGAGGACGGACAATGCATCTTCGAACAGAAAGCACAAGGCGAGCAAGGAGCTGGTGCTGAGAGCCTGGGAACGATGGTCGACGAGGCCCTGTCGTTCACCGACAATCACGCTATTCCCTTCGATGCCGTCAGCGTCAGCTGTGGTCCTGGTTCCTATACCGGACTGCGCATCGGTGTCTCTATGGCCAAGGGCATCTGCTATGGCCGTGACCTGAAACTCATTGCCGTTCCCACTTTGGAACTGCTTTGTGTTCCCCTGTTGTTAGGCGAGAAAATAAAAGAGGACAACGCCTTACTTTGTCCCATGCTCGACGCTCGTCGCATGGAGGTTTATGCCGCTCTCTACGACCGTGGGCTGAAAACCGTTCGCGACGTCAGTGCCGATATCGTCGAGGCCGAGACCTACAAACAGTGGCTTGACGAGCGTCCCGTTTATTTCTTCGGCAATGGTGCCGAGAAATGCAAGGACGTTATCACTCATCCCAATGCCCACTTCATCGAGGGCATCGAGCCCCTGGCAAAATGGATGCAGCCCTTGGCCGAACGCCGTTTCCTCAACGAACAGTTCGAGGACGTGGCCTATTTCGTTCCCTTCTACCTGAAGGACTTCATTGCAATCAAACCGAAAAAATTAATATGAATATCAAAGGATTAGACTACAACACCCAGCGCGAGAAGTTGGTGATGCCTGAATATGGACGTGAGATACAGAAGATGGTCGATTTAGCCATCAGCCTGCCAACGAAAGAAGAACGTAATGCCTGCGCACAATCCATTATTGAACAAATGGAGAGCAAGAATCCGCAGCTCCGCAACAATCCCGACTATGAGCAGACTCTTTGGGACCACTTGTTCCTCATGAGCCGTAAACAGCTCGACATCGACTGGCCTTTCGACGTCAACGAAGCTGAGAAGATTCATGCCAAACCCAATCCGGTGCCGCTGCCAGGCAACGACGAACTCTACTATCCGCGTTACTACGGACGCCTGTTGACGGAAGTCTTCGAACACCTGAAGACTATGCCTGAAGGACCCAAGCGCGACGAACTGGTGCGCCAAACTGCAAACCAGATGAAGCGCGACCTGCTGACGTGGGGCAACGGTTCTGTAGACGACGAGAAAGTTGCCGACGACTTGGCGCGTTTTACTGACGGCGTTATTCAGCTCGACCTCTCTATGTTCCAGTTCGACCACATGCAGTCTGCGAAATCAGAGACCAAGAGTAAAAAGAAAAAGAAGTAAGAGATGGCAACATTCAAGATTGAAGGCGGACATCTGCTCAGCGGCTCCATCACGCCTCAGGGGGCCAAGAACGAGGCGCTGCAAGTCATCTGTGCCACGTTGCTCACCCACGAGCCGGTCACCATCAGCAACATCCCCAATATCCGCGATGTCAACAACCTCATCCAACTGTTGAAGGATGTCGGCGTGAAAGTGACATCCAAGACTAAGGGCGTCTATACTTTCCAGGCCGACTGCCTCAATATGGCATTCCTCGAGAGCGACGAATTCGTCGAGAAGTGTGCCCAGTTGCGCGGCTCCGTCATGATGATTGGTCCGCTGTTGGCCCGCATGGGAAAGGCCGTCATTGCCAAACCCGGTGGCGACAAGATTGGCCGACGCCGTCTCGACACCCACTTTCTCGGATTCCAGAAACTCGGTGCACGCTTCCGCCAGATAGAGAACCGCAGTGTCTATGAAATCTTTGCAAAAGGCCAAAAGCAAAAAACTAACGGCCTAACAGGCTCTTACATGCTGCTTGACGAGGCTTCCGTCACGGGAACGGCTAACATCATTATGGCTGCCGTACTCGCCGAAGGAACTACCACCATCTATAATGCCGCCTGCGAACCCTACGTCCAACAGCTCTGCCACATGCTCAACCGCATGGGTGCCGACATTACCGGCATCGGCAGCAACCTACTCACCATCGCTGGCGTCAGCTCGTTGCATGGTACTGACCACCGCCTCTTACCCGATATGATTGAGGTGGGTTCGTTCATCGGCATGGCTGCCATGTGTGGCGACGGTGTACACATCAAGGACGTCTCGCTCGCAAATCTCGGCATCATCCCCGATGCCTTCCGACGCCTAGGTGTCAAAGTCGAGGAAGATGGTGACGACCTCTTCATCCCGCGTCAGAAACACTATGTCGTCGACTCGTTCATCGATGGTACCATCATGACGTTGGCCGACGCACCATGGCCCGGACTGACCCCCGACCTGCTCTCCGTACTCATCGTCGTAGCCACCCAGGCCCGCGGCTCAGTACTGTTTCATCAGAAGATGTTTGAGAGCCGTCTGTTCTTCGTCGACCGCCTCATCGATATGGGCGCCCAGATTATCCTCTGCGACCCCCATCGTGCCGTCGTCGTAGGTCACGACCGTAAACTGACTCTGCGTGGCAGCCGGATGTCCAGCCCTGATATCCGTGCCGGTATCGCCCTGCTCATTGCCGCCATGAGTGCCAACGGCACCAGCGTCATCAGCAATATCGAGCAGATTGACCGCGGCTACGAACACATCGAGGACCGCCTCAACGCCCTCGGCGCAAAAATTGAAAGAATATAACTAGGACATCTAAAGCCTCTAGAACATCTAGAATATCTAGAAAAATATGATTAAGCAAGAAGAAGTATATAAGATCGGCCGCTTGGGCAAAGCCCACGGAGTCAAAGGCGAGGTGTCGTTCCAGTTCGACGACGACATTTTCGACCGCGTCGATGCCGACTATCTCGTGCTCGACATCGACGGCATCCTCGTACCCTTCTTCATGGAGGAATACCGTTTCCGCAACGACACCGTCTGCCTGGTCAAATTCTGCGACATCGACACCCAGCAGCGCGCACAGGAACTCACCGGCTGCGACGTATACTTCCCCCGAGCCCTCGCCGAAGAGGCCGACGCCGACCTCACGCTGGCATCGCTCGTCGGTTTTACCATCATCAATGTTGGCAGCAGCAAAACCACCGCCAACACAACGCCCGACGAAAGCCCCGCTGCCCACACAGCGCCTGACGATTCGGTCGTCGGCATCATCGCCTCCATCGACGACACCACCGCCAACATCCTCTTCGAACTGGAGGACGGCACCCTCATCCCCGCCAACGACGACCTCATCGTCGACATCGACACGGAATGCCGCCAAATACGAATGACCCTCCCTGAAGGATTACTGGCGCTACGCTAGCAAATAGTAAATAGTGAATAACGATATATGAAGAAAAAACAAATAGCCATCCTCGGCTCAACGGGGTCCATAGGCACCCAAGCCCTCGAGGTCATCGCCGAACACGCCGACCTCTACGAGGTGTACTGCCTAACCGCCAATAACAAAGTAGAACTGCTGGCTGAACAAGCCCACCAGTTCAAGCCTGCCGCCATCGTCATTGCCAACGAGCAGCGCTACGACGAGCTCAAAAGTCTGATGAGCGACCTGCCCGACGTCAAAGTCTATGCCGGACGTCAGGCTCTCGACGAAATTGTCGAGGCCGAGCCCATCGATATGGTGCTTACTGCCATGGTCGGCTTTGCCGGACTCTCTCCGACCATCCACGCCATCAAGGCCAAGAAGGCTATTGCGCTGGCTAACAAGGAGACGCTGGTCGTTGCCGGAGAACTCATCCTCCAACTGGCTCAGGAATACCACACCCCTATCCTACCCGTCGACAGCGAGCACTCAGCCATCTTCCAGAGTCTCGTCGGCGAGGACGACAACCCCATAGAAAAAATTCTGCTCACGGCTTCCGGCGGACCCTTCCGTCTGAAGACGATGGACGAAATAGCTCACGTCACTAAGGCCGACGCCCTGCGCCATCCTACTTGGGACATGGGTGCCAAGATTACCATCGACTCCGCGTCGATGATGAACAAAGGCTTCGAGGTCATCGAGGCCAAGTGGCTTTTCGGCGTCGAGGCCAACAAGATTCAAGTGCTCGTTCACCCGCAAAGCATTGTTCACAGCGCCGTACAATTCCACGACGGCGCCGTCAAGGCCCAGCTCGGCGTTCCCGACATGCGCCTGCCGATACAATATGCCTTCTCGTTCCCCCAGCGCCTGCCGCTCAGTGGCGACCGCCTCGACCTCTTCGCGTCGCGCAGTCTCGAGTTCTTTGAGCCCGACCTGAAAAAATTCCGCTGTCTCGCCCTCGCCTTCGAGGCCATCAACAAAGGAGGCAACATGCCATGCATTGTCAATGCCGCCAACGAGATTGTCAACCGCGCCTTCCTTGAGGACCGTTGCAGTTTCCTCCAGATGGCCGACATCATTGCCGAGACCATGCAGCGCGCCACGTTCAGCCGTCATCCCGACTACGACGTCTACATCCAGACCGATGCCGAAGCCCGCCGCATCGCCACGGAGCTGATAGCTGTTGGCTGTTAGCTATTGGCAGATGGCAATATAAATAAAATATGAAAACAATTAATATAACAAAAGCCAAAAGCTAATGGCTAATGGCTAAAAGTAAATTAAAATGGAAGTATTTTTAATCAGAGTATTACAATTCATGCTGGCCATCAGCCTCTTGGTATTGCTCCACGAGGGCGGCCACTTCTTCTTCTCCAAACTCTTCGGAGTACGCGTCGAGAAGTTCTACCTTTTCTTCGACTGGAAATTCAGTCTGTTCAAGTTCAAACCCAAGAATAGCGACACCGAGTACGGCATCGGCTGGATTCCCCTCGGCGGCTATTGCAAGATAGCGGGCATGATTGACGAGAGTTTCGATACCGAACAGATGAAACAGCCCGTCCAGGATTACGAGTTCCGTGCAAAGCCCAGCTGGCAGCGACTGCTCATCATGATTGGCGGCGTACTGGTCAATTTCCTCCTCGCCCTGTTCATCTATGCGCAGATACTCTTCTGGTGGGGCGACACCTACATTCCCGTCAAGGACATGACACTCGGTATGAAATTCAACGAGGAGGCCAAGTCCTACGGTTTCCGCGACGGCGACATCCTCGTCGGCACCGATACCAAGACCTTCAAGGACTTCTCCGCCGACCTTTATCGCGACATCTCCGAGGCTCATCGTGTCGACATCATCCGCGACGGCAAGCCCATGAGCATCACGCTGCCCGGTGACCTCAATCTGCTCGGCATGCTCAAGGCCGATCCCGCTTTCGTGCGTCCGCTGATGCCTGCACAAGTGGACAGTATTCTCCCTGGCACCCCCGCCGAGAAGATTGGCCTGAAGAAAGGCGACCGCATCCTCGCGCTCAACGGTGCGCCCGTTGACTCCTACAACGAGTTCGTCGACCAGCTCGGCCGTCGTCAGGACCTTCTCGCCACTGCCACCACCTCCGCCGATTCGCTCAAGGCCCGCACCGTGGTCATCGCCTATGGTAACGACGCTAAAGTCGACACCACGGAAGTCGTGCTCACGCCCGAACTCAAGCTCGGCTTCACCATCAAGGCCCTCGCCGACATCTACAAGCCCACCACCGTCGAATACGGTTTCTTCGAGAGTATCCCCGCCGGCATCAAGTACGGCTGGCATGTCCTCGCCTCTTACGTTGACGACATGAAGTACGTCTTCTCCGCCGAGGGTGCCAAGTCGCTCGGTGGCTTCGGAGCCATCGGCAGCCTGTTCCCGCCCATGTGGGATTGGTATATGTTCTGGAAAATGACAGCTTTCCTGTCGATTATCCTCGCCTTCATGAATATCCTCCCCATTCCGGCCCTCGACGGTGGCCACGTGCTCTTCCTCCTCTACGAGATGATTACGCGCCGCAAGCCCTCCGAGAACTTCATGATCAAGGCCGAGTATGTCGGCTTCGGCATTCTCATCCTGCTGATGGTTGTCGCGAACCTCAACGACATCCTCCGCTGGCTGGGGTATTTGTAATTATATGTAATTGGCAGGTGTAGTGCCTGTCATTTGACGGAAGGTGCGGTGGAAATACTCACGGCTACTGAATCCGCAGTAGTCGGCCACGCCTTCCGTCGACCATTCGGGATGTTCCTTCAACACGCGCTTCGCCTCCTCTATACGAAGCGTTGTCACCAGTCCCGCCAACTTGCCGTATTCCGACTGCCGCAGCCAATCCTGCAGCTGTCGTTGTGGCACAGCCATCTGTCGTGCGACAATGCCCAGCGTCAGGTTATGCTCTCGGTAATGACCGTTCGCTATCCAGCGCTCTACAGCCTCGCTGATGGCAGGATCCACACTCCCCTCGCCCTTTGGAGAGGGGCTGGGAGTGAGGCAGTCTGCTTCTTCCACGCGACGGTGGTCGTCACTGATGCCGTAGCTATAGAGGCTGATGGTGCTATACGAGATACAGAAGAAATAAGCTATCGAGAACAGCACCAGCAGTGGACCCTTCATGAAGATGACCACTGGCACGAAGAATGCCAGCACCGTCATTGCCTGCATACTCCACCCCATCCATCCGAACAAGTCGCGGCGGCTGCGGTCGTAGTATTCGTCGACAGCCTGCTCCAGCCGTTTGTAGACAACATACTGCTGTTTGAAGATATAGCTCTGCATCGCCACATACAGGATTGCCCCCACATATTCCGCCATGCGCAGCGCCGTTGACTCCTCAGCAAGAGACACACCGTCGAACAGCGCCACACCTATTAATAATATAATAGACAGCGCACAGATACCACCGGCAGTCCACCATTCCCTCGGTGTCACGCGGCCTTGCCGCTGCACGTAGAGTACCGCCATGCTACACAGCAGCGAGGCGGGGGTAAAGAACAACAGGTTGAACAACACCGCCTGTGTCACACCAATCTGCCGGAAACCAAACGTATGTTGCACCAGGAATTGCACGGCGATGAGTGCCGTTCCGGCCGACATTAGCCACCGCGCCAGGCCAAAACTGCTGTCGCGCTTCGAACGGCGAGGCACACACAGCGCCAGCATCACCGCTAGCACCGTCATCGTCAGCATTCCGCTAATTTGCATCTCACCTATCGTAATCATGATGGCAAAAGTACGAAAAAAATGGCAAACGAACAAAGAAAGTGTGAAAAAACACGGATTTTTTCACACCTACAGCCCGTTTTTTTTACACCAAACGTGTTTTTTTCACACCTTGCTTCGGTTTTATTTCATAATTTTGCCGCCAGAAAACAATTAAAACCATAGCATGATGAAAAACTTAATCAACGACATCCTGTCACTGCCCTTGTGGTTTTCCATTCCACTCGGCATCATCTACGTAGCACTGGTTGCCTACTTCATATTCATTATATGGCGCTACCGCCGCAACTCCATCAAGGCCGTGCTGCTGCTGGCAGCACTGTTCGTGGGACAAAAAGCCGCAGCCGACACTCCCATCAGCTACGGCGGAAAGAACTACACCATCTTCGACACCGAGGGCTACTACACCGCCACGGCCGGCAGCGAGACCCCGACAGTCTACACCTACGAATACCTCGTGGACAACGTCATTGTTCCATCCTACTATGGCCTGCCCTACCAGTACACCTACTGGATGACGGAGGACGAAGCACCCTTCACCCCGAAGTTCATCGAGTTCCACGCTGCCAATCCTATCGTGCCTAAGGGCTACCGCCTGCGCACCGCCTGCAATACGAAAGACCACCCGAACCGTCGCCCGAAGTCGTGGAAGCTGATGGGTAAGAAACACGCGGACGACGCGGAATGGACCGAGCTCGCCAGCATGAGTGGCGATACGCATCTGCCCGCAGACAAGGAGAAATCCTACGACTACTGGCTCACCAGCAACACCAATCCCTACCAGTATTTCCGCTTCGAGGTGACTGCCATTCAAGGTTCTGAAAAGATAGAGGTATCGTCGAAAGTCAGCTACACACGCTGGAGGATGGAATTGTCCCAACTGCAAATCATCGGCGACAACTACAGCGCCAACACCGATCTGGACTACGCCACCATCAGCGGCTTGCAGCATTACTACAAGTACACCGGCAGCGACATCACGCCCTCCTTCACCGTAAAGAACATGAGTGGCAACCCGCTGACTGCGGGCACCGACTACACCGTTAGCTATTCTCCCGCCACTATCAAGGAAGTCGGCACCTACACGCTGACCATCACGGGCATAGGTTCGTACACCGGCCAAAAGACCGCCAGCTTCAAGGTTGTTCAGACCCTCTCGGGCAACGGCACGGAGGAAAATCCCTACATCATTGCCGACGCCAACGACTGGTATATTTTCGGCAAATACATCAATGAAGACGAGGCAAATGTGAGTGACAAGTATTACAAACTGGCCGACGGCTTCGACAACAGCAACGAGCCCATCACCGAGATGATTGCCACGGATGCGAATTATCCCTTCTGCGGCACGTTCGACGGCAACGACCGCACGCTCCACATCGCCCTCAAAGCCAGCACCGATGACGGCTGTGCGCCCTTCCGCTATCTCAAGGCTGCAATCATCAAGAATCTTACCGTTGCCGGCTACGCCGCCACCTCGGCGAAGTTCGGCGCCAGCATCGCCGTCGAGAGTCTGAAAAACGATGGTAATGGTAACGGCACCGAAATCACTGACTGCTACAGCCGCGTCACCATCGCCAGCAGCATCACTGACAACGGTAATGCGACCGACGGCACCAACGGCGGATTCGTAGGCATAAACCACGGCAAACTCATCTTCACCCGCTGCGCCTTCCTCGGCAGGATGCTCGGCAGTACTGCCCAATGCAACGGCGGCTTTGTGGGCTGGAACGATGTCAACGGCGACCTCAACTTCAGCCAATGCGTCTTCGACCCCGTATGGGTCACCATGAGCGAAACCAACAGCAAGACGTTCAGCCGTGGCACATCCCCCGCCTTCGACACCAGCAAAGCGTCTTACTTTACTTACGTCGGATGGGGCACGGATCAAGGCACCCAAGCTGTCGCCCTGACGACGGCACCCGCCAACCTCGGCGACGTGGTCTCAGCCGAAGGCACAATGACGCTCTACCAGAACGCTCTGCTGTGCAACGGCAAATACTATGTCACCAATCTCAGTCTCTACGACGATGCCGACAACACCACCCTGCTCAGCCAGGCCAACGGCAAGCAACTCAACGTCATCCTCACCGGTCGCACCCTTTTCAAGGACGGCAACTGGAACACCCTCTGCCTGCCCTTCAATCTCGGTTCTGACTACGTCAGCAACTTCCTCGGCACCGGCGGCCGACTGATGGAACTCGATACCGAAGGCAAGTACGACGCGAACGGCAACGCCACTGCGTCCGGTGATTTTGTCACCGGCTTCGACACCGCCACAGGCACCCTCCGCCTCTACTTCAAGGATGCTACGGACATCAAGGCCGGCACACCTTATATTATTAAGTGGCCCAGCGGCGACAATCTCACGAACAAAGTGTTCGAGAATGTCATCATCAACAACAGCGACGAGACCCTCATCCGCCAGGCCGTGGAAAGCGCCGACAACCACGTACTGTTCCGCGGCACCTTTAGCCCCGTCGAGCTCCCCATAGGCGACAAGAGCAACCTCTTCCTCGCCACCAACAGCGAGAATAAGAGCACCCTCTTCTACCCCACTGGCGGTAACAATGGCGACACCGGCAATCCCAAGTACTTCGTCAAGTCCTGCCGCGCCTACTTCCACGTGGACGGAGGAAGCGTCAGCGCCATCCAGCTGTACTTCGCCGACAACGAAACCACAGGCATAGGTCACACAGAAATCACGGAAATCACAGAAAAGACTGGTGACGCCTGGTACACGCTCGACGGTCGTAGGTTACAGGGCAAGCCCACCACAAAAGGAATATATATTTATAAAGGTAAGAAAAAAGCATTATGAAGAAAGAATATACGAAACCAACCATGAGCGTGGTCGAACTCCAGCACCGATGTCAGTTACTCGCGGGCAGCGTCAATAGCCTCACTACCAACCTCGACGACATCGTGTTGGGTGACGGCAGCGATGTCGACGCCCGATAATCCCCAACGTGACAAAAATCGAGCTCATCGTTTGGTGGGCTCGATTTTTTTTCGTACCTTCGCAGGCAAATATAAAGAATAACGTTATGAAAGAAAGACTATTGAGTATTGTCGGTGCGCTGATAATGGTGATGCCGATGATGGCGCAAGATGCAAATGCCCTGCAGAATGTAAGTGTCGGAGAACTGAACTACACTGTGAAGGAACAGGATAAGACGGCCGTGGAAACTGTCGTCGGTGCGGTGCTCGACGTGTTGGCAGAGCAGACGACGACAGAGCAGCCGGGCTATGCTGATGCCGTGCGTGCGAGCGTCGTTGCCGCGCTGGGCAACGTGCGCCGCTTCGTGGTCACCGACATGCGTGAGGTGGCACCGACGGACGCGACGAACATCATCCTCGACGGCACCGTAAACTATATCTCTACGACCCGCGAACTCCGTACAAATTCGGACAAGAAGAAGGTTCCCGAGTTTTATGCGCAGATCAACGTGACGCTGAACCTGAAGGACGCCCAGACGGGAACGGTCATCAACGGTCATACGTTCGACGTCAACCGCACCAGCTGGTCGTGGTTCAACAGCGTCGACACAGCCATCAAGGACGCGCTGGAAGGCCTGCGCAGCAAGGTGACCCGCTTCTACAATAGCGCCTATCCCTACACGGCGCACATTCTCGAGCGCGGCACGGAGAAGAAGGACAAGCAGAAAGAACTGTATATCGACCTCGGCGCCCAGCACGGATTGCGCGAAGGTACCCATTTCGACGTCTATATCATCGGCAGCATCGGTGGCAAGGAGACCCGCAAGCAGATTGGCCGCCTAAGAGTCAAGGACATCGAGGGCGACGAGGTCAGCCTCTGCAAGGTCACCTCCGGCGGCAAGGACATCAAGGCCGCCCTCGATGCCGAAAAGCAACTGCTGATCATCTCCACAGACTGACTTGACGGTTACTAAAAACATTAATCATTGCCGCTGTTTTATTAAACAATGACGTAGTTTTATCATCCATCGTCGCAGTTTTAACAACCATCGACGCAGTTTTAACTTTACCTTGACCCTAACGACCCTTTACTGCCGTACAAAAGACCTTTTTGCACGGCAGTAAAGCATTTTCTCCTCGGAGCAGTGATCTTCAAAGCGCTTTAGGCTTTTTTCTGCGACACGTCAAAGGGCTGACCATTGAGGGCCAGCCCTGAATCGTTATCCTGAAATATACCTTATTATATTATTGATCCTTCTTCGGGGGTAATTGCCAGCCGGGGCGAGGACCGCCAGGGCCACCCTGTCCACCGCGCATGCCGCCCATACCCATGCGGCGACCGTTCATGTGCTGCCACTTCTTGTACTGCTCGTCGGTGAGCACATTCTTCATCTTTTCGTCGAACTTCTTCAGTTCCTCCTGGTGACGCTTCATCTCAGCCTGCTGTTCCTTCATGATGTCAGCAAACTTCGCCTTCTGATCGGCGTTCAAGTCGAGCTCCTTCTCCATGTTTGCCATCATCTCCTGCGGATCCATCTGACGCGGACCACGGCGCTCAACATTCTCATTCTGTGCCTGGGCCACTGTCAGTGCCATCAGGGCAACCAAAGTCAAAAAAATCTTTTTCATACTCTTCAATCAATTTTTAATATTAATACTATGAATCAAAATGTATCTGTCAAAATACACTTCTTTGACGTTGCAAAGGTATGAAAAGTTTAATTCATATACGAATTGTTTCAGCCAATAGCCCATTTCGTTCAGCGAAAGCAGGCAAAAAACAGGTCTATCGTTTGGTGGGTTCGATTTTTTTTCGTACCTTCGCAGGCGGAAACATAAACCCATAAACTTATGAAACGATTATTCATTTTATTGACGAGTTGCTTTGCAGCGTACAGCCTGATGGCTCAGAACCCTTATCTGCCCCTGTGGGAGCACTTGCCCGACGGCGAGCCCCGCGTGTTTGAAGACCCCGACAACCCCGGTAAGCTGCGTGCGTACATCATCGGTTCGCACGACGTGACATATACGGCCTACTGCGGTCCCGACATCCGCATGTGGTCGGCTCCGGTGGAAGACCTGAGCCAGTGGCGTGACGAGGGTCCCATCTTTACGTGGTTCGTCAATGGCCAGTGGGACACGATGTTTGCCCCCGACCTGGTGGAAGTGAAGGACAAGGCTACGGGCAAGAAGACCTACTGGCTGTATCCCCACTCGCGCGGATGGCGCCGTGTGCCGATGGTGTGTAAGGGCGACAGACCCAACGGTCCTTTCGTGCCTGTGAACCTGACGGAGGACGGCACGCAGTGTCTGCCCGGCTCGCTCATCGACTTCGACCCGTCGGTATTCGTCGAGAACATCACGAACAAGAAGGACAAGGATTTCGACAAGGGTTTCCGCGCCTACGTGTTCTACGGTTTCCAGCACTCGACGGCCTGCGAGCTCGACCAGCAGACGATGTACTCGAAGCGCGAGGGCACGGAACTCATCGACCCGTTTATTCCTGCCAGCAGTGCCGACGGCCGTCTGCTGGATAGGGAGGGCAACGAGTACAAGGCACTGTACGAGGGTCAGAACCCGCTGGACTTCAACTTCTTCGAGGCGTCGAGCATCCGACAGGTGGGCAACAAATACGTGATGGTGTTCTCGGGCTATAGCGGCAAGGAATACGGACTGGGCAACACCAACTCGGCACTGCGCTATGCTTTCGGCGATACGCCCCTCGGTCCTTGGCGCGCAGGTGGTGTGCTGGTGGACTCGCGCGGCGTGGAGTTGAACGAGGACGGTTCGAAGCTCATCACCACCAATGCCGGACATAACACCCACGGTTCGCTACAGGAAATCAACGGCCAGTGGTACGTGTTCTACCACCGTCCGCCACGCGGCTTCGGCTATGCGCGTCAGGCGATGGTGGCTCCCGTGAAGATTACGTGGGACAAGAAGCCCGTAGCGAAGGGCGGCGTGGTGAAGATTACGGCCTACGACCCCTTCGCAAAGGATAACGCATGGACGGCAAAGGCCACCGACGGCAACGAATATACCGGTGCGGAGGTGACCTCGGAGGGTTTCCAGATTTTCGGTCTGCCTCCCTACCAGTACTATTCTGCCGGTATCGCCTGCTTCATGACGGGCGGCACGAACAGCAACGAATGGATGCAGGACAACTTTGACATCTGGAACAACTCGATGGACTTGGCCGGCATCACCAATGGCGGCATCGTAGGCTTCAAGTACTTCGGCTTCGGCGGACTGGCTCAGGACACGAAGGGCGTGAAGGCTTTCGAGGGAACGAAGGCTGGCGACGGCACGATGCTGAACCTGAACCTGTCGTCGGGTGGACACGGTGCCTTCAAGATTCACGTCATGCTCGACAATCCCTGGAAGGGTCAGGAGATTGCGACGTTCGACATCCCCGTCGACGCGCCGAAGATGGGACTGATGTATCAGGCACCAGTGCCTGCCGTCGAGGGACTGACGGGCAAGCACGCCATCTATCTCGTGGCAGAAGGTCCTGAGGTACAGGCTCCGCCACAGCCGCAGTGGGGTCGTCCCCGTCAGCCGCAGCGTCCGCAAGGACTGTTCGACCTGCACGGCATTGCTTTCAGCAAGGGTGGTGAGAAATGTGCAGCACCCGCCGTGCCGCAGGTGATCATCACGGCCGACGGCCAGCAACTGGCCATTCCCTCAACGCCCGTTCGCAGCACTAACTTCAACGGCTATACCGACCTGACCCACTATCAGGTGTACGCTCCGCTGAAGGATAACAGCGTCATCAAGGCGACGGCCAGCGACCCGGCAGTAAAGTGCACGGTAGGCGCCATCACCAACGGACGTGCAGTGGTGAAAGCGACGTACAATGGAATAGAAAAGGTTTTCCTGATCAATTAATGATAAAGCCCACCAGTCGGTGGGCTTTATCATTAATATGTAAACGGACTGTCGAAGTCGCGCAATAAAGTATGGCGCGTATCCTTCTCCGACAAGATGGCCTTGTCGGTAGGAATGCGCCAGTCGATGCCCAGCGAAGCATCGAGAATGCTGATGCCGTCGTCGGCCTCGGGATGGTAGAACTCGTCGCACTTATACTGGAACACGGCCGTGGGCGACAGTACCGCAAAACCGTGGGCAAAGCCCTTGGAGATAAAGAACTGTCGGTGGTTGTCCTCGGTGAGTTCTACGGCGACATGCTGGCCGTAGGTGGGACTACCCTTGCGGATGTCGACGGCGACGTCGAGCACGGCACCGCGCACGCAGCGCACGAGTTTGCTCTGGGTGAACGGCGGACGCTGGAAGTGGAGCCCTCGCATCACGCCGTAGCTGGACATGCTTTCGTTGTCCTGTACGAAGGTGACGGGAGCCACCTGCTCGTCGAAGTCGCGCTGTGAGAACGACTCGAAGAAATAGCCTCTGGCGTCGGCGAAGATGCGTGGTTCGATAATGTATAGGCCGTCGATGGCTGTCTTGATAATATTCATATATATTATATAGGTAATGTAACTTTAAAGCGGGCTCCGGAACCGGCATACGTCGTGTCGAGTACGACGTCGCCACCCATTCGGCGCGCCATGGTGCGACTGAAGGTCAGTCCGAGACCCATTCCCTCCTTGAACGAATCGAGCTTGACGAAACGCTCGAAGACGCGCTCAGCATCCTTCTCGGGAATGCCGGGGCCATTGTCCTCGATGAATATCTCAAGCTGGTCGTCGGTCGCTTCTGTGCGCACGACAATGCTTCCGCCCTCTGCGGGAATATTCTTGTAGGCATTGTCGATGAGCGGATTGAGGACGCGCTGCAAGATCACCGCGTGGGAACGAACCATGAAGTCGTCGGGCAAGGAACTCTCGTAGTGCAGCACCTCCTGCGGACGGAAGAAATTGGTGCAGAAATAATTCAGTGCCTGGCGAATCAGTTCGTTGCACTGGTAAGGCTTCAGCTCGATCTCCGTGTCGATGGCATCGCCACGCGATATCTCCAGCACCTCGCTCACCATCGTCGTGATGAGTCGCGTGTTGTGCAACATCGTCTGGGAAATGTGGCTGCGTTCCTCGGGCGTAATCTTATTGTCGGGAGAGGCCAGCACCTGGGCAAAACCGCTGATGATGTTCAGCGGCGTGCGCACCTCGTGACTGACATTCTGGATGAAGTCCGTCTTCACCTTCTCGGCCTCAATGACGTGTCGGTAGGCGGCCTCCATCTGGCGCCAGTGGCGGCGGCGGCTCTGGACGATATACACCAGTGCGGCAATGAGCAGCAGCAACAGGCTGATGACGATGACCATGCTGTAGAGCATGACGCGGCTCTGCTGGCGGCGTACCTCATACATCTTCAACTCGTTCTCAATGCCCTCCATCGAACTCTTGAGGATGAAGCTGTTGATGGAGTCGCTCTGTTCGGTACCCTTCTTCAGAGCGTCGAAGGCCTCCTGCCAACGACCGGCCTTGGCATACACCTCTGCCTGGGTCTCGTAGGGATTATCGATAACGTCCGTTGCAAGCTTGACGGCCTCGTCGGTCTGCCCGTGGGAAGCGAGCCAATGGATTTCGAGCTGTCGTCCGTGAACGGAATTAAGGCCGTTGGCCACACCCTCCTTATACGCCTTGTAGCCCTTCACGAAATTGGCCGTATCGCCCAAGGTATAGTAGGCCAGCGTGCGACGCGTCTCGATGTCGAACACGCGTTGCGGAGAGCTTTCTTCCGCCAGTTCCAAAGCCTTGTCGATGAGCTTCATAGCCTCCTGGGGGTCTTCGGCCATGGTGATGTTGACGAGATTCATGTAGATGGGCGGCATACTCTCTTTATAGCCTTCCTTCTCCATGCGGTGTATGACTTCCCAGAAGCACTCCTTGGCAGCCTCCTTGTTACCGCTGTAGTTATAGATATGTCCCATCATGTTGACGGCCATATACATCTCCTTGTCGAGCTTCTTCTCGGTGAGTTCCTTGGACAGCTGCTTACCCAGTCTGTAGGCCTCGAAGATATTCATGTGGTTCAGCTCGAAGATGACCTCGTTACAGCGTTGTGTATAGTAGGCGTGTTGGTCGCCCTGAGCCAGCAGATAGTTCTGCAAGGCATGGACGGAGGGGTAGAAATGGGCACTGTCGCCATCGTTGAAGGCACGGTGCATGGAGTCGCGCAAGGCGATATACTCCTCCGACGTCTTGTAGTCGTCAGCGGCCTGTAGCACCGTAACACCCAAAGCCAACAGCAGTAAGGTCAGTATGGTTCTGATGTTCATCGCTTATAGTTTAACGCTGAGTTCTTTACCGTTATACTGCACCATCGTGCCTTCGGGATTCTCTACGTTCAATGCCTTCGGGGCATCCTTCGTGACGAGCACCACATTGAAGCGGCGCTGCTTCAACATGCCGTTGAACTGACCGTTGCGCTTGCCGAAGGTAACGGTGCGCGAGGCATCGTCGTACGTGATGTCGATGGTGGCATACTTACCCTTCTCGTAATTGTAATTGGTGCCTTCGTCCTCGTAGAGCTGGAACTGCCCATTCGCGCCCGCGTATATATAAAGATGTATAAGTTCTGCGGGTTTCTCGTCGCAATACTGCATCTCAGGACCGAAGGGGATGATAGCACCCTCGCGGACGTAGACGGGAATCTTTTCGTAGGGAGCGTCAACGATGAGCCGCTGACCGCCAGCGATATATTCGTTGGTATAGAAGTCATACCAACCCGTCTGACTGGGGAAGTAGACGCTGCGGTTGCGCGCCTTGTAATAGCCTACGGGACAAGCCATCAGTGCAGGACCGAACATCCACTGGTCCTTGATGTCGAGCACCTCGTTGTCGCCGTTGAAGTCCATGACGAGACCACGCATCATCGTGTAGTCCTTCAGGTGAACCCAGCCCGCCATCGAATAGAGATACGGCATGAGACGATAGCGCAGCTTGTCGTAATAGACGAACGACTGGTAACAGGGATGATTCTCCGGCGCGATGTTCCATATTTCGCGCGTAGGCCACTGGCCGTGTACGCGGAACAAGGGAATAAAGGTGCCGAACTGGCTCCAACGGGCTTGCAGCTCGCGCCACTCCTTCAGGTCTTCATTCTCCACCTTCGTGCGGTCGTACAACTGCTGTGCGGCGACATAGCGGTTCTCCACGCAGAAACCGCCCTGGTCCATTCCCCAGAAAGGCAGTCCCGACATCGAGTAGTTCAAACCGGCCGTCATCTGCGCACGCATATCCTCCCAACGTGTGCCGATATCGCCACTCCACGTGGCCGTAGAGTAACGCTGCTCGCCGGCAAAACCGCTACGCGTCAGCAGGAACACGCGCTGATTGGGATTCACCGAACGCTGTCCGTTGTAGATAGCGTCGGCATTGACGATGCTGTAGGCATTAAAGTACTCCGTCGTCGTACCCAGTGCCGTAGGACCGCTGAGGGCCTTGCGATACCACATGGGCGTGCAGTCGCGGACGTTCGGCTCGGAGGCATCCATCCACCACGCATCTATACCATATTTATATTTAGAGAACAGGTTTTCATCCATCTGGCGCCAGAACATCTTACGCGCTCCGGCATCATAGGCATCGTAGAACGAACCCACGTAGCCGGGACCCACCCAGTCGTGGATGTCGTCGACCACGGCCTGATGATACATCCAGCCCTTGGCATCGAGCTCCTTGTAGTTGGCAGTATTGCAGTAGAACTTCGGCCATACGCTGATCATAAAGCGGCCACCCATGCTATGCACATTGTCGAGCATCGCCTGCGGATCGGGATAGCGCGAAGCCTCGAACTGATGAGAGCCCCACTGATCCTCCACCCAGTAGTTCCAGTCCTGCACGATGTTGTCGCACGGAATCTGGCGCTGGCGGAACTCCTTCAGCGTGCCGACAATTTCATCGGAGGTCTTGTAACGCTCGCGACTCTGCCAGAAGCCCAGCACCCACTTCGGATAGACGGGAGCCTTACCCGTCAGCGTGCGATAGCCCGAGATGACCTCGTCGGCATTCTCACCCGCAATGAAGTAGTAGTCCATATCCTTCGCCATCTCGCTCCAGATGGAGAGTTTGCGCTGGTCCTTATACGCCCTAACGGCACGCAGACCGCAATAGCTCACGTCGCCATCGGGACGCCATTCTATGCGCAGCTGCTGACGCTGACCCTTACGCATCAGCTTGCGGAATTTATACGTGTTGGGGTTCCAGGCCGTACGCCAACGTTCGGGTACTACCTCCTCACCACCGATATATACCTTAATATATCCCGCGTAATAGAGGATGAAGTGATACTGGCGGTCTTCGGGGGCTTCAATGAAACCTTCGTAAACCACGTTGGCACCATTGAGGCGAATGTCCTTCGGCAGATTCTTGATGCCGCCGGGCTCCGTCCGGTTGGCAATCTCCGACGTTGCCGGACAGTCGAACTCGAAATAGATGGAGTCCTCCTGACGCACCAGCGTCTTGCCGTCCTTATCGGTATAGGTTCCTGTCAGGTGCCCTTCCCTGCCCTGCTTGTCGTAGATCTTGAAGGCGCGTCCCAGTTGCTGGTAGTCGTCGGGATTACCGAAACGGCAGTAGCTGTACGAATCCCACAACAGGCCGTAATTCTTGGTGGACAGCACGAAAGGCACGCTGACCTTGGTGTTATACTGGAACAGGTCTTCGTTCAGACCCTTCATGTTCAACTCCTCCGACTGGTGCTGGCCCAGACCGTAGAACGACTCCTCACGCGGACTCATCGGACTGTCGAACAACAAGCGCCACGTCAGCCCGTTGCGCTGCGCCTCGGGGACCTTCGCCACGTCGACGCCAATCTCACGGTCAGGCACACGGAACGGCTTGAACGTCTTGCCGTTCTCAGCCTCCTTCAGCAACTGCTTGCCGTTGCCGTCGTAGAAGGTGACGGCTCCCGTCTCCTTATCCACGCGAGCCTCGACATTGGCAGCCTTCACGCTGACCTGGTCGCCGTCCGTCACCGTAAACTTCGGCTTGGCCGTCTGCGGCACGATGATCAGGCTCTGCTTCTCCGGCAGCTGGGCTTCCGACGTCGCCTGCACGCGGATGATGTTGTCGTTCACTACTTGCAGGCGCACCACCTGTGCACCGCCTGCCTTGACCTGCTTCACGGGAATGGTCACATACTGACCCTCAGTGGTGTAGTCAGCAGCCATCACAGATACTGCCACACATGTCAGTATTCCCGTCGTGATTGTTTTAATAAATTTCATTTCGTGTAGTATTTTTTTAGTTGTTTTTACTCAATGACTTCTGCCTCTACCACCTCTAACTCAGGCTCTGCGGGGAGCGTGATGAAGAAGATGGTGCCGCCGCCGGGATTATCCTCCAGGCGGATGCTGCCGCCGTGGGCGTCGATGATGTCCTTCACCGTGTCCAGTCCGATGCCGCCATCGTTGACAATGGGGTCGAAGGCCGTCTTCTTATATTCGTCCTTGATGCCGATGCCGTTGTCGGCCACCTGAATCTGCGCCTTATCGTCGCCGGTTCGTGCCACGCCGACGCTAATGGCAACGGGCGGATGGGCCGTGAACTTAACGGAATTGCGGAACAGGATATTAAACACCTCCTCCAGTTTCGTCTCGTCAAAATTGGCCGACAGCTCGTCCACAGAGGAGAGGAAAGTGATCTTCGCCTTCTTGGCCGGATCGGGCGATTGATAGTTTTCGCAGATATGGCGAATGAAGAATATCAGGTCGCCGACAGCCGGATTCAACTTAATGGGCTCACGGACGTATTCTGACGACTGCTCGCTTCTCTCTTTGGCCATCTTCATGCGCATATCGTTCATCCATTGCTGCTGCTCCATGTCGCGCGCGGCAGCCTCTACCTGCACACGACGCTCGTGACGCCTCAGGAACCACTTACGCCACAGGAAGGCTGCACCAGCGATAATCAGCATGTAGAGCAGAATCATCCAACGTGTGCGCCACAATGCCGGGCGGATGGTGATGTCGAGTGTAGCCTCCTCTTCACCCATCGTGCCGTCGTCGTTCAACATACGCACGTGGAGCGTATAGCTACCCGCACGCAGCGAGTTATAGGTGATGTTCGGATTCAGCTCCGACGTCTTCACCCAGTTCTCGTTGAAGCCCTCCAGCTGATAGACGAAACGCTTGCCGTTGTTCACCATACCGGCATCACTGCCCAACTCGATGGTAAACTGGTCGTCGAAGTTCAGCGTTATCTCGCGACACTCATCCAGCGCTTCTTCGAGGATGATGCGTCCGTCAATCTCGCGGCCAACAGGCACGTCGGCATCAAACAGCTGCAGTCCGCTGAAGATGGGGCGTTCCTTGCTCTTCGTGTCGGTCATCGCCTTCGGATTGATGATGTCGAGACCGCCCTGACCGCCGATGAGTATCTTTCCGTCGTGCGTCAGACACGTCGAACGCTGGTTATACACCGCCTGCTGCAGTCCGTCGCGGTTGTTGTAGCTGCTGACGCTAAACTGCCACGTACCGTCCTCCTGCTGTTGGGGTACGACCTTCGACACGCCGTGGTCGGTGACAATCCAAATGTGATGCTGCTGGTCTTCGAGGACGGAGCAGACACTGGAACCGAACAGTCCGTCCTGCATGTCAATCAGCCGGACAGTCTTGCGCTTCTGGTCGAAGGCCATGGCTCCGCAGAACGAGCCCTGCCAGATGATGCCACGCGAGTCCTCAAACGCAGAGACGGTATTACCCGCCTGCGACGGGAAACGCTCATAGTCCGGTATTTCGCGGGGACACAACTGACCCGTCACGGGATTCACGAAGCACCAGTACCAACTCGTACCTACCATCAGCCAACCTTTCTTAATCCACGCGGCAGACGTGGTGTAGTTGCCATTGATCTTGGTATTACTTGTATCCCATGTGCGGAACTTTCCCGTCTTCAGGTCGAGCATCTGGATACCCGAACCCAGCGTACCGATCCAGATACGGTGCCACTTGTCCTCCGTGACGCTCCACACATTATCGGTGGCAATGCCGCCCGGCTCGCCCGTATAATGATAGTTGATGATGGTCGCCTCACCATTGTCATTCTTGGGGATGCAGCGCGTCAGACCGCTGTTGTAGCCGCCAAACCAGACACTGCCGTCACTGGCGCGGTAGCTACCCACCATGATATTGCCAAACATCGGGCTGTTCTCCTTCGTATAGTGGGCAACGGTCTCCTGCCGCTTCGGATTATAGACGATGATACCGTGGTCGTTCGAACCCAGCCAGTAGTTGCCGAAACGGTCCTCGCTGACGGCGTTGATGTCGCCCAACTCCAGGTTCATCATGCTGGCCGAAGCCTCCTTATACATATTCACGCCGTTCTTGTACGTGCCTATCCATACCAGCCCATGGTTGTCCATATAGATATAGCGCAGCGTATTCTCGCTAATGGACGTCTCGTCGAACTTGTTGTTCAGGAACTGGCGCATCTCGTGGTTCTTCAGGTCGAATATCAACAGGCCCTCGTGGTCGGTTGCCAGCCAGATACGACCCTTGTCGTCCACCTTCAGGTCCCACACCTGCAAGTCCTCAGGCACATTCTCTATCTGGTATTCGCGGAACATGTTCGAATAACCGATACGCCATTGGCCGTCCTTGTCCACGCGCACGTAGCTGTAGTTCTCTGCCGACACCCAGATGTTGCGGTCGTTGTCCACACACAGGTGGTAGTTCGTGTTCTCAGGCGAGCCATGCTCACGCATCCACTTGTCGTCATACACCTTCTTACCCTTCTCACCGTCGAAACAAACCAGCTCGCCGTTGGTCGTCACCATCATCACGCCGTCGTCACAGTCAGCAAAGGTCGAGAAGTTATAGGTCGGGTTCAGCTCGTTGTTGCCGTAGCCGAAGTTAAAGTGACTGGTTTTCTTGGTGTTGGGATTGTAGTAGTACAGTCCCTCGTCGTAGAACTTCACCCAGAAATTCTTCTTCGCGTCAATATACATCTGCTCGACGCCCTTGTTGAAGCCGAAATACTTCTCGAGTTCCTTCGAGACGTTACGCTCGAACAACTCCGTCGCAGGGTCATACACACAGTAGTTCATGCCCTGGTGGAGCCAGAGCTTGCCGTCGAAACTCTCCATGATCTCCGTGGTATTGTTGTCGCGCATCGTCGTGGTATCGCGCGTGTTCGCATAGAACGTCTTCACACGATAGCCGTCATAGCGGTTCAGACCGTACATCGTACCTATCCAGACATAGCCCCTCGAGTCGCGGAACGTACAGTTCACCTGCGAGTTCGACAGACCGTTACGCGTGTCCAGGCGGCGGAACTTCATGTCGGGAATCGCGGCATGTATCATCATCGGAATCATCAGCAGGAAAGCCAGCACCATCACGGCCTTCTTCAGCAGCGACTTCGACGACGTCTCGCGGATGACCAGCTTCTGGGGCACCTTCTCCTTATACACCTTCGTGTCGCCCTGTATGTTCTTCAGCAACAGCTGGCAGGCGCGGACGCCCATCTGGTGCGACTGGTCCTCAATGGCCGACAGACGCGGGGTGACGTAGGCGGCATGGACGTCGTCCGTGAATCCTATCAGCGCCACGTCGTGCGGAATGGTCAGCCCGCAGTTCTTGATGGCCGTAAAGGCCGCAAAGGTGATGATGTCGTTGAACGCGATGATGGCGTCCGGGCGGTCGTCGCTCTCCAACAACTGCTCCGTATTTGCCAATGCAGTGTCGTAGTCTATCTTGTCGCAAACCACCAGGTTGCGGTCTATGGGCAGCCTGTTGTCGCGCAGAGCCTCCAGATAGCCGTGCTTGCGCCTGACAACCATGTCAATATGGTTCGGACCGCCGATGAACGCAATTTTCCGGCTGCCCGTCTCTATCAGGTGCTGCGTGGCCAGATACGCCGCCTCGTCGCCATTGGCCGTCACACTCGAGCAACGATCCGACAGACACGTACGGCCGAAGAATACCAGCGGAATACCCATGTCCGCAATCTCCTCATAGTGGCTGTAGTCCCGCGTCGTCTGCGCCAGACAGGCAATGATACCCTCCACGTGCAGACCAAGGAAGTTATCCACCGCCATCGCCTCGTCCTCAAAGCGCTCGTGGCTGTTCGCGCTGATCACGCTGTATCCCGCCCTGCGTGCCTCGTCCTCGATACCGTCCAGCACGGCGGCATAGTAGTGCGTCACCAGGTTGGGCAGCACAACACCTATCACCTTGGGAGCCTCTTTACGCAAACTTTGCGCAAAGGGATTCGGACGGTAGTTCAGTTTCTTCGCCAGGTCCTTCACGCGCTGCTGCATGTCCTTGCCGATTTCCGGTGAGCTGCGCAGTGCACGACTGACGGTAGCTATACTGACACCCAGCTCACGAGCCAGGTCCTTCAACGAAGTCCGATGTTGTCTATTGTTTGCCATAGCAGTTATTTTTATCCGTTTTTGGTTTTCGTTTTCTTATTCGTTTCCGTTTTCGTCGCAAAGTTACACAAAATAATGCAATCTTGCAAACGTTTACGTCTTTTTTTTTATCTTTTTTGCTTGTTTTACGTAAAAAAGTCCTTACCTTTGCACCGTGAAAATTCAGAATGAGTAATGAATAGTTGATAATAAGTTAGTTAGAAATCGAATTAGGGGCGTCGTGATGACGTCCCTAATTTTTTGTTATGCTATATAGAAGGTATGACGTTTAGAAAATTAAGATGCCAGCACCTAAATTTCCTAAACGCCCTAAAAAAGAGAAAAGAGAAAAAAGAGATTTTCCAGACGTTTATTGTAAAAGTTCGTTAATTAGCTTATTGCTGAATTATCTCACGACTTAGCAATTAAAATGCAAGCATTTATTGCGTTCGCTGCTCGAAAATTTGGAAGTTTGCTCGCTTTCGATGTCGAGATAGAGCAGAATAAGAGAAAACGTTCATTTGCAGAGATTTTTGTTGCAATGAACGTTTTTTCTTAGCGTTTGAAACATAATTTATAGTGGGAAACGGGAAAAAAGCGTAATTTTGCAGCAGAATTATTTGATAAACTAAAAACGTAATGAAATGAAAAAGGTGTTTTTAACTGTTTTAGCCACCATCATGGTGGCGATGGCACAGGCTCAGGTGATGCCGGTGGTGCTGGGCGACAAACATGCGATGGTGCGAGTGTCGCAGTCTACAAAGTATGTGCTACTGCCCGTGCAGGAGTCTGAGGACATTGCGGCTATTGCCGTATTGAACGGTGGGAACGACATGGTGCAGCGGCTGAATGTGAAACTGGCCGTTGACCGCGTGGACTATTATGTACCCTATGAGTTAAAGGGTGCCGCGCTGCTGGACATTGAGTTTCATGGTGACCGTAGGCAAAAGGGTGCTGTGGGCGAGTTTGTCTGCTGGAAGGAGATGAAGTATTCCGACACGTTCGACACGACGAATCGCGAGCGCTTCCGTCCT
>JAFSNG010000035.1 GCA_017447515.1 Prevotella sp. | reverse complement strand
TCTTCATGAGACTTTCGGAGCCACCAAGGACGTCATCGGACTGGTGCTTTCCGGATATACCATCACCGCACTGCTCTTCCGCCCATTCAGTGGATTCTTTGTCGACTCCTTCCCGCGAAAGACGGTGCTCATGGTGTGTTTCACGGCCTTTGCCATCTTCTTTGCCGGCTATCTCGCGGCATCAACACTACTGCTGTTTACCATCGTCAGAACCCTCCACGGAGGACCTTTCGGCGCACTCACCGTCGCTAACTCCACCGTAGCCATCGACGTGCTACCCTCTTCCCGTCGCAACGAAGGCATCGGCTACTACGGACTCAGCAACAATCTCGCGATGGCCATTGCACCGTCGTTCGCCGTTTTCATCTATGCCGAGACGCATAATTTCCAGCTGCTTTTCTGGCTTGCACTCATCGTCGCCACCTTCGGACTCATCATTGATGCAACAGTAAAATTACCACAAAAAGCTCCCGTGCAAGCAAAGCGCGCGCTTTCTTTGGACCGTTTCTTCCTCCAGCGCGGCTGGTTGCTGGGCATCAACATGGTTTTCTTCGGTTTCTGCTTCGGCGTGCTTAGCAACTATCTCGCCATCTACGGCAAACAGGTCATGGGCATCACCGGCGGCACTGGCACTTGGTTTATGCTCTGCTCCGTCGGACTGATCCTCTCGCGTCTGCAGGGCGGCCGTGCCTTGCGCAAGGGCCTTCTTACCCACAACGCCGCCGAAGGCATGGTCATCTCACTCGTCGGCTACACCTTATTTATATTAATGCCCACACTCTATCAATTGTCAATTGTCAATTATCAATTGTCCATTGCCTTCGGCTACTACGGTTCCGCCCTGCTCATCGGCTTGGGCAACGGTCACATGTGGCCAGCCTTCCAGAATATGATGATTTCGATGGCTCACCACAACGAGCGCGGCACCGCCAACTCCACCATTCTCATCTCGTGGGACGTCGGCATGGGTTTGGGCATCCTCCTCGGTGGCATCTTGGCCGAACTATACGGCTACGCCACTGCCTTTTGGACAGTGGCGATAGTCAATCTGACGGGCGTCTTGCTGTTCTTCCTGCGTTGCCGTCAGTTCTTCCTCGTGCGCCGGCTCTCTACCGACACCCGATAAAAAACTCCTATTTCACGGGACGAATCGCAAACGTGAAGTCATACTGCTGTACGGGCAGCATATACTGTCGCTGCGGACGTGCGCCCCATGAATTCACGCAACCCAGTCCCATCTGGCGCTGCTGAACATGTACCTGTGTCAGCGGACGCTCTACGAGGTCGCCGCTATGCTGACCCCAGCGGTGGTCTTTCCACATTCCGGCATCGAGGTCTTCCACCAAGTACGGCAGTGCCGAACACTCAAACGGCGCCGTGCTCTCAAACATCAGACCGCGCTGGCCGTCAGTCACTTGGAACCAACGCACGTCGGTATGGTTGCCACTCTCCTGCGGACGGACGTAGGGGAAATACTGGTCGTTGACCGTACTCTGGTAACGTCCGATGAATTCCGAACTGTTGCGGTCGCAATAGTTCTCACCCGGACCGCGACCGTAATATTCCACGCGGTTATACTGCTTCGGCATCTGCAACTGCATGCCATAGCGGAACAGCCACTGGTCCTTTTCGTTCTTCGCCTCGTCCGAAGGCTCGAACTGTTCTCGGACAATCACCGCACCGTCTGCCGTCAGCGTATAAGTCATCGTCATGCCGCACTTCACCTCGGGCAAAGCAAACTTCGCGACAACAGAATTGTCGCTCACGGTGAGGGATTCCACCTTCATCTGCGGCTGCTTCCACTTGCTCCAGCGCTGCTGTATCCATGCACCGTAGTCGTTATCCGTCGGAGCACGCCAGAATTCGGGCGCAATGCTCTGTCGGTCAATGAGCATCGGCTGTCCATCCACGTCAAGATAGTCTATCATTCCCGACTGCTTGCCAATGGTTAGCGTCGTACCGCCTGCCGTCAGCTTTACATAGCTCTTCGTCTCTTCCTTCGCCACATCAGCCTGTTCAGCCTTTAACTCGGGGAACTGATATTCCTGTACCACAAATTGCTGACGAGCAATTACTTGTCCGTCCTGCTTGCAGGTAAAGTTTACCGTGATTTCTTCGTCGGCATGATGGCTCAATACACGTGCCAGCGTCTGTTTCAGTTCATCACTCACAAACGCCTTCCGCTGCTGTGGAGCCACGCCTGCAAGGTCTATCACACCACCATGCTTCTTCACTTTCCATTCCAGTTGGCAACCGTCCAGCGACTTGAAGAAGTTCTCGTTATACACTTCAAACTTGCCGTCCTTCAGTCCTTTGTCCGTCAACCAAACGTTCTGATAGTAATATCCTACCTCATAAGCCGACGGATTCAGCCTGCGGTCGGGGGCAATGATGCCATTACAATTGAAATTATAGTCCGAAGCGGGATAGTGGCCGTAGTCGCCGCCATACGTAAAGATTTCCTTGCCTGTAATGGGGCTCTTGTCGCGCAATCCCTGATCAACGAAGTCCCAGATGAAACCACCTTGATATTTCGGATATTTGCGCACGAGGTCCCAATACTCCTTGAAACCGCCTACCGAGTTACCCATGGCGTGGGCGTACTCACACTGGATGAGCGGACGCGGATTGTCTGTCTTGGCATACTTCTCGCAGTCATCATAACCCATATACATCGGACAGAAAATGTCTGTCTTGCCCCAGTGACCAGCCTGTTCGTATTGCACAGGACGGCTATCGACAGACTTGATCCAATCGTAGCACTTCTCGAAATTCTCACCATAGCCGGCCTCGTTGCCCAGACTCCAGATAATGATGCTCGGATGGTTGCGCAACGTCAGTACATTCGCCTGATTACGCTCCAGGTGCATCAGTTGGAAGTCCTTGCGCTTGGCCAGCGTGCCCTCGCCATAACCCATGCCGTGACTTTCCAAGTTGGCTTCGGCCACCAAGTAAATGCCTGCTGAGTCGCAAAGATCGTACCACCGCGGATCGTCGGGATAGTGACTCGTACGCACGGCATTGATGTTCAACTGCTTCATGATGCGCAGGTCCTGACGCATACGCTCCAGCGACACCACATAACCGCCGTCAGGGTCCAGTTCGTGACGGTCTACACCTTTTATTAATATAGGCTGTCCGTTCACCAACAGCTGACCACCCTTGATTTCCACGTGGCGGAAACCCACGCGCTGAGGAATCACCTCAAGCACATTGTCGCCCTTCTTCAACGTCACGTACATATTATATAAATAAGGTGTCTCGGCCGTCCACGCCTTCACATTGGCAATGGTCTGTTGCGCGCCCGTGCCGACGGTATTCCCCTCGGCATCGTCCAAACGCACTTCCACCGTCGTACCCTTCGGCGCCTTCACGCTGACGTCCAGCAGTCCCGTGCCGTCCTGCCAGTCCTGCTTCACCACGATGTCCTCAATGTGAACCTTAGGGCGGGCATACAGATACACCTCGCGGGCAATACCCGTAAAGCGCCAGAAGTCCTGATCCTCCAGATACGAGCCGTCACACCACCGCATCACCTGCATGGCAATCAGGTTCTTGCCTTTCTTCACATATTTCGTGATGTCAAACTCCGCAGCAATCTTCGAATCCTCCGAATATCCGACCAGTTTGCCATTCACCCACACCTTCACGTTGCTCGTGGCGGAACCGACGTGCATCAACACCTGCTGCCCCTGCCACGACTCGGGTAACGTCACCTCACGACGATATGAACCCGTGTAGTTCTCCGTCTCACCAACAATCGGAGGGTTACTGTCAAACGTCGTACACCACGCATAACCGATGTTCTTGTAAATACGGTCGCCGTGGCCGTTCAGCTCAAACAGTCCAGGCACAGGGAAATTCTCCCACGCCGAGTCGTCGTAACCCACACGGAAAAAGTCAGCAGGGGCATCCTGATGGTTCTTCACAAAGCGGAACCGCCACATGCCTTCCAGCGACAGATAGCGCGCCGAGGCCTGTTTGTTGCCAGCCTTCGCCAGTGCCTCCGTCTCGTAGGCAAAGAAGTTAGCCCTCCTCGCCTCGCGGTTCAGTTGATTCACTTGTGGATTCAACCACTCTGGCTGGTTGTCGGCTGCTGCCACTGCATTTCCTGCAGCACACGACAACAATAATGCGAAAAATAAGTTCTTAGTCATGTTTCTTTAATGTTTGGTCTATTTTGGCTACAAAATTAGCAATTATTTCTTTAATTATCGCAAAAAAACGCAAGAAATGTGTATCTTTGCAGCAGAAATGGGAAAAATCATTGTAGCAGGCATTGGACCTGGCAGTAAAGAAGACATCACTCCTGCCGTACTCGAAGCGGTGCAGGAGGCAGATGCCATTGTGGGATATAAGTATTATTTCCAGTTTATCGAGACCTATGTCAAGGAAGGCTGTGAGTGTATCGACACGGGCATGAAGAAGGAACGCGAACGGGCTGAACAGGCTTTTATGTTAGCGGAACAGGGGAAGACGGTGGTCGTCATTTCCTCTGGCGATGCCGGGTTGTACGGCATGGCGCCGTTGATTTACAAGATGAAGCGTGAGCGCGCGGTCAGCGGTTTCCCCGCTGACATCGAGGTCGTCACCCTGCCCGGCATCTCTGCCTTCCAAAAAGCGGCATCGTTATTAGGTGCACCCATCGGACATGACGTTTGCCTGATATCCCTTTCAGACTTAATGACTCCTTGGAATGTTATTGAGCGACGCATCAAAGCCGCCGCTGTCGGCGATTTCGTCACAGCTGTCTATAACCCTAAGTCGCACGGCCGCTATTGGCAACTTTATCGCTTGCAGGAGTTGTTCTTGCAAGAACGTTCAGCCGATACGCCCGTAGGCTATGTCCGTCAGGCTGGTCGCGAGGAGCAAGAGGTCAAGGTCACGACATTAGGCGCGTTCGACCCAGAGGATGTGGATATGTTTACCGTTATTCTGATTGGCAACTCGCAGTCGTACATTGCAGACGGCAAGATGATTACTCCACGCGGCTACTATCGGGAAGACAATCGTGAAGGCGAGAAACCCGGGCAATCCATTATGATTCAGTCCTTCAGCACCATTCTTTCGGAAATGCGGCATCCTGATGTGCCAACGTGGCGGCTTTGGCCGTTATTGCACGCCATACATACCACCGTCGATTTCAGCATGGAACGATGCCTTTGGATGGATGAACGTGCTACGGAGATACTATATAATAAGGTGGTCGACGGTAGCCTGAAACACATCGTAACCGATGTCACGATGGCTGCCAGCGGTATTCGTAAGGGTGCTTTGGAAAGACTCGGCATCCAAGTGCATTGTTACATCAATGACCCCAAAACGAAACAGATTGCAGACGAACAAGGTATCACGCGTAGTCAGGCATGTATGCAACAAGCTGCTAAAGAATTCCCAGAAGCATTATATGTAGTGGGGAATGCACCTACTGCGCTCTTCGAGATTTGCGATTTGGTACGCAAGGGCAAGATGCACCCAGCAGGCATCATTGCTGCTCCAGTAGGGTTCGTTCACGTTTGTGAGAGCAAGCACGCCATCAAGACATTGAAGCAAATTCCAAAGATCATTGTTGAAGGCCGCAAGGGCGGAAGCAATCTTGCTGCTACGCTCTGCAACGCCATTCTGACATACGACGATGCAGCACAACTAAAACCAGGACGCGACTTGTAAAACGATTACGGATTAAACGGATAATATGCAACGGTTCATCGTTATAGGAATTACGGACAATCCCAAGCCTTGGTTTCCTCCAGAAGTTCAGGAAATCATCAAGAACGGCAAAGTGTTCTCTGGCGGTAAGCGTCACCATGAGATTGTTGCGCCATTGTTGCCGGAGGATGCCGACTGGATTGACATTACCGTACCCCTCGACGCTGTCTTCGAACAATACATTTCTCTCACCTCTCACCGCTCACCTCTTACCTCTGAAATAATTGTCTTTGCCTCTGGCGACCCGTTGTTCTTTGGTTTTGCCAATACCATCAAGCGTAAAATGCCTAAGGCAGAAATCATTGTTTATCCTACCTTTAACTCCTTGCAAATGCTGGCGCACCGCCTCGTGATGCCTTATCACGACATGCAAATTGTCTCGCTGACTGGACGCCCTTGGCAGGAGTTCGACCGTGCGCTCATCGAACGAGCAGACAAGATCGGCGTGTTGACCGACAAAGAACATACCCCTACCGCCATTGCCCAGCGCATGTTGGATTATGGCTATAACGGATATACGATGCATGTTGGCGAACATTTAGGAAATCCCGAACAGGAAAAGGTAACTACGCTTCCCCTTGAAGAAGCCGTTCATCATGACTTCTCTATGCCCAACTGCGTGATACTCGACGGCAAAACCGTCGAGCACACGTTCCCCTTCGGCATCCCCGACAGCGCCTTTGCGCTCCTTGACGGTCGCGAAAAGATGATTACCAAGATGCCCATCCGGCTCTTGACGCTTCAGGCTCTCGACCTGCCTAAACGTCGCGTCTTTTGGGATATCGGTTTTTGCACGGGTAGTGTCAGTATTGAGGCTCGCTTACTATTTCCTCATCTCCAGATAGAGGCTTTCGAAATCCGTCCTGAATGCGAAGCCATCATCAATGACAATGCTCACCGCTTTGGTACACCCGGCATCAACATTCACATGGGTGACTTCCTCGTTTGTTGCGATGCCGTCGCTACATACTCAAGCCCCGATGCCGTCTTTATCGGCGGTCACGGCGGCCACCTCAAGGAAATCATGGCGAAAGTGCTTACCGTCCTTGCCACTGACGGCGTCATCGTCTTCAATAGCGTCACATCCCCAAAAGTACCAACCAACAGTCGTCTACTTTGGGACGAGGCCTGCGAAGAGTTGGGCTTGCAACAGGAGAAACCGCTACGTATTCAGCTCAACGACTATAACCCCATCGAGATACTTAAAGCCCATCGATAACAACAAAAACTACCATAACAATGAAAAAGAACTTATTACTTTTAGCATTATTGCTATTATCCATTACCGTAGCCAATGCGCAAGGAGAAAACAAAGAAATCGTCAGTACCACTTCCGGAAAAGTCAGTGGCATCATACAGGAGGGTACGATGGCCTTCCTTGGCATTCCCTATGCCAAAGTCGAGCGGTTCATGCCACCACAGCCCGTCAAAAAATGGAAGGGCGTAAGAGCCTGCGACCACTGGGGACCGATGACTATGCAACCCACCAATCGTCCGATGACGGAAGATCAGATGTCGGAACAGTGTTGCGTGCTCAATGTCTGGACGACCGACGTAAAGGCCAAGAAGCCCGTCATGTTCTGGCTCCACGGTGGCGGTTTCGATAGCGGTACGTCCGAATGGGATCCAGGTATGCAACTGGCCAAGAAGGATATTGTCGTCGTGGGTATCAACCATCGTCTGAACATCCTCGGCTTTCTCGACCTCTCTACGTGTGGCAAGAAATATAAGTATAGCGGCAACGTGGGGATGCTCGATGCGGTGGCTGCACTCGAATGGGTACGCGACAATATCGAACGTTTCGGTGGCGACCCCAACAACGTCACCATCTTTGGTGAGTCTGGCGGTGGCGGCAAGGTCGGCACGCTGATGTGTATGCCTAAGGCCAAGGGGCTCTTCCACAAGGCTATCATCATGAGCGGCACTATCCTCAACGTCAATACCAAAGCAATGACCGAGGAGTTGGGCGAGGCTGTGCTCAAAGAACTGGGTATCGACAAAAAGAACGTTGGTAAAATCAAGGACGTTCCCTACAAGGACCTCTATGCTGCTGGTCAACGGGCGATGGCTGCCAGCATCGGCACGCGCAAGCCTGGCACTCCGATGATGTGGGGTTTCGGTCCTACGCCCGATGGCGAGACATTGCTGCAACAGCCCTTCCAGCCCGATTTTGCCAGCATCAGCGACGATATTCCCCTCATGATTGGCACTACGTTCAACGAACTGCAACGGCTGCGTTACAATCAGAAATTGACGTTTGCTGAGGCTCGTACCGAATTGCAGCAAACTTTTGGCGACGAGACCGATGCCTACATCAGCGCATTCGTCGAAGCCTATCCGGATGGCACCGTTGAACGCTTACCGCAAGACTTGCTGAGCATCGACTGGCTCTTCCGTCCCAAAACCATCATCACCGCCGATGCGATTACGAAGAAGCGTCAGGCATCCACCTATATGTATATGTTCACCTGGCGTTCGCCACTGAACAACGGCTCCATTCACGGTCACGAGTTGAAGTTCTGCTTCAACACCCTCCATCGTGCCAAGAACGACCTTCCCTCCCCCACTGCCGACGACCTGCTATTGGCGGACAAGATGAGCAGTGTCTGGTCGCAGTTTGCCCATAACGGCAACCCCAACATCGACGCGCTGCCTGCCTGGCAACCCTATACCGCAGAGAATGGCGAATTGATGGTGTTCGACTACAACTGTCGCATCCGCCACAATCCTGACCGTCCACTCGAAGAAATCATCAACCGCCATTGCTTCAAGCAGTTGGATGCCTTTAATGCAAAGAAAAAATGAAGATTGCCATCATACAAATCAGCGAGGTAGGCAAGCCTGTCGCTGACCGCCTAATAAAAGCCCTTGGCGCTCGTCCCGTACGTCGCGATGACATCGCGACAAACTGGAAGAAGTTCGATGCCTTCGTCTTCATCGGCGCTATGGGTATCTGCGTGCGCACCATTGCGCCATACATCAAGGACAAGCACGAAGACCCTGCGGTGGTCTGTATCGACTCATTGGGCAAGAACGTCATTTCCGTGCTCAGCGGACACATCGGCGGAGCCAATGATTTGACACGCGATATTGCTGCCCTCCTTGATGCCCATGAGGTTATCACCACGCAAAGCGACAATGCCGGACTGTGGGCGCTCGACACCTTCGAGCAACGCTTCGACTGGCCTGTCGCCAGCGATATCGAAGATATGAACGACTGCATCTTTGCCTTCGTCAATCGCAAACCAACAGCCCTGTTATTAGAGGCTCGCGACGAAGGTACCGACTACTTGGAAGCCACGAAGCCCGACCACGTCACCATCATCAACGACATCAGCGAGGCCGACCCCCGAAAATACAAGCTGCTCATCATCGTGTCACCCTACAATCGTTCTGCACCCTACGGCATGCTCGAACTGCATTTCGTTCCGATGGTGGGAACGATAGGGTTTGGCTTGGCGCATCATCCTGACGACTATTATGCTATTTACGACCAGATAGATGAGGCTTTTGCTCAACGCGGCATTCTGCCTTGCGCCCATCGTTATTGCACCATCGACGTGAAAGAGGACGAGGAGTTTTGTGCGATGCTCGAAGATGAATACGACGAAGAGGTTGTCTTCTTTACGGCTGAAGAACTGGCCGCCGTCGATGTTCCTAATCCCAGCGAAACAGTTCAGAAACACGTCGGCACTCGCAGTGTCTGCGAGGCTGCCGCCATCCTCGGCTCTAATCGTGGTAAACTCATCATCCCCAAAGTAAAGGGCAAGAACTGGACCGCCGCTTTGGCTATCGACCGCCGCCACCTCTGTGAAGGTCGTGTGCTCGGCGGGAAAACCGCCGAACGCAATACTGCTCACATCGAAATCGTAGGTGCAGGCCCTGGCGACCCGGACCTCGTCTCCGTTCGTGGCAGAAAGATGCTGGAGAAGGCCGACCTTATTCTTTATGCTGGCTCCCTCGTTCCTAAAGCATTGACCGAATGCCACAAGCCTGGTGCTGTCGTGCGAAGCTCTGCCGACATGAATCTCGAAGAGCAATGCACCCTGATGAAGGAGCACTACGACAAGGGCCATTTCATCGTTCGCTTGCATACTGGCGACCCCTGCATCTTCGGTGCCATACAGGAACAAATGGCCTTCTTCGACGCTAACAACATGTCCTACCACATCACCCCAGGCATCTCGTCGTTCCTCGCTGCTGCCGCTGAACTACGCTCCCAGTTTACCATCCCCGAGCGCACGCAGACCATCATCCTGACCCGTGGCGAAGGCCGCACGCCAATGCCCGAGAAGGAACAGCTGAACCTGCTAGCCCGCAGTCAGAGCACTATGTGCATCTTCCTCTCTGCCACCATCGTTGACGACGTCCAGCGCGAACTCCTGCAGGAATATCCTGAGGATACACCCGTCGCAGCCTGCTATCATCTCACCTGGCCCGACCAACGCATCTATCGTGGTGTATTGAAAGACCTCGCGAAGATTGTTCACGACAATCACCTCACCCTCACCACGATGCTCGTTGTCGGCGAAGCCATTGACAACCGCGAGGGTCTCTCGGCTCTTTACGACAAGCACTTCACTCACCTCTTCCGTCATAGCGACGACGTATCGTAAAGTCATGATACTGGTATTCGGAGGAACGACGGAAGGTCGCAGGGCTGCGGAGGTGCTGGAAGAAGCTGGTAGCGCCTATTACTACAGCACGAAGACGGGCGAACAGGAGTTGACGCTGCATCACGGTGTGCGCACGGACGGCGCGATGGACGATGAGGCGATGCGGCAGTTTATCCGTGAGCATGGGATACGGCTGATAGTGGATGCAGCCCATCCGTTTGCGTCAATGCTGCATCGGACGATAAGCGAGGTGGCGATTGACATGCAGATTCCCGTCATCCGTTACGAAAGAATCTATCCTCCAAGAGACCCTGATATCACGTGGATTGACGACTACCGGCAAGTGCCGACGGATATCAGTTCGCTGTTGGCAACGACTGGCGTACAGAGCATCAGCAAACTGAAGTGGATAGAGGCGAAAGGAGTAAAAGTAACATATAGGATACTGAATCGGGAGAGTAGCATCCTGTTGGCACATCAGCAAGGAGCAACGGACGAACAGCTCTGCTTCTTTGAGGACGAGACCATGCCCGAAGCCGAGGCTATTCTGCTGAAGGAAAGCGGCATTTCTGGAGGTTTTATAGAGAAGGTGGCTGAAGCACGCGAAAGAGGTATGCAGATTATCGTCCTTAAACGTCCGGAATGGCCAATGTTCCTCGCAACGCCGCACCCTCTCCGAGAGAATGGTCAATGGTCAATGGTTAATGGCCCGTACGGACTGCGGCGGGCAGTAGAAAAGCTGTTGCCGGAGTTTTATCCACTGCATAGCGGACTGACGACGGGAACGTGTGCCACGGCGGCGGCGATTGCTGCGACGAGGCGGTTGCTGTATGGCGAGACAGCCGAAAAGGTGGCGGTGTTATTGCCTGATGGCGAGACAATTACTGTTCCCGTCGGTTATGGCGACGGATATGCCTATTGCGTAAAAGAAGCCGGCGACGACCCAGACGTGACGAATGGCATCGAGGTAAGGGCGAGCGTCGAAGCCAGCGAACACTTTGAGATTGTCGGTGGCGAAGGCGTCGGGCGATTTACGTTGCCTGGTTTCGATTATCCTCCTGGCGAGGCAGCCATCAACAAAGCCCCGCGTCAGATGATAGAACAGAACCTCCAGTCTCTTCTCTCACCTCTCACCGCTCACCGCTCACCGCTAAAAGTCACCATCAGCGTTCCGAACGGCGAGGCGATTGCCCAACGGACGTTCAATCCCCGTTTGGGCATCGAGGGCGGCATTAGCATCATCGGCGTTTCAGGTATCGTGAAGCCGTTCAGCGAAGAGGCTTTTATCGATAGCATCCGCAAGTGTATGGAGGTGGCGAAGGCCAGCGGTTCGGAGCGCGTGGTCATCAATAGCGGTGGCAAGAGCGAGCGCTTCGTCAAGACCCGCTACCCCGACTTGCCCCAGCAGGCTTTCGTAGAATACGGCAATTATATCGGTGATACATTGAAAATTGCCAACGAATTGGATATCAAGAATATAACGCTTGGTGTGATGTTGGGAAAGGCCGTCAAATTAGCCGCAGGAAATCTGGACACGCATAGCCGCAAGACGACGATGGACAAGGCGTTTATTCAGCAGATGTTACAGGAATCGGGCGTCAGCATTGATATCAGCGATATGACCCTGGCCCGCGAGTTGTGGGAGCGCATCCCCCAAAACAAGCGAACGGAATTCGCTTGCACAGTGATCCGCCATTGCGCCGAGCATTGCGAGCCTCTGTTGCCAAACGGGCGGCTGACTATTCTGCTGATTGACGACGACGGAACAATACACTCGCTATGACCGGCGCGCCGACAAGTGCCGTCACGCTATTCACAGGCAATGCACCCTCAAAACCGGGCATTCGGGCGATGAAGTTACACAGCAAGGCCAGTGCTGCGCCGCACAATGCGGTGGCAGGCATCAGGATGCGATGATCAGACGTGCGGAAGATAGCACGCGTCAGATGAGGAACTGCCAAACCAATGAACATAATGGGTCCGCAATAGGCCGTAACAATAGCCACGAGGACACCGCTGCTGATGATGACCAGCATGCGACTGCGGCGAATATTTAAGCCCAGATTGGCGGCATAGCGGTCGCCCAGCAGCATCAGGTTCATGTCCTTTACCAACAGGCAGGCCAAAGGCAGCAAGATGCACATCAGTACGATGAACAACACCATCTCGTCGCCAGAGACGCGCGAGAACGAGCCCAGTCCCCAAACCACGAAAGCTTTCACGTCCTCTTCGGGCGACAGGAACTTCAGCACGCCGATGATAGCATTGGCCAAGTAGCCAATCATCACACCTATGATTAATAAGGTGACGTTGCCCTTCACCTTCTGTGAAATCCAAAGAATCAACGACAACACCGCCAAGGCACCGACGATGGCGGCAACGCTCATGGCCGCCTCGCCCAGATAGCCAAGGCGCGAGAGTGCTACACCGCCCAATTGTCCTGACAGCAACACAACGAAGGCCACGCCCAGCGCAGAACCGTTCGATATTCCCAGCACAGAGGGTCCGGCCAAAGGATTGTGGAACACGGTCTGCATCTGCAAACCACTAACGGCAAGACCTGCACCAGCGACAATGGCCGTGAGTGCCTGCGGCAGGCGACTATTGATGACGATGTTCGTCCATATCTCGTTGTCGTTGCCACCACACAGGATGCGGCAGACCTCTGCCACAGGAATACGCACCGTGCCGAGCAACAGGTTAATCACCAGCAGCACGACGATGGTTACAACCAGAATTATAAACTTCGAAACTTTCATGTTCTCTTTCTTAACAACGGATTGCACGAATTAAATGGATTTTTGATGTTGGATTCGAATCCGTGAAATCCGTTGTTTTTTACTTCAATAATCTATAGTATTTTGGGGTGTAGTCGGGTTCGACGAGTTCAGGATGGAAGATGGCCACGAAGTCCTTCAGCAAGACGTCAGGCTGGACGGGAGTTATCTCGTAGTACGACTGCTGCTTCATGTTGCAGTAGATGACCTTCCGCTCCTTGAAAGCCTTGAAGAGTTCGTTACGCGGCTCGCTGGCCTTCAACGCGTCGTACGAGAATTCGCCATTGAAACTATTGAGGATGCGCCAGTAGTCGGCATTGGCCGAAAGGGCATACATCTTCTCGAACTCCAAGTTTTCGCCGCTCGTCTCGTCGTCGTTGATGACGTAGTCGGCTCCAGCATCGCGGAATATCTGCGCCAAATAGTTCTTGCCGCCCACAGCATGCCATGTGCCGTAGTGCATCTCACCACTGGTAACCGTGGGCTTTTGGCTATTGGCTGTTAGCTTTTGGCATTTTTCCTTCAGGTCGTTGTAGCGCTGTTCGATGCCGTCGAAAACATCGTTCGCCTCGCGTTCTTTGCCGATAAACATGCCCACGAACTTCACCCATTCCGCCTGGCCCAGCGGGTCGAGTTCCTTATAGCCCAGATGCGGCACCAGCGTGATGCCCGTTTCCTTGATGGCATCGTAGCCGCCACGCTTCGAAGGCGAGATGAAGATGACGTCGGGATTCGCAGCGAGCACCAGTTCGGTATCGAATTCACCCTCCATACCTATCTTGACAATCCAGCCGTCCTTCACGCGCTGGAGAATGTCCTTGTTAAACAGGTTCTTCGTGCCCGTGATGCCTTTTACCACGTCGTGAGCATCAAGCACGGTGAAGTTCGACAACTGCAACGCCGTCATGCAAATGGTGTTCTTGATAGGCACACGAACCTTCGTGTAGCCGTTAGGCACTTCCACATCGTCAGCATGTACCAAAGCGAAATGGTCGTGCTTGCCGACATCCACCAGACGGATTCCAGCGGAGTCGCGGACGGTGAAGCCCGTGGCATATTTCACGTCGATGGTGACAATGGAATCATTCGTTGCCACATCACCATCTTGTGATGTAGCTTTCTTGCCCGAACAAGCACATAAGCCAATAGCCAATAAGCAATAGCCAATAGCAATTTTCTTCATTTCTTTATCAATTATTCGTTTCAAGGCGCAAAGTTACAAAATATTTTTGTACTTTTGCACTGTAATTCAGAAAATATGCAAACAAGTATTGACCAAGCACGATGGTACGACCGAATTTGGGCGTCGTTTATCTTCTTTACGCGACTGCCTTTCTGGCGACTTCACCAACCGCCGAAGGAGTGTTACAAGACAGTGGTCGAACACTGGCCGCTGACGGGATGGCTCACGGGAGGACTGATGGCCGCAACGCTATGGGTGGGCAGCATGTATCTGCCCTACATGGTGGCAGTATTGTTGGCAATCGTGGTCCGGTTGCTTGTGACAGGAGCCTTGCATGAAGACGGACTGGCGGATTTCCTTGATGGTTTTGGAGGCGGAGGCTCTGACCGCGACCGCATCCTCACCATCATGAAAGACTCGCACATCGGCACGTATGGGGTCATCGGACTCCTACTTTACCATCTTCTGTTAGCAGCAACGCTCTTGTCGCTGACACCCGTGATGGCGGCGCTGACCATTCTGGCGGCATCACCCTACGCCCGCATGGTGACGGCTCAGCTCATCATGATGATGCCCTACGCCCGACACGAAGAGGAAGCGAAGGCAAAGACCGTCTATCGGAAGATGGACTGGCGTGCAGGCGTCGGCCTCGCCATACAAGGACTGTTGCCGATGGGGCTCTATCTGTGGTATACGGGGCTGCCTTGGGAAATGGTCATCTTCATTCCCTGCGTGGCGATGTATTTCCTCTATTTGCTCATCTGGAACCGGCTTCGCGGCTATACGGGTGACTGTTGCGGAGCGGTCTGTCTGTTGGTAGAACTAACGGTGTATTTAGTAGTATGTGCCCTATGAAACGCATCATATTGATTACTGGCGGCCAACGCTCGGGCAAGAGCAGCAAGGCCGAAGAACTGGCCTTGAGCCTCGCGGAGCATCCTGTCTATATGGCTACCGCGCACGTTTGGGACGAAGAATTCCGTGAGCGTGTTCGCCGTCATCAGGAGCGGCGTAGTCCGCAGTGGACGAACATCGAAGAGGAAATCCATCTGAGCCGCCACGACATGACTGGCCGCGTGGTGGTCATCGACTGCGTGACGCTCTGGCTCACCAATTTCTTCTTTGCGAACGATGCTGATGTCGACAAGTCGCTGGAATTGGCGAAGGCAGAGTTTGATCAGTTCACCCGTCACGATGCCACCTATATCTTCGTGACCAACGAGATTGGCAGCGGTGGCGTGAGCGACAATGCCGTCCAGCGGAAGTTCACCGACCTGCAAGGCTGGATGAACCAGTATATAGCCCAGAAGGCTGACGAAGTGATACTGATGGTGAGTGGAATTGCCGTCAAGGTAAAATAAGGACGAAATGACGTGATTACGTTACAACGACAACATGAACAGGACATTCGATATACATTCCGTTGACCGCTCGATGCAGGCGGCGATACAAGAGAAGATTGACAACCTGAACAAACCCAAGGGCTCGCTAGGGCGTCTGGAAGAGCTGGCCATGCAAGTCTGTCTGATTCAGCAAACACTGTCGCCATCGCTGGCACATCCCTGCCACTTGCTGTTTGGCGGCGATCACGGCATCGAACGCGAGGGCGTGAGCGTGTCGCCGCGCGAGGTCACCTGGCAACAGATGATTAACTTCACCCGTGGCGGCGGTGGCGTCAACATGTTCTGTCGCCAGCATGGATTCAAACTCCGCATCATCGATGTCGGCGTGGACTACGACTTCTCGGAACATTTCTCCAACACCTCACCGCTCGCCCCTGACCTTTCCATCATCGACCGCAAGATTGCCCGTGGCACCAAAAACTTCCTCTACGAACCCGCCATGAGCGAAGAGGAATTCGACCGCGCCATCCAAGTGGGTGTCGAGATGGTCGACGACTGCATCGCCGAAGGTTGCCACGTGCTCAGCATCGGAGAAATGGGCATTGCCAACACGTCGCCGTCGAGCATTTGGATGAGTCTGTTCGGCAATATTCCCCTGAAGGATTGCATCGGTGCCGGCGCCGGCCTCAACAACGACGGCATCCGCCATAAATACGAGGTGTTGTCGAAGGCGGTGGAAAGGTTTTATGGGCTTAATGGGCAGCCTATTAAACCCATTAACCCCATAAAGCCCATCATATACTTCGGCGGCTTCGAGATGATTGCCGCAATCAGTGCGATGCTGCGTGCGGCCGAGCAACACCTTATTATATTAGTCGACGGCTTCATCATGACCGCCTGTGCGCTGGCGGCCACACGACTCTACCCCGCCTCGCAGGACTACATGATTTTCACGCATTGCGGCGACGAGAGCGGACATCGGATGATGCTCGACATCATTGGTGCCAAGCCCCTACTCCATCTTGGCCTCCGTCTTGGCGAAGGAACGGGTGCGCTGTGTGCTTTCCCCATCGTCGATTCGGCCGTTCGGATGATGAACGAGATGAACAACTTCGAACGGGCTAACATCACGAAATACTTCTAATCAATTGCTGCTAAGTATCCGATAGATGCGGTCTACGTCAACATACTGCCTAACGTGGGCGGCGAGCTTGTCATACTGTTCGTCCTTGAAAGCAGCGTAGCTCGGCATCACGGCGTCGTGATTCCATGCATCACTTCGACCTTTTGGTCGAAGATTCTCGAACCCGTCCAGCAGCCGCTCAATGACGGGCGCGTTATCAAGGAAACCGTGAATGTAGGTGCCGATGCAATGGTCACCAACAACGATGCTGTCGCCACTCACCTCCGCGCCCTCACTACTGTATGACACGCCCTGGTGAATCTCGTAGCCTTGACACTCGTGACCGTCGAACTGGAACGTCACCTGACGCGTGGTCTTCTCCGCGGTCATCGTGGTGCGGACGGGCAACAGACCGAGACCGGGCAGACTTGTGATGCTACCCTCGATGCCGTCGGGGTCGTCAATCGTCTGGCCTAACATCTGATAGCCACCACAAATGCCCACGACCTTTTTTCCGTCGCGATGCGCACGCTGGATGGCCTGGGCGCAACCGTTGCGGCGCAGTTCCATGAGGTCGTCGAGCGTCGACTTCGTGCCGGGCAGGATGATGATGTCGGCCTGCTGAATGTCCGACGTGTTGTTGGTATAGAAAAGGTTGACGCGCGGGTCGCGCTCCAGCGTGTCGAAGTCGGTATAGTTGCTGATGTGCCGCAGCAGTACGACCGCCACGTTCACCTTGCCCTCGGCCAGCTGGCGGCGCTTCTGTTCCAACGCCACGCTGTCCTCCTCGTCGATGTAGATATCTTTGTAATAAGGTATCACGCCGAGTACGGGGACACCGCAGATGTCCTCCAGCATCCGCCGACCCTCGTCGAAGAGACGCAGGTCGCCGCGGAACTTGTTGATGATGATGCCCTTGATCAGGGCGCGATCCTCGGGCGAATGGAGCATGATGCTGCCGTAGACGGAGGCGAAGACACCGCCGCGGTCGATGTCGGCAACGAGGATGACGTCGGCACCAGCGTGACGCGCCATCGACATGTTCACCAGGTCGCGGTCCTTCAGGTTGATTTCGGCAATGCTGCCCGCGCCTTCCATCACGATGGGGTTATAGCGCGCAGCGAGGCGGTCGAAGGCGGCGCAGACCTCCTGCCTATAATCTATTCTCTCACCTCTCACTTCTATTCTCTCACCTCCTTTTCTCCAATAGTCGTAGGCGTCCTTGTTGCCGAGGGGCTTGCCGTTCAGGACAACTTGCGAGGTGTGGTCGGAGCTGGGCTTCAGCAGCAAGGGGTTCATGTCCGTATGGCAGGGGATGCCGGCGGCTTCGGCCTGTACGGCCTGTGCGCGACCAATCTCCAGACCCTCGGGGGTGGCGTAGCTGTTCAGCGCCATGTTCTGCGCCTTAAACGGAGCTGGCTGATAGCCGTCCTGCCTGAAGATGCGACAGAAGGCGGCGGCAACGATGCTCTTGCCGACGTCGCTGCCAGTGCCGGCGAACATGATGGGATGGAGGGATTTAGAGGTGAGAGGAGAGAGGTCAGAGGTGAGGGATGTGGGGTGAGAGGTGAGAGGTGAGAGGTCAGAGGTGAGAGGAATGTTTACAGGCGAGTATAAATGCGTATAGCTGGCCAATACATTCTTATATTTGAACACGGGCGTGTCAACAGGTTCTCCCTTGGCATCGTAGACCTGAGCGGCAGAAGGTATTCTCTCACCACTTACCTCTGACTTCTCACCTCTCACCTCTGACTTCTCACCTCTATAAAACTGCGTATAGTGGAACTCGTGGCCGCGATACTCCTTGCCGTCGAGCACAAATTGCCGGTAGCCCAGCGACAGCTTGCGGTCGGCCTTGCGCGCAGAAATCTGATAAGGCAACACACCACACATCGGATACTCTCCGTCGTCGGTCACGATGCTCTGGCAGAGATACATCATGCCGCCGCACTCTGCCACCACTCGCCCACCCCGCTCGACGAAGTCGCGAATGGCCGTGCGACAGCGTTCGTTGGCCACCAGCGCCTCCAGATGCTTCTCGGGATAGCCGCCGGGCAGATAGAGCAGGTCGACACCCTCGAACGTCGGCACCTCCGTTTCGGGGTCGAAGAATCGCACCTGCGCAAAGCCGTCAATCGTCTCCTGATACAGAAACGAGAACGCCTCCCCGTTGCGGGCTATCAGAGCGCTAACATTCTTTTCCATCTGACGTGTTCCTCCAAAAGTTTTATCAGTTCGTCACTCTCCGGCTGTTCCGAGAAGTCCAGCCCCAGGTAGCGCGAGCCCTGCTCCAGCGCCGCCGACTTGGGCAGATAGCCGAGGCACTCGACACCCAAGTCCGTGCACACCTGTTGCAGCATTTTGAAGTGCTTCTGCGACCCCACCTTATTAAATATGACGCCCGCGATGCGCACATCCTGCCTGAAGTGGACAAACCCCGAGAGCAATGCCACCATCGAGTATGCAGCACTCCTGGCATCCACCACCAGCACCACGGGAATATCCAGCACGCGCGCTATCTCGTACGACGAACCCCGCTCGCGGTCGTAGCCGTCGAACAGGCCCATCATGCCCTCCACGATACACACGTCCGCGTCGGAACCATAGTGCACGAACAGCTCGCGCACATGTTCCGGCGAGGCCATAAACGTGTCGAGGTTCACGCTCGGTCGTCCGCACACCGCCTCGTGGAACTTCGTGTCGATATAGTCCGGCCCGCACTTGAACGGCTGCACCGTCATGCCCTGCCGCACCAGTAACGCCATCAGCCCCCTGGCAATCGTCGTCTTGCCAGAGCCGCTCATCGGTGCCGCTATCAGAAATACTGCTTTCATCATTATTTGAATCGTATCTTTAGTCCTACCACCAGCATACGGCCGGGGGAATAGAGCGCATACTTGCGCGTCGAGGAGTCGATGCGGCGGTCGACGCGGTCGAAGAGATTGTCCACACCGATGCTCGGCTCCACAGTGACCCATTTCGCCACGTCGAAAGCGTGGGTGGTATTCAGGTTCCACAGTCCGAAGCCCGGGGCATCCTCGTAGGCGCCAGTATAGTAGGTCTTCGACTGCAAGCGGCCGTTCAGGTTGACGTTCAGCGTGTAGCGTCGCCACGTGTGACGGTAGTTGGCGGCAATGGTCGCCGCGTGTCGGATGCTACGCTCCAGCACCGTCCACTCGTCACCACTCTTGGTGCGGGCATAGGTGTAGGCGTAGTTGGCCGACAGGTTGAAGCCGCGGAACAGGTTGGCCGAGACGTTGGCCTGCACGCCCTTCACGTCGCCCTCGTCGCTGTTCTGATAGAGCGCGTAGCTCACCATCTTGTCGGCCTGGTCCTGCGTCATTTCCGGAAACTCCTGCATCAGCATCTGGCGCGTGGCATCGTCGACGGGAACATTCTCCTTGACAATCATGTCGCTGATGCGGTTGATGTAACCCGTCACGCTGACGGCAATCACGTCGCTGCGATATTCGGCATTCAGCGCGAAATAGTTGCTCTTCTCGGGCTCCAGGGCGCTATTGCCGAAACTGACTTGCGCCTTGCCGCGATTCACCGAGAAGTAGTGGTAGTAGAGCTCGTCAAGCCCGGGAGCACGGAAGCCCGCCGAATAGGTGGCACGGAAACGGAAATTGCCCGGGGCGTACATCAGCGTGGCTTTCGGTGTCAGGTGGGTGCCAAAGGTCTCGTGGTTGTTCAGGCGCAGACCGACGGTGGCTGTGGCAAACCCGCGGCCCACACGGACCTTCGCCTCATGCTGGGCATAGGCCGCCAGCGAATACACATGCTGGTCGATGTTGCCGCTGGTGGCGGTCAGGTAATCGTTGCGCCAGTCGGCTCCGAAGATGGTCGTGGAATTGGCGGTCAGACCGAGGATGGCCTTCGCCTGTCCCTCCATCGTGCGCTGCTTCTTCGACTCCACGTAGTCGCCCACGGCATGATCCTTCGACTCCACGTCGTACTCTTTGCCGTAGCGGAAGCGGTCCATCGTGAAGTCGGCCTGCAGCGAGTTCTTCTGTGTGAACTTATAGATGCCGCCAAGGTTCCAGCGCAGACCCTTGTAGCGCATCTCGTAGTCGGTGCCGCCCGTGACGTCGGGATTGGTGTCGGGGCGGTCGGTGATTTTGTACGAATAGTCCAGCCCGGCATTCAGCGCCAGATGCTGACTGGGGGCGTAGGTGAACTTCTGCCCCAGAATGCTTGCGCGATAGCCCGTAAACAGCGGTGCTATCGACCGTTGCGTCTCGGTGTCCGAGCCCTTCACGTATTCCAGGTCGTTGTTGCGATAGCTGTCGGCGCGGTCGTGGGTGAACGACGTGTACGAGCCGAAACCGTCCTTATAGATGTCGAGCGTCGCGCTCTCCGTCAGCACGCCGTGACCGCTGATGCGGAGGTCGTTGGTGAAGCCGACAAGCGACTCCGTAGGCTGGTCGGTGATGATGTTGATGACACCGGCAATGGCGTCACTGCCGTATAGCGACGATGCCGCGCCGTCGAGTACCTCGATACGCTTCACACGAGCCATATTAATACGGTTCAGGTCCACATTGTTCGAGATGTCGCCCGACAGCTTCTGACCGTTTATCAGGATGAGGATATACTTGTTGCCCTGTCCGTTCAGCCGCAGTTGCGAACCCATGCTGTTCGGAGCCATCGACATCTGTGGCATCAGGCGCGTCAGCGCACCGTCGAACGTTGTGATGCCCTGCTCCCGAATCTCCTGACTGCTGATGACACTGACCGGAGTCGACGTACTTTTCAGTCGCTGGTGATGGCCCGAACCCGTCACCACCACGGGATTCAGATTATACGTCCAGTCGACCGAATCGCTCCGCTCCATCTTGTGAATCTGCGCAGAAGCGGTCATCGCTGAAAGGAGCACTATCGTCAATGTAAAAACGAACTTGTTCATCCTATTCTAATTTAACAAATCGCTGGCAAAGGTAACATCTTTTCCCCGAACCACAAAGAATAATGGTAAAAAAAGTTATTTTTTAAGCGGGCAGGACGGTTTTTCAATTACTTATTTGTACTTTTGCGGCCGTGAAAGCGACAAGGAGGCAAATATCAGCAATGGTTTTGTTGGCAGTATTCCTGCCGATGCTGCTATTTTCGTCGCTCCACATCCACGAAACTCCACAGACCACTGACACTGAATGTACTGATTGCGTACACCATAGCTGCCACGGCCACGTGACGACTATGGCAACATGGGCGCACGACTGTGTGCTGTGTCAGTTCCTCACATTGCCTATACTGATAGCCGTCATGACGGCCGTCACGCTATATGCTCATGTATGTAAAAAACAGCATGCCCTGCCTTTGTGCAGCTGTCACGCCGGCGGCAGCGGCACCATCGTTACAAGGGGACCTCCGCAGCTTTTCTGATTCGGTGAAGGAGGCTTTATAACAATTACATACATTTTATTCAATCATCATTATAGAAAATGAAAGCAAAATACATCATTTTGCTGCTGTTGTGTATATGTACGACAATAGCAGCACAAAACAACGACAATAAACCATCGACAACAAACCATCAACACCATCATGAAGAGGACTCGACGGACGTCTTTTTCCGTCATTTGAACCTTAACGAAGTGACGGTAACTGGCGTGACGGGCGACACAAAGCTAAAACACGCAACGGCTCCGGTAAGCATCGTGACACCCCAGGTGCTAAGGGCTACGGCATCAACCAACATCATCGACGCCATTGCCCACCAGCCGGGTATCAGCCAGCTGACCACGGGCAGCAGCATCTCGAAACCCATCATCCGAGGCTTGGGCTACAACCGCGTAGTGGTGATGAGCGAAGGCGTGCGTCAGGAAGGCCAGCAGTGGGGCGATGAGCATGGCGTGGAAGTGGCCGGCGGCAGCGTGAACAGCGTTGAGATACTGAAAGGCCCGGCTTCGCTGATGTATGGTTCCGACGCTATGGCGGGCGTGGTCATTCTGCATCCCCAGCCCACACTGGGCGAAGGTGAGATGAGGGCCGACGTCAGTTCAGAATATCAGACCAACAACGGACTCTTCGGCTATAACCTCTCCTTTTCCGGCAATCAGAAAGGCTTTGTGTGGGATGCCCGCTATAATGACAAGATGGCTCATGCCTATAAGAACAAGTACGACGGCTACGTGCCTGGCTCGCAGTTCCGTGAAAGGGCCGGACGACTGATGCTTGGCATGAATAAGGCTTGGGGACACTCGCGACTGGTGTGGACGGCTTATCACCTGACGCCGAGCATCATTGAGGGCGAGCGTGATCCTGAGACGGGAGAACTGGAACACGAAGAGGGATGGACGGGGCATCAGTACTCAAAGTCACTGCCCTTCCAGCAGGTGAAACACTACAAACTGATGTGGGACAATTCGCTGAATCTTTCGTCAGGTTATCTGAAAGCGATTGTCGGCTATCAGCAGAACCGCCGCCAGGAATACGAAGAGAGTGCCGACGAATACGAATTGTACTTCAAGCTACACACCCTGACCTACGACCTGCGGTACATTACCAATGAATGGAACGGATGGAAACTGTCCACGGGAATCGGCGGCATGTATCAGAAATCAAGCAACGAGGGCGAGGAATACCTGATTCCAGACTACCGACTCTTCGACTTCGGCATCTACGCCACCGCCACAAAGTCGCTCGGCGACCGCTGGACGCTGAACGGTGGCTTGCGCTATGACCACCGGCGACTGCACGGTTACGAACTGATGGAGGACGGAGAAGAGCGCTTTACTGATTTCGCGCGTCATTTCAATGGTCTGACGGGCAGCATCGGTGCCGTTTTTAACGTGAACGATCACCTGAACCTGCGTCTGAACCTTGCCCGTGGCTTCCGCACGCCCAACATGAGCGAGCTGGCCTCGAACGGTGTGCATGAGGGCTCTGTCCGCTATGAGATAGGAAACCAGCAGCTAAAGGCAGAATATAGCCTGCAGGCCGACCTCGGACTCGACTTCACCTCGCGCTATGTCTCTGCACAATTAGCACTCTTCGCCAACCGCATCGACAATTACATCTTCACTCATCGTGTGCCTGAGGAGATTGAGGAAGGCTATCTCACCTACGTCTACACGCAGGGTGATGCCCGTCTGCTGGGCTTCGAGGCTGGCGTGGACTTCCATCCTGTCCATTCCGTTCATTTCTCGAACACCTTCTCGTATGTCGATGCCCAGTTGCTGCACGCTGACGAGAATACGAAATACCTCCCCTTCACCCCCGCCCCCAAGTGGACGTCGGAACTGAAGTGGGAACTGCAGCACCACTCGCACAGCACGGTGGCTCACGACCACGAGCGCCATCCAAACCACCGTTCGCTGCTCAACAACCTCTACATCGCCGCAGGACTGGACTGTTACCTGAAGCAGAGTCACATCTATAGTGCCGACGACACGGAAACCGAGACGCCTGGCTACGCCCTACTCTCACTCTCGGCAGGTACAGACATACAGCTGGGTGGAAAGAAAATCGCAGAACTCTACATCACCGCCGACAACCTGCTGAACAAGGCCTATCAGAACCATCTGAGCCGACTGAAGTATACTGACGTAAACGTGGTTACAGGACGTCGCGGTGTCTACAACATGGGACGCAATATTACGTTCAAGGTCGTTGTACCCATCAAATTGTAATCTTTTCGCCTTGCGAGAAAGTTTTTTCGTTCGGAAATGCAAAGAAAATCACAGTTTTCTTTTGCATTTTGCTCACTTTTTCGTACCTTTTCGCTTCGCGAGAAGTTACTTTCGTTCGAAAATGAAAATAAATCGAAATTTATTTTGCATTTTGCTCACTTTTTCGTACCTTTGTCGGCAAATATGGCAATCTGGTGGCTGATGCCGCCTGATGTAAGGGAATCCGGTGAGAGTCCGGGACTGTTCCTGCAGCTGTAATCCTCATTAAAGAGGTCTGCTTGTATAACGCCACTGACACAAGTCGGGAAGGTAAAGCAGACTGAGGAAAGTCAGAAGACCTGCCATGAATAAAAGATAAGTACGTCCGCTCAGGAGTTAGCGGTGCGGAAATGAGAGACAATTGACAATGAGACAGAAATTGGCTTTTGGCCTTTGGCTGTTGGCTATTGGCACATGGGCGCAGACCGATGTCTGGCGTTCGGACAGCATTCAAGAGGTGGTGGTGACAGGTACTGGTACCCGTCACCTACTGAAGGATGCGCCGGTAGAGACGGAGGTCATCACGCAGAAAATGCTGAGCCAGTATGGCGGCAAAAGTCTGGAGGAAATCCTTGCAGGCCTGACGGCGTCGTTTGCCTTCAACGAGGGCGACATGGGCTCACAGATGCAGTTGAACGGCCTGGGCAACAGCTATATCCTGATATTGGTGGACGGCAAGCGTATTCACGGCGACGTGGGTGGCGAGAACGACCTCGGACTCATCGACCCTCAGAACATCGAGAAAATAGAGATTGTGAAGGGTGCGCAGAGTGCGCTCTATGGTAGTGATGCGATGGCGGGCGTCATCAACATCATCACCAAGAAACATACTGAGAGCGGCCTCTACGTCGACAACAGCACACGCTACGGCACCTATAACGACCTGCGCCAGCACAACACGATGGCATTTACCTTGGGCAAATTCAACAGCCAGACGAACTTCCAGCTACAGCGTAGCGACGGTTGGCAGAATACCGCCGAGGAATGGGCCGAGGGTGAGGTGCTGACGGACAGCAGGAACAAGACGGTGAACAAGTTCCGCAACTGGCAGATAGCCGAACGTCTGACCTATCAGCCGATAAAGGGTCTTGAGCTGTATGCCGAGGGATCGTACTACAAGAAGAATATCCTGCGACCGCAGAACGGTCGTCACCCCAGCTGCGACGTCTACACCTACGACCTGCGCTACAACAATGCCTCGGCATCGGTGGGCGGCAAGTGGAACAACGTGACGCTGGACGTGGACTGGAACAAACACGCCTACTATTACGACTATACCGCCAAGCACTACGACTACGTGTTGTTGCAGGGCGAAGAGTATGGCGACCAGAACGGCGAGTGGTTCTCGGTGGCGATGTTGCCCGGTCAGAGCAAGTTGCAGAGCGACCAGCAACGTGTGATGGCACAGCTGAAGGGTATCTTCAATCTGCCTTACGAGAACACCATCAATGCCGGCGCGGAATATCGTTACGACTACCTGAAAGCTCCCGACCGCACAGAGACGGGAACAGCCGACGACTGGACGGGCGCCCTGTATGTGCAGGACGAGTTCAACTGGTTGAAGTGGCTGAACATCACCGCAGGTCTTCGTCTGGTGGACAACCATAACTACGGCTTCCGTCTGACGCCAAAAGTCAGCACAATGTTCTCCGTCGACGATTTCCGGTTCCGTCTGGGTTGGAGCCAGGGCTTCAAGACACCTACCGTCAAGGAGCTGCACTACCGCTACCTCCACATCATGGGCAGCAGTATGTTCTTCAATATCGGTAACGTCAACCTCGACCCGCAGACCAGCAACTACTACTCCGCCAACATCGAATATCGCGGACAGCGCTTTACGGCTGCCGTTACAGCCTATCTGAACAAACTCGACCACATGATAGCGCTGGTAAACGTGTCGGAGAGCGAGATTCCGCCAGGCATCACCACAGCCTATATGGGTGACGGTAGTAATAAGGTACAGGCGCGCATGTATAAGAATATGGATGACGCGCGCACGAGCGGTGTTGATGTCACGTTGTCGTACCGACTGCTGCCGGAACTGACGCTAAACGGCGCCTACAGCTATCTCGACACGAAGGCCCATCTGTACGACGAGAAGACAGATTGCATGAACACGGTCATCATCGACGGCACAGCCCACCACAAATGGAGTGCTTCGGCACTGTACAGCCATGTGTTCAGCCCCATTTACAAGTTGGGTGTGAGCCTGTCGACCCGCGGCAGCAGCAAGCGTTACTATCAGAACAACGGCAACGGCAAGGGCTACCAGATTTGGCGCATCAACACCACCCACGACTTTGGCCGTTCGGGTAAGATGTTGGCCTACAGGCTGGAGTTGGGCGTCGACAACATCTTCAACTACGTCGACCGCACCATGCATCCCTACCACTTGGGCACCAACACGCCAGGCAGGACGGTGCACGCTACCCTCACCATCAAATTCAATTACGGCAAGAGAGTTAAACAACATAATTTATCAACAAAACAAAATTCAAACAATGATGAAAACGATTAAATCATTTATCCTGGCTGCTGTGGCTATTGCCCTGGTAGCCCCCGCATTCACCTCTTGTGGTGACGATGACGACAACAAGAAAGAGAACATCGTTTCTGAGTACACCATCAACGACAATCTGGTGGCAAACAAGAAGGCTTCGTCGAAGAAGAACGTTGCCGTGCTGTTGGTGGCATTCGGTTCTACTTGGGACAATGCTTTCAAGGCCTTCGACAAGACCATTGAAGCCTACGAGGCTGCATTCCCCGAGGCTGATGTCTACATGAGTTTCTCGAGCGACATCTGCATCAACCGCGCCAGTGCCGGTGAGAACGTCGACGACAACGGTAACATCGTTCGCCGCGACTATTACGAGCCCCGCTATCTGTTGCACGCCATCGGTAAAGCCCAGTACGGCAAGATCTATGTACAGTCGCTGCAGGTTATCCCCGGTGAGGAGTTTGCTGCTGTTGTGGCCAGCGTCAAGAAGTTCATGAACAACGGTTATATTGCCGATGCTCACCTTGACGACAAGTATTTGGAGACATTGGCCGAGACCGAATCCATCTTCCTGGGCATGCCTCTGCTGAACGACCCTGACGCGGACATTCCCGCTGTTGCCCAGAAGTTGCACGCTTTGTATAAGGACGAGGCTGCCCAGGGCGTTGTGGCTTTCATGGGTCACGGTAACCCCGACAACTACGACACCTTCAAGGCTAACGTCCGCTACATCCAGCTCGAGGAAGAACTACAGAAGCTCAACCCCAACTACTACGTAGGTACAGTCGACATGCCTGACAACTACAAGCAGGATGTATTGGAGCGTATGCGTGAAGCTGGTATTCTCAGTGGCAAAGTGTATCTGCACGCCCTGATGTCAATCGCCGGTGACCACGCTCACAACGACATGGCCGGTGAGGGCGACGAGTACTGGAACCCCATGAATCCTGAGAGCGAGGACAACAGCTGGTATGAGTTCTTCTCACACGCTGGTTATGAAACAATCGTTCCCAAGGTTGGCAAGCACCCACAGGGTCTGCTGGAGCTGGAAGGTGTAAGAAACGTGTGGGTCAACCACACCAAGTATGCTGAGTTCCTGGAGGACGCTTACCACAGCATGTATCCAGAGGAATAACCCCGAACCTTTTGGCTCAAAACATATACGTGTATTATTATATAAGTTAGTATCTAAGGAGATTTGTCGCGATGACAAGTCTCCTTTTCTATTCGCTCAAGATATAAAAAATGAGCGCAGCTCCGAAAGGGAACTGCGCTCGCTTTTATAGAGAATCACATGATTACTCCTCAACGGCAGCCTGTGCGGCGGCTAACAGGTGTTGATTATCAGCGTGTTACGGAGTTGTTGTAAAGTACTGGCATCTTTTTTTAGACTCATTCTGCCCATTCTGCTCATTTTGAGCGTGATTTTACTGCAGAATTATCTTGTTTATGTCATATCTTCAAATTTTAGTTTTACACTAAATTGCACGATTTAATGGGTCACCTGCATAATCACGTGTGAGCGTACACTAAAACCGTGATGTTTTTCGTTCTTGTAAAAAACGCGATATCACAATGAATCCACAATACGAAACACTTGCCAAATGTTTGTTGCCAACACATATGTTGGAATGGTTTGAGCTGACCAATGTTGAGGTGAAGCCCAAGGAGAATACCGCCACACAGGACACACAGTCAGAGGAGAGT
>JAFSNG010000034.1 GCA_017447515.1 Prevotella sp. | reverse complement strand
TGTGGGAATTCGAACGAGCGGTTCTTCACCAGTTCACCATACAGTCCGCCGTCAGCGGCGTAGTTGATGTCCTCGAAGAAAATGCCGTACATCGTCGGCTGGATGGGTGCACCCAGTTTCTTGGTGTTCACGTCCATCACGCTTTGCGTCATTGCCGCCAGCGTCATGCTCGTCACAGCGGCCAGTGATAATAACCTTTTCTTCATTGTCTTGTTCATTTTATTTCACTTATTTTCTTAGTAGATCGCTTTCGACTGCGAAGGTACGAAATGTCGGGCAGAATGCAAAATAAATCGCGATAAATTTTGTGTTTTGCTCGCTAATTCGTACTTTTGCAGTCTGAACTGCAAAATAATGACGATGAAAAGATTACTTATCTCCATGTTCGTCCTGCTGACGATGGGACTGAACATTGCTGCTGCGGACAATGAGGACGGCAGCCGCCTGTGGTTACGGTTTGACAATACCGGCACCATGGCAACGATAACGGGTGTCAAGGGAACGGCTATGACCGAGTTGCAAACCTACTGGCAGGGCGGTCCTGTGGTGCTGAAACGCCAGAAGGGCTTGGCTCGCGACGGATACACCATCAGGAGCCAGGGCGGAAAGACGGTGATAGCCGCCAGCGACGATGCAGGGCTGCTCTACGGTGCCTACCACCTGCTGCGCCTGCAACAGACGGGGCAGCGGTGCGACCAGCTCGACATCAGCGAGAAGCCTTTCTATGACCTGCGCATCCTGAACCACTGGGACAACCCCAACGGCACGGTGGAGCGCGGTTTTGCGGGGAAGAGCATCTTCGTGAATCCCACGCCGGAACGTATGAAGATGTACGCGCGCGCCAATGCCTCCGTGGGCATCAACGGCACCGTGCTGAACAACGTGAATGCCAAGCCCGAGGCACTGTCGACGGCGAGCCTGGAGCATACGAAGGCCATTGCCGACCAGCTGCGCCCCTATGGCATCCGCGTGTACCTGTCGATTAATTTCGCCTCGCCCATCAAGGTCGGTGGACTGCCGACTGCCGACCCGCTCAATGCCGAGGTCGTCAAATGGTGGAAGGACAAGGCGGACGAGATCTACCGTCTGATTCCCGACTTCGGCGGTTTTCTGGTAAAGGCCAACTCCGAGGGCGAACCCGGTCCGCAGGACTTCGGACGCACCCATGCCGACGGAGCCAACATGCTGGCTGGCGTGCTGAAGCCCCACAAGGGCATCGTCATGTGGCGCGCCTTCGTGTATGCCCCCCAGAGTCCCGACCGTGCCAATCAGGCCTACCTGGAGTTCATGCCGCTGGACGGTCAGTTTGCCGACAACGTCATCATCCAGATTAAGAACGGCCCCATCGACTTCCAGCCGCGCGAGCCGTACAGCCCCCTGTTTACCGCCATGCAGAAGACGCAGATGATGGTGGAGTTCCAGTTGACGCAGGAGTATCTGGGTGCAGCCAACCACCTGGTATACCTCGCCCCCATGTGGCAGGAGTTCTTCACGTTTGTCAGTCCCCGCAGCCTCCGCGCGATGGCCGGCGTGGCAAACATCGGCGACGACACCAACTGGTGCGGCCACCACTTCGCCCAGGCCAACTGGTACGCCTTCGGACGTACTGCGTGGAACCCCGCGCTGACACCGGGTGACATTGCCCTCGAGTGGCTCCAGCAGACCTTTACGGATAATTCAGCATTTGTTGCGACTTTGTCGCAACTGATGTTGGACAGCCGCGAGGCGTGCGTCGACTACATGATGCCGCTGGGCATTCACCACATCTTTGCCGGCACCCACCATTACGGACCCGAGCCGTGGTACGCCCCCAAGGGCGTGCGTGCCGACTGGACCCCGCCCTACTACCACAAGGCCGACGCCGTCGGACTGGGTTTCGACCGCACCACGACGGGTTCCGCCAATGTCAGGCAGTATCCCGAGGCGCTCTGCCTACTCTATAACGACATCGCGACCTGTCCCGAGAACCTCATCTGCTGGTTCCACCACGTGCCTTGGGACCATCGCATGAAGAGCGGCCGCACCTTCTGGGACGAGCTGTGCCACAAGTATGACGACGGCGTCCGCCAGGCGCGCCACTTCCTCGCCCTTTGGGACTCCATGCAGCCCTACGTCGACCCCCGGCGCTTCAGCGAGGTGCAGCGCAAGCTGCGCCTCCAGGTGCGCGACGCAGAATGGTGGCGCGACGCCTGCCTGCTCTACTTCCAGACGTTCTCCCGCCGCCCCGTTCCGCAGGACGTGGAGCATCCCGTCCACAACCTCGACGAGATGATGCAGTTCCACATTCCCATCACCATGTACGAAAACCCCGAGTGCGGATACAACAAATAGCCCACACGACAAAATCTAGAAATACATTGTTGATAAAAAAGGGACTCACAAATGAGTCCCTTTCTAAATGAATTGAAGTTGCTACTTGTGTTTTATTTCACAAGTAGCTTCTTAGAGCTGTTGCCGCTGCGGACAATGTAGACACCCTCACGCAGGACAGCAGGCAGAGCACCCATGCCGCGTGCAACAACCTTGCCATCGACACTGTAGATGGTCCAGCTTTCACCATTGGTACCAGCCTTCACAGCCTGGATGTCTGTTGCCTCAGGAGTCAGGTCCTTAGGCTCTCTCCAGCCCACATTGTCAGTAGCTATCGAGCAGAACGAATAGTTGGCATCATCGGCATCCTTCATCGTGTACTGGCTGCCTACGCCTGTAGCCAACAGTTCCGGCTCGGCACCGTTCTTGTAGACATAGAGGTCATACGAGGCGACACCCGAGGTGGCGTCGCTACCCTCGATGTTGATAATGATATCGTTACCGCTACGCTCTGCACTCGTCACCTTCGAGGTAGGATAGTCTGTATCGAAGGTGTTTACATAGGTGTTGGTCTCGATAGGCTCGTTGGCATCGAACACGATGACAGCCTTGTTGCTGATGGTAGAGCCGTTGGCTGGGTTGGGCTGATGCTCAACATAGAAACTGACGAAACCTTCGCCGTCGCGATTGTCGTTGTTGGGCAGCAGGTAGCCGAGGTCGGGATCATCAATCTCATCGCCATTCTTCTTGAGCGATACCATACTCCAGTTGACTTCACCAGTCTTTTCGTTGAACGCTCCGCTAACGCGTACCATAATTTCTGTATCCTTAACGGTGAACGGGATGTTGCGGGTGAACTCCTTAGTGCCAGAACCGCCTACGCTCCAAGCCTGATTAGCCCAGCCGAAGGACGAGAAACCAAAGGTGGAGAGGTCGAATTTCGAAGCGTCGAGCAGGTCTTTGACAAATACCTCGTGGGCAGGAGCCGTAGCCGTCGACTTGTTCTCGTAGGTGATGGTATAAGCCATGTTGTGGATGGGCTTGATGTAGTGAGCGTTGTCGTCGTAGCCGTCAGGACCAATCATCTCGTTGGGGTCGTAGCTGCCTACGCCACGTGACTTCTTCTTGTTACCAGGACCTTTCAGGCAGTCCTCTCGATTCCAATAGGTATTCATAGCACTCCAACACATTGAACCTATGATGAACATGCACTTGCCTACAGCACCAACACCCGAAAAGTCGGCAGCACAACTCAGTGCTGCGCTACCGAAGTTCTTGCCAAAGTTCACCCAACCACCTGAATTGCGGTTATAGATGTCTATAGTTGCTACTACCACCGTTTTGCCAGCATTATAGATACAACCTGCAACAGGTATCTGACCAACGACACCGTCTTCCAGCAATTGTTGTCCGAAACTCGTGGCCATACACTCCATCTGTTCCAACGTGTAAAGTCGTCGTTGTGCGTGCGAATTAGCCTGATCTGAGAATTCTATTCCCCATGGCTCCTGAATCATATAGTACATATTGAGCTCGTCAGCATTGGTGCTGGATGGCTTCTTGAAGCGAACGCGGAATGACCTTTCCCCAGTGCTGTTTGGTGCGACATAGGGAATAAGCAGCATATAGCAAATGACAGAATCGCCCGTCTGTTTATCGTACGCCATCATGTAGTCAGTAGCCTGCTTAGCAAATTCCTGCCCATTGTCGTCAAGATAAGGACTAATGGCACTGATATCAAAGTCAAATGATACGTCAACATTACCTTCCATTCTGGGTACGCAGAGTATGAACGGAACGTTGTAAGCTGGCGTATTCGAGCGGTTACCATAGGTGATGGTATATTGTTGGTATCTGTTCCATAGCATCTTGTCACGTCCGTTCACCTGAACCCATACATCTGGCGTCTCGGATTTTTCCACAGTAAGAGCCTGATGTAGCGTATCTGAACCCACGATGACATCGTATTTACCCGCAGATGCATTGCTGAGGTCGAAATCGGCGGGAGCCAAATCGTCAATGGAGGCTACTTTGGAGGCATCATAGTCGCTGTTGATCAGCCATTTTCCTTCTATATCACCACCAGCACCATGCAGTACCACACGGGGTTGGTTGTTATAGGTGAGCTTATAACCGCCCAATATGTGCAAGGCTACACCTTCAGATTGTCCAACTACTGTGGGATACACCCTGCTCAGTCCGCCAATAGTGATATCCTGTGAGGTAGAGGCATAGGCGTTACAGTTGCCTGTACCCTTAGCAATCAAGGTATAGCTGTAGTTTCCCGGGTCTCTACTGAAGTCCTGTTCTACATGGCGCATCTCGCTAGTCTTGTAATCGTTGGGATAACCGGGGTATGGCAGTATCCACCAACAGCCTACGCCATCCTGCGTCACATCGTTCACGTACACCTTCTGACCGTTCGTGTCGGTAGTCATGGTGAATTCGGGATGTGGCGGACGGATGCCGTCGTGGTCTACAAGAATGGCATCCATCAGCGGAGCGGGGTCGTTATGATACTGGCTCTGGTCCTGCATTGAACCGTCGAAGGTCAGCAGCAATCGGCAGTCTGAATCCTTGGCGTCAGGAGTATTGTAGATATGTGACTGAATCTCCTCCTGTGTAAGGGCACGGCTCCAGATGGCAAAGTTGTCGACCTTAGCCTTCTGATTGTCGCCATAAGTCGAGGTACGTCCGATGACGATAGGATTATTGCCCATCAATATCTTGCCTTTCTCGGTGGCCATTCCCATCAGCACACCATCGACATAGAAGCGGATGTTATCCTTTTCCTGTTTCGAGTCATAAGTCAACGCCACGTGGTGCCAATAGCCTTTGTCCTTAATCTGATAGCGCCAGCGGTCCCAAATCTCCTTTCCTTTTCCGTCAACAGAGAGCTCGGTGCTCAGGCCGGCATAGAAGTTGTACCAGTCGCCATTCAGACTAGCGTGGATATACCATCCGCCGTAGTACAGGCCTCCAGCATAATTAGTAGAGTTGTTCGTCACGCTGGCTATCTCGAAAGAAGAATCCATCTCATCCACGCGCACCCAACACTCTACCGTGGTAGCATCGCGGGTCTCCATAAGGCTTGTGGTCATCGGAATAGTGACGTCATTTACAATCTTTCCCGTCAGCTCTGCGTACACCTTCTTCGAAATGTCAAGTGCCATCTCGTTACCCGTCGTGGGAGGTAACGGATCGTTGCGGCGATGCACAATGTTCCAGAAGTAGGGGTCAAAGTTCTTATAAGGTGCCTGGTAGTTCATGAACCAGTGCTCAGTTCCTTCACTGTCTAACAATACGGTCAAAGAATGGTTATTTGTCCTGCCACCATACCAAGACTCAATACCTAAGCTGAAAGTGCGGTCGACAGAGCGGAAGCCGTCCTTCGACTCCACCAGTAAGGCACGGCAGCCCGTCATATAGACGTGTTGGCCGGAGGCATCATCGGGCGCAATGTAGAGTTCGTAGAAATTGGAGTAGCCGTCATAACGTCCTTCCCAATAGCAGCGCTTCTGGGTTTCCCAGGTCTTGCCACCGTCGTGCGAGTAATACATCAGCGGACCATTCATTGCCTGCAACACATAGATGTGGTCACCCTTGGCAGCGATAGCACCCTCTGAACCATTCGATTCAGGCAGATACATGGCTTCCGTCCAGGTCTTACCACCGTCGGTAGAGCGACGGAAGATGGTGTGGGCACGGTCGTTGGTAGGATCTTTGCCCTCCACCTCCACGGCACACCCCGCGAAGATAACGTTCATGACGTCGCCCTCGAGTGTCATCTGAGGATGGTAGTTAAACGAAGCACCGTTGAAGCCGCTCATGTATTCCAGCTGACACCACGAGGTATCGTCTTTCACTAACGGGGCTACATTCTGCGTACTGATGGTCTCGCCACCATCTGTGGAAGTCGAGATATAGACATTACCCCACCACATGTTATAGTACCAGTACATATCATTGCCAAGTACTGCCCAGCGCGTGCCGGAAACCTGTACGTCGACAAGGTTCTGAACTATGTCAATCTCCTTGTCCTTAAAGGAAGCACCGCCGTCGAACGAGGTCAGCACACGGGTCTTATAGTTGGTGCCGTTATAGCGCGCGTTTTGGAAAGCAATGACCACTGTCTGACCGTCGCTCACAATATGCGGGCGTCCGTAATAGAAATGACCGTCGCCCTCGCTGCCCTTTGCCAGGATACGCTGCTGGAAGGTCTGTCCACCATCCGTTGAATAGGTGTAGAGCAACTCGCTGTTTTCACCGTCTTCAGACTTCAGCACGGTGACCACCTGGACATTCTGTCCATCCACGTTATACCACTTGGCATTGCTGCCGAAACTGCCACCTACATAGTTGATATCGGCCGTCGATATGCTCTTGGTAGCGACAATGGCCCGTGCGTTCTCCCACGTCTTGCCGGCATCGGTCGAACGACGGTAATAGACGCACGTCTCACCCTGGGCATTGGGCTTCCAGTCAGTCCAGAACACGTGGACAGTCTTGCCAGAGACGGCAGCCTGCATGGGCAACGGGTCGCTGGTATAACATGTCGTGTCGTTGATACCGATTGACAAGTTCTGCCAATTTCCAAAATTGGAAGGTACAAACTGATTCATCTCGTCGGCAGCCATGCCTGTCAGTGAAATCAGCAGCATAAATAATAATAGGTGTAGCTTTCTTTTCATAATGAGTTTTTGTTAATGAATTGTTTATGCTTAATATTTTACAAAGATAAAAGAAATATCTTAAACCATTACTTCTATTTCACAAATACTTTTCCCATATTCGTAATTTTACGTTCCTGCGTTGTCATAATCATAGTCGTTATGTTTACTCGCTGCAAATATAGAGAAAAAAATCGAAAGTTCCAAATAATTAGACGAAAAACTACTTTTCGAGCCCAACTCACGGGCTTTCCCAAAGATTTGAGTGAGGGGTGGGGGGGTCAGTGCAAATATTGCCTATAGAAAAACCTTTTTTTCTTCGCTTAATCGTAATTTTGCACTATCTTTTCGCTTTGCGAGAAAATAGGCTGCACCTCAGAAAAACTCAAATACATTTGGTTTTTCGTTCGGTTTGCACTATCTTTGCAGCCGAATAATAGTGAATGCCGATGAGAAAGATAGTAGTACTTGACGGATTTACGGCTAATCCTGGCGACTTGTCGTGGCAGGGACTAGAGGAACTGGGCGAGGTGACGGTGTACGACCGGACAAAGGCCGAGGAGACGGCGGCGAGGGCTGCCGAAGCGGAAGTGGTGCTGACCAACAAGGTGGTGGTCGGCAGAGAGGTGATGGCCCGGCTGCCGCGGCTGAGATACATTGGTGTGCTGGCAACGGGCTATAACGTGGTGGACATGGAGGCTGCCCGCGAACGGGGCATCGTGGTGACCAACGTGCCGGCCTACAGCACGGAGAGCGTGGCGCAGATGGTGTGGGCGCACCTGCTGACGGCAACGAACCGCACGGAGCACTATGCCATAGAAAACAGGGAAGGCCGATGGAGCAGGAGTCCTGACTTCTGCTACTGGGACGCTCCCCTCATGGAGTTGTCGGGCAAGACGTTCGGCATCGTAGGACTGGGCAATATCGGGCAGCGCGTGGCGCAGATAGCACTCGCCTTTGGCATGAAGGTGAAGGCGCTGACTAGCAAGGATGTCGTGCCAGCCGGCGTGGAAAAGGCTTGTCTGGATGAACTGCTGGCGGCAGTGGACGTGCTGTCGCTGCACTGTCCGCTGACAGCGAATACCCGCCATCTGATGAATGCCGAAACGCTGCGGCAGATGAAACCGACGGCCATCCTTATCAACACGGGAAGAGGACCGCTGGTGGATGATGAGGCTGTGGCTGACGCACTGGCTGAGGGACGCTTGGCTGCCTTTTGTGCCGACGTGCTGACGGAGGAACCGCCAAAGAGGGATAATCCCCTGCTGCGGCAGCCCAACGCCTTCATCACCCCTCACATAGCGTGGGCTACGAAGGAGGCGCGCTGGCGGCTGGTGCGGGTGGCAACGGACAATGTCCGCTCGTTTCTGAACGGCAGTCCTGTCAACGTGGTCGGCTGCCGAGAAAGGCCTTAATACTCCAGTATGAGCGACTGGCGGGGGCGGAGCTGGAGGTCGGCGGAGAGGTCGTAGTAGCGGCCGGTGAGGATGTCCCTGGCGCGCGTGGCTGCACCGATGACCTCGGCATAGCGCGCAACCTGCATCGTGGCGGGACGCGTGGTGCCGTTGAGGACGGTGAGTGACGTGCGGCCGCGGTACTGACGGGCAATGACGTAGATGCCGTTGAAGGGGATGAACTGGGTCATCGTGCCTTTGGTGATGACCTCGTTGCCCTTGCGCCAATGGAGCAGTCGGCTGGTCCACTGCCACATCTGCTGCTGGGCCTCGGTGCGTCCCTCGCGGGTGAAGGCGTTGTTCCGGTCGCCGGGGAATCCGCCGGGGAAGTCCTTGCGCACGTTGCCGTCGGTCACCTCCTTCGTGCCGTTCATCATGATTTCCGTGCCGTAATACATCTGGGGAATGCGGCGGACGGTCATGAGCAGTGCCAGGGCCTGACGCAGCATGAGCGAGTCGCGGCCGTTGCCCAGGAAGCGGTCGGTGTCGTGGTTGTCGACGAAGGCCATCACGTGGTCGGGGTCTTCGTAGAGGTAGTCGTAGACGAACGAGTTGTACAGGCGGTTCAAGCCCTGCCACCAAGCATCGGTTTCCTCGTTCTTGGCCTGCGACAGCTTGTCGAAGAAGGAGAAGTCCATGACGGTCTTCAGATAGGAGTTGTCCTTTGACAGCCTGGAGCCCTTCTGCCATGCGGCGGTATAGGCGGGTTCGGTGACCCACGTCTCACCGACGGTGTTGAAGTTGGGATATTCCTCGTCCAGCTCCTTCATCCAACGGGCCATAGCCTTGGCGTCGGCATAGGGATAGGTGTCCATGCGGATGCCGTCGATGCCGATGGTCTCTATCCACCATTTGGAGTTCTGGATGAGATAGGTCATCACATGCGGATTACGCTGGTTCAGGTCGGGCATGGTGGGAACGAACCAACCGTCCACAGTCTCGCTCAGGTCAACCTGCGAGGCGTAGGGATCCTTGACGGGCGTCAGCTTGTAGCTGGTCTGCTGGAAACTGGTTCCTGTCGGATTGCTCGTCCCCTGCGACTCCTTGAGCCAGTCGGGCAGGTTGAGCCAGTCCTTCGTCGGCATGTCCTGCGTCCAGGGATGCTCGAAGCCCGAGTGGTTGAAAATCATGTCCATCACCACCTTCAGTCCCTTGGCGTGAGCCTCGTCGCAGAGGTGGCGATAGTCGTCGTTCGTGCCGAATCGCGGGTCGACACGGTAGTAGTCCGTGGTGGCATAGCCGTGATAGGTGGAGTAGCCCCGCTCGTCGTCGGGCGAGTCGTTCTCGAGCACGGGTGTCAGCCACAGCGCCGTCACGCCCAGCTCGTTGAAGTAGTCCAGATGTTCGCGAATGCCGTTCAGGTCGCCGCCGTGACGCAACGAGGGCGCCGTACGGTCTTCCCTGTACGCTCGCATGCCCGGCACCTGCGGATTATGCCCTGCACCCTGTGCAAAACGGTCGGGCATGAGCATGTAGAGCACGTCGGCATTGGTGAATCCCATGCGCTTCGAACCTGCCATCTCGCGCTGTTTCAATTTATAATTGACTGTTAGCTGTTGGCCTTTGGCTTTTGGCTTTTGACCTTCGACCTTTGACCTTTGACCATTGAACGTCAATGTCATCGTGCCGGGCTGGGCATCGCACAGGTTCAGATACACCAACAGGTAGTTGGGCGACTCCAGTCTTACAATGCTGTCGACGACCACTCCGGGATAGTCCGTCGTCACGTCCGTTACGCTGGCAATGTTCTTGCCGTAGACCATCAGCTGCAACGAGGGGTTCTTCATGCCTACATACCAGTCGGTGGGGTCTACGCGGTCGACGGTCACTTTTTGCTTTGCTGCATTCATCATCATTACGTTGGCCATCAGGATGGCGGTTACCAATAATAGTTTTCTCATATCGATTTAAGTTTTGTCATTATTTCATAGAATTCCGCGGCGAAGTTACTAAATATTTTTTATTTAGCGTAGAAAAATACGTGAGAATGTTTGAATTATCAAAAAAAATGCGTATATTTGCAGCACTATAATAACTAAAACAAGCAAGAGAATGAAAAAACTATTCGTGATGGCTGCCCTCTGCTTGGTGAGTATGGCAGCGATGGCCCAACAGAATCTGAGCTGGGGACAGGGACCGCAGGTGGCTTCACCTGACGTGCATGCAGACAATTCCGTGACGTTTAATTTGATTGCCCCCGAGGCGCAGAAGGTGCAGATTACCGGTGACATGCTGCCACCACAGAAGGTGGAGTATCAAGGTAACACCTATGACATGCCAGGCGTGGTAGACCTCGTGAAGGACGACAAGGGTGTGTGGAGCTATACCACCGCACCGCTGAAGCCCGAACTGTACACGTATAACATGATTGTGGACGGCGTGAAAATCATCGACCCGCTGAATGTGTACAACATCCGCGACATCAACAACCTATTCAGCGTCCTGCTCGTTGGTGGCGACGCACGCACAAACCTCTACAAAGTAAATAAGGTGGCTCACGGCACCGTCAGCAAAGTGTGGTACGAGAGTCCGACGGCAGACCTGACCCGCCGCCTGACCGTATATACGCCTGCAGGCTATGAGACCAGTGGTAAGGAATACCCCGTACTCTATTTGCTGCATGGTATCGGTGGCGACGAGAATGCCTGGAGCGAACTGGGCCGTGCCGCACAGATTCTGGACAATCTCATTGCGCAGGGCAAAGCCGAGCCGATGCTGGTCGTCATGACCAACGGCAACATCTCGCAGGAGGCTTGCCCGGGCGAGACCAGCGAGGGGTTCAAAGTTCCCACCATGATGCTCCCGAAGACCATGGAGGGCTCGTTTGAAACCGCCTTCCCCGACGTGGTGAAGTTCATCGAGAAGACCTACCGCGTCAAGAAGGACAAAGCCCACCGCGCCATTGCCGGCCTGTCGATGGGTGGCTTCCACAGCCTCTTCATTTCCATCAACAATCCTGACCTCTTCGGCTACATCGGCCTGTTCTCTGCCGCCGTCGACCAGCAGCAGCCCGACCCGAACGGTCATCCGGAAATCTATGCCGACCGCGACAAGAAGATCGACGGTTTGTTTGCCAAGAAACCCAACCTCTTCTGGATTGGTATCGGCAAGACCGACTTCCTCTTCAAGAACAACAGCGACCTGCGCGCCTATCTCGACTCGAAGAAGCACAAATACACCTACCTTGAGACCGACGGCGGTCACATCTGGCGCAACTGGCGCATCTACCTTTCAGAATTTACACCATTATTATTCAAATAAAAGCTTATGAAAAGAACAGTATTATTCCTGACAACTGCTGCTGTCGTCGTATTCGGTTGTGCTCCAGCCGACAAGCAGGCCCCAAAGAACACCATCGACCAGCAGGAAGTGATTGGCAAGTTGTCGCTTGAAGACAAGGCGCACTTTGTGATTGGCACTGGTATGGAGGGCTTCAGCGGCGACAATGCCGTGATTGGCGCTACCAAGAGTCTCGTGCCTGGTGCCGCCGGTACTACCTATCCTCTCGATTCATTAGGCATCCCCGCCGTGGTGTTGGCTGACGGTCCTGCCGGACTGCGTATCGACGCTACTCGTGAGGGTGACACTGCTACGTACTATTGCACGCATTTCCCCATCGGCACACTGCTCGCCTCGACGTGGAACACGAAGTTGGTGGAAGAGGTGGGTCAGGCCATCGGCGAAGAGGTGAAGGAGTATGGTGCCGACGTGCTGCTGGCTCCTGCGCTGAACATCATGCGCAACCCGCTGTGCGGACGTAATTTCGAATACTACTCGGAAGACCCCGTGGTGGCTGGTAAGACCGCTGCGGCCTATATCGCTGGCGTTCAGAAGAACGACGTGGGTACGAGCATCAAGCACTTCGCCGCCAACAACCAGGAGACGAACCGCATGAATACCGATGCCCGCATCTCGCAACGTGCCTTGCGTGAAATCTACCTCAAGGGCTTCGAGATCGCCATCAAGGAGAGCAAGCCGTGGACGGTGATGACGTCGTACAACTACATCAACGGCACGTATGCCTCGGAAAGCAAGGATCTCGTCGAAACCATCCTCCGCGATGAGTGGGGCTATGAGGGCACCGTGATGACCGACTGGTTTGGCGGTAAGGACGGTGCCAAGCAGATGTGGGCAGGCAACGACATGCTGCAGCCAGGTAAGGCCGAGCAGTTCGACAGCATCGTGGCTGGCGTGAAGAGCGGTAAACTGGCAGAGTCCGACCTTGACCGTAACGTGGCCCGCATCCTGAACCTCGTGGAGAAGAGTCCGCGTTTCCAAGGCTATCAGTATAGCAACAAGCCCGACTTGAAGGCTCACGCCGCCGTGACGCGCCAGAGTGCTGCAGAAGGAATGGTACTGATGAAAAATGAGAAGGCCCTGCCATTCGCAGAGAACGTGAAGAACGTGGCGCTCTATGGTAATACCTCTTACGACTTCATTGCTGGCGGTACCGGTTCAGGTAACGTTAACCACGCATACGTCGTATCATTGCTTGACGGTCTGAAGAATGGCGGCTACACCGTTTCTGAAGAACTGAAGACCGCTTATGAATCTTACCTCGCCGACGCCAAGAAGAAGGCCGAGGAAGCCCTAGAAGAGCAGGCCAAGAAAGACCCGAAGAACGCTATGCTTGTGAAGTTCCTGCCACAGCCGCTGCCCGCAGAAAAGTTGTTCACTCCTGACGAGCTGACGAAGCAGGCCGAAGCTTCAGACATCGCCGTTATCACGCTGGGACGTCTGTCTGGTGAATTCCTTGACCGCAAGGTGGCTGACTTCAACCTCAGCGACTCCGAGCGCCTGTTGCTCTATCAGGTCTGCGATGTCTATCACAAGGCCAACAAGCAGGTCGTTGTGCTGCTCAACATCGGCGGCGTCATTGAAACGGCCTCGTGGAAGGACCTGCCCGATGCCATTCTCTGCGCTTGGCAGGCAGGACAGGAGGGCGGCAACAGCGTTGTCGACGTCCTCAGCGGCAAGCAATCGCCTAGCGGAAAGTTCACGATGACCTGGCCCATCAAGTTTACCGATGCTTACTCGTCTAAGAACTTCCCCATCGACGAAGATCCGCGCATCGATATGCTCAATCAGGGTAAGAAGGGCAACGTCCGCAACGTCGACTTTACTGAATATGAGGAGGATGTCTACGTCGGCTATCGTTACTTCGACTCCTTCGACGTTCCCGTGTCTTATCCCTTCGGCTATGGTCTCAGCTACACCACCTTCGAGTATAGCGATGCCAAGATTGAACAGAAGAACGACATCTACGACGTCACTGTCACCATTAAGAACACGGGTGACCGCGAGGGCAAAGAAGTCGTAGAGCTCTACGTCGCTGCTCCCGACTCGAAGGCTGCCAACAAGCCCGCCAAGGAACTGAAGGCCTTCGCCAAGACAAAGAATCTGAAGCCTGGCGAGAACGAGACCCTCACGTTGAGCATTACCGCTGATCAGTTGGCGTCCTTCGACGAGGCAGCCTCAGCATGGGTCGTCACCGAGGGTGAATACCAATTCCTCGTCGCCGCCTCTGCTGCCGACGTCAAGGCCACCCTCACGGCTCCTGTCAAGAACCAGCAGGTGAAAGCTCACGACGTATTGAAGCCTCAAACGAAGATGAATCTCCTAAAACGATAATACGCTATGAAGATTTGTAAATTAATGATAGCTGTAGTCGCCCTGTGCGGCTACAGTCTTTGTGCATCGGCCCAGAAGCTCACGGCTGGCAACATCGACGAAATCGTCAAGGCCATGACGCTGGAGGAGAAGTGCCACTTCGTATTAGGAACCGGCATGCACTATAATGACGACGACAAATTCCCTGGTACGGCGGGCAGCACGTTCGGCGTGGAGCGACTGGGCATCCCCGAGACCTATTGTGCCGACTCGCAGCAGGGACTGCGCATGAATGCCAAGCGCGTATGGGACCATCGTGACTATTATCCCACCGATTTCGTAGCCTCGCCGACGCTGGCTTCTACCTGGGACCGCGAGGCTGCATTCAAGATTGGACAGGGCATCGGCAACGAGGTTCGCGAATTCGGCCTCGACTGGATTCTCTCTCCTGCGATGAACCTCATCCGTAATCCGTTGTGCGGACGCAACCACGAGTACTACTCAGAGGATCCTTACCTCTCTGGCACCATCGCTGCAGGCTATGTGCGCGGTGTGCAGAGCGAGGGCACTGCCGCTTGTCCCAAACATTTCGTGGCTAACAACCAGGAGACGAACCGCAATAATAATATCTCACAGGTGTCACAGCGTGCACTGCGCGAGATATACCTGAAGGCTTTCGAAATTATGGTGAAGGAGAGCGACCCTTGGACCATCATGACGTCGTATAACAAACTGAACGGTCCGTATGCCGTGCAGAACTACGAACTGCTAACCACCATCGTTCGCGACGAATGGGGTTGGAAGGGGATGTACGTCAGCGACTGGAATGCCGGTGACGATGCCGTAGCCGCCATGCTGGCTGGCAACGACATGCTGCAGCCCGGACAACCGAAGCAGTACGACGCCATTCTGGCTACAGCCAAGAGCGGCGCACTGCCGATGGAGGTGCTCGACGCCAACGTGAAGCGCATCTTAGAATATGTCGTCAAGACGAACAGTTTCAAGGGCTACAAATATAGCAACGAGCCTAATCTGAAGGCACACGCACAAGTAGTCCGCGAGGTTGGTGCCGATGGTATCGTGCTGCTGAAGAACAACGGCATTCTGCCTCTTACCTCTCACCTCTCACCTCTCACCTCTAAATTGCGCGTGGCATTGTTCGGATGCACCAGCTACGACTGGATTTCTGGTGGTTCCGGCTTTGGTGGCACTAGCGTTGGTCACTACACCGTATCGCTGGTTGAAGGTATGCGCAGCGCAGGTTACGAAGTTTACAAGCCGCTCATTGCTACCTACACGCAGCACCTCGCTGCTGAGGAGAAGCGTCTGTTCCCTGACGGGCGTCCGCCCTTCTCACTGCTGCCCCCAGCCCGTGCTGACGAGAAGCTGTTTACGGTTGACGAACTCAATGCTGCCGTCAATGGTAGCGATGTTGCCATCATCTCACTAGGCCGCAAGAGTGGTGAGGCTGCCGACCGCAGCGAGGCCGACTTCTACCTGAAGGACGGTGAGAAGCTGCTCATCAAAGCCGTCAGCGAAGCTTATCATGCCAAAGGCAAGAAGGTCGTGGTGTTGCTCGACATCTGTAGTCCTATCGACGTGGCTTCGTGGCAGGATCAGATTGACGCACTCGTCTGCACATGGCAGGGCGGTCAGGAGAGCGGTTTTTCTGTTGCCGACGTGCTCAGCGGCCGTGTAAATCCTTCTGGCAAGCTGCCGATGACCTTCCAAATCAAATACGGTGATGCCTATGCCGACAAGAACTTCCCCGCCAACGTTGACGACAAGACCCTCGGCGCCATGTTTATGTGGGGCTACGACAAAGACAAGGCTCCCAAGGAACGTAAGCCCGAAACCAATATCGATTTCACCAACTACGATGAGGACATCTACATCGGCTACCGCTACTTCAACTCATTCGGTAAACCTGTGGCATATCCTTTCGGCTTCGGCCTTTCATACACGACCTTTGCTTATTCTGACGCCACCACCACTGTAGACGGTGATTTGGTCACCGTCACCGTCAAGGTCACCAACACAGGCACCCGCGCTGGTCGTAACGTCGTGGAACTCTTCGTGGCTGCTCCCAACAGCAAGAAGCTGAACAAGCCCGAAAAGGAACTGCGCAACTATGCCAAGACCCGTCTGCTGAAACCCAGTGAGAGCGAGACCGTTACCATGCAGGTGAAGACCGAAGACCTCGCTTCGTTCAACGAGAAGGCTTCTGCCTGGAAGACCGATGCTGGTGTCTATACCTTTATGATCTGCTCTTCTGCCAACGACGTTGAGGCAACAGCCACCGCAAAGGTCAAGGCCTGGACCAAGAAGGTGAACAACGTCATGAAACCCAATGTAAAACTGAACTTACTGAAAAGATGAAAAAAACTATCATTACTTTGGCGCTTGCAGCCGTGTGCTGCCTGAGCGCCTCGGCACAGGAGAAACTCTTCAATAGTGCCAGCGTACAGTCACCCATTGTCAACCCTGATGGCACAGTGACATTTAATATCTTCGCGCCCAAGGCTATCAAAGTCGAGGTGACTGGCGACTTCCTGCCCACACATCAGATTGACGTGCCGGGCTATGGCAAGTACGATGCCCCGGGCGTTGCGGAGCTTGTAGAAGGCAAGAATGGCGTGTGGAGTTACACCAGCGACAAGCTGGCTCCAGAGATGTACAGCTACACCTTTAATATTGACGGCTTGACAGGCGTAAAAGACCCTGCCAACATCTACGTTAACCGCGACATCGTGTCGTTCACCAACATCTTCATCGTCAGCCGTGAGAAGGGCGATAAGGGTGACTTGTATAAGGTGAACGAGGTGCCTCACGGCAATCTTTCGAAAGTCTGGTACCCCAGCCCTACGCTGAAGATGCAGCGTCGTATGACTATCTATACACCCCCCGGCTACGACAAGGGCGGCAAATATCCCGTGATGTATCTGTTGCACGGTTCCGGTGGCGACGAGAATGCCTGGAGCGAACTCGGTCGAGCTGCGCAGATTCTGGATAACCTCATTGCTACCGGCAAGGCTAAGCCCATGATTGTCGTGATGCCAAATGGCAATCCCAACTGTCAGGCTGCGCCCGGTGAATGGTCGTTCGGTATGTACACACCTGGCTTCCGCGGCGGTGGTACAGGGCCTACGGCTCCTGCTGCTGCTACCATTCCTGCCAGCTTTATGGACATCGTAAACTACGTCGACGCCAACTATCGCACCATCAAGAAGCGTGAGGGTCGTGCAGTCTGCGGACTCTCGATGGGTGGCGGCCACACCTTCGCCATCAGTCTGCTCTACCCCACTACGTTCGACTACTACGGACTCTTCTCAGCAGGTCTGCATCTCGGCAAGGACTTCAACATGCAGCAGCCCTTCGCTGAGCAGATCAAGGCCGACCCCGATTTCGCTCAGCAGAGTGCCAAACTCTTCGACAGCAAGCCCAAGCTCTACTGGATGGGCATGGGTAACACCGACTTCCTCTATCAGAGCACCGTCGACCTGCGCAACTACTGGGATTCCAAAGGTTACAAGTACGAGTACGTCGAGACCGATGGTGGTCACATCTGGCGCAACTGGCGTATCTACCTCACCATGTTCGCCCAGAAGATTTTCAAGTAACGCTACACTTTGGCTAAGGACATCAGAAAGCCGACAGCGCATAACATAAAGCGACGCAGTCATTCACATGACTATAGTCGCAGTGGTTATTACCATATCACCATCAGTGTGGCAAAAGGGTTTCATCAGCCGCTCGGACAAATTGCCGGGCGGCTTGACAAACCCGATGACGACAGCGACGGGCCGCATGTGGAACTCTCCCCTTTTGGACAAATGGTGGAACAAGAACTGAAGGAAAGCATCCAGCGGCATTATTCCATGCTCGAAGTCTTGGATTACGTTATCATGCCCGAGCATCTCCATTTCTTGTTGGTTGTCCATAGGGACATTGTATCGAAGAGTGGCAAGCCCACCCATTTAGGCCATGTCATTGCTGGTTTCAAGTATGGCTGCAACAAGCGCTATTGGGCCATGACAGGAAAGCCTGCGCCCCCAAACGCCAACAAGAACCTGGCGACCGAATCGCCAGGCACAGTATTGGCCCCTCAATTGCTTGGCGATTCCGTGTGGCCCGCCGCCGTGCTTGGTAATTCCACAGTGGCTAATAGTGTGCTTGGCGATTCGGTCACCCCATCCTTCAGCCCAACGTATGGACGACTGCGTCACAGGCCGCCTGCTGCTGTTAACGCCCTGGTCCTACCAGTTTCGAAGCCACACTGAAAACATCACCACCCTCTTCTGCAAAACCATGAACTGCATTGCCCAAGCCGTATGCAGACAAAAGGACGATTGGTGGAAATAAACTCGTTTCATCCGAAATAAAAATATTCCGCAAGGCTCTAATGATCTTGCGGAATATTGCTTTTGTCTCCTAAAAATGGTCAGGGACTCCAACCCCATAATCTCTATTACGGAACTACGACCTTATGTCCGTCTTTTATCACCACACCCTTATAGCTGTCCGTTGCACGTTGTCCTCCAAGTGTATAAGTCCAACCGTCAAGCTGTTTTTTGTCAACCTTCACATCATTGACACCTGTGTCAACATTAACTGATGTCCATCCTGTCGGTATACCAGAATCACTATTTAACACCCAATCGTTCATCGTTTCTGCCTTATGGAACGTACCTGTTTCAGCTACACCAAAAAGCCATTGTGAAGTACAAGACTCTGCGCTTATATCGGTAGCCAAGCATGTTAGTTCATTTATCAGGCTGCAATTATAAAACATAATTCTGTAACATTCACTTTCTAATTTTGGTGCAGGTAATTCAGGAGCCTTGGTCAATGAACTACATCCGCTAAACATACCGCTATAGCAGCCACTTTCTAATTTTAACGCAGGCAATACGGGAGCCTTAATTAACGAACTACATCCTGCAAACATGCCATCATAACACCTATCAAACAATGTCATGGCAGGTAAGTCGGGTGCCTCTACAAGGCTTGTACAGCCATAAAACATTTGGGTATAGCAGTGACTTGCAAGGGTTGTAGCAGGCAGAGCGGGGGCAACTTTCAGTGCCGTACAGTTTTGAAACATCCAAAAATAACAGCCGCTTGCAAGTTCGGTAGCTGACAGTTCTGGGGCTTGAATCAGTGAAATGCAGCCATCGAACATATTTTCATAACACCCTCCTTCTAACACAGTAGCTGGCAGTTCTGGGGCTTTAGTGAGTGAAGTGCAATTTAGAAACATTTTGTAATAGCAAAGCAGTGCAAGCTTGGTTGCTGGCAAGACAGGTGCCTCTGTCAGCCCCTTGCAGTTGATGAACATCATAGCATAACAGCCTTTTGCAAGTTCGGTAGCAGGAAGTTCAGGAGCTTTCGTCAATGAAGTACAACCTGAAAACATTGACATATAGCAGCTGTCTGCAAGCGCCATAGCAGGCAGAGCCGGGGCTACAGTTAGGTTTTTGCAATTACTAAACATACCAAGATAACAAAGACGCGCTGGCTTGCTCTTTGGCAATGAACCTGCCTTAACAAGAGCGTCGCAACCATAAAACATTTCCTCATAGCAGCCGTCGGCCATTTCCGCATCTGGCAGTGAAGGAATCTCTACGAGAGCATCGCAATCCTTAAACATCTTACTGTAACACAGATAGGCCAGCTTAGTAGCAGGTAGCTCTGGAAGTTCCTTTATACCCTTTTTACACTTGTCAAACAAGCCGAGATAGCATCCTTTTGACAGTGTCGTGGCAGGCAGCAAGAACTTTTTCGATGGATGAAACATCATTTCTTCATTACCCTGAAACAAGCGCGCAAAGGCACTGTCATTTTCGGCTGTCAAGGTTTTCATCGTAGCAAAATTATCCTTTGACAACAAACTCATGATATTTCCATAAACATAACACTGGCTTTTAATCTTTAAATTGGTATAATCTTTGATATAGTATCTGGGATTGTTACCCCAAAACTGTATCTTTTGGCCAGAAGAGAGGTTAATGGTTTGTTTCGACTTGCCGGCAACGGTATTTTCATCGCCGTTGTCAATGCGATAGAAAATGTCACCATTGGCCTTGTTGTCAATGGTTATATTGCCATTAACTACAGCCTCGATGGTCAACGGTGTACTAAGCATGTCGTCCTGGGCATGCATCTGAGTTGCTAACCCCAACAGGGCAAACAAAGTGAAAATAAATGTTTTTTTACTCATTTCTCTATAAGATGTTAATTAAAGATGTTCACTCTCACTTAGCAAATCACGTTCCTAACTATGGGGTAAAATAGAAGACGCAGACTTTCGCCATACGACTCTCAGCTCACCACAAGCCACATGTAAATACGGGAAATCTGCGCCCTATAGGGACAGATCCAATATTACATGTTTGCCCATTTCTCTTGGTGGTGATTGAGAGTCTATTGAGCAATATGTCTTTGCGCTCCTTTCGGATTGCAGGTGTAAATATACGAATTAATTTCCGAAATACAATGCAGAAAAACGAAAAAATTACATAGAGGAGGAAAAATTACTGCGACGCGATGGAGAAAAAACTGGAAAGCGTGCCAAATATTTCTCTGACGCGTCGCAGAAAAAGGCAGTTTGTATACTATGTGTAAAGTGTAAACAGTGGCTAAAGTAACGCTGTCTATTACCTTAGGTAACACGCCACGTTAACTAAGGTAACAGCGGCCGTTACCTTAGGCAGTAAAAAGTAACCGACTTTTATACCTTCAACGCCTCACTTCCTTTCTATATGGCTCATGAATGTGCGGTGGATGGTCCAGCTGAGGGCTACGACCAGGGCAAAACAGGTGAGGAGCATGAGGGGTGTGGGGATGGACGGGAAGAAATGAGTCATCGCGCGGAAGACCATAGGGTGCAATAGGAAGATGGGCATAGCGAGCGAGCCCAGCCATTGCAGCACGCTATTTTGCAACAAACGGGAAACAGATCCTACCTGACGGGCAAAGACAAAGATGAGGGGCAGCAATACCAACCAGTAGAGTGGCGCGTTGCGCAACTTTTCGTCCGTATAAGGGTATATCCATAAGGCCAACACGAGGAGAGCAACGATTAGCAGCTCTATCCAGTTGGGAACAGACAGACTGGGGGTGCTGCGAAACAGCTTGTAGAGCATGATGCCGAGAAAGAAATCGACGAAGCGCACGAGCGGTGAAACATAGAGCAGGGCATTGATTCGGTTGTATGGCACAACGACGTAAACCACCAGACAACATAGTAATAAGACGGCCAGCACAAGAGCATTACCCTTGCGATAGGCTATGGGGAAAAGCAGGTAGCTGAACAGCAGGGAAGAAAGGAACCACGACACACCGTTGTAGGAGAAATAGTATGCCGAATCGGGTATCCATGACTGTAGCAGCAAGGCGTTGACGGGCAGCGCACCATCCAGTGCGGGTCTGAACAACGCAAGAAACAAAAGCAGGCAGAGCAGATGCAGGGGATAGACCTTCAACAGCCTGCGCTTCAGGTAACGGCTAAAGCGAAACGAGCCGTCGGCAATGCTGCGCCCATAGCCCATAGACATCGTAAACCCGCTGAGCAGGAAGAAAAACACCACACCGCAATCGCCTCCGGCATCAAAGGGCGTGAAGCCACGATAAGCAAAATGCGACATGAAAATCATCATGACGAACACAAAGCGGAGCGACTGGAGCGTTGCGTTCATTTGTATTCCTTCAGGAAGCGGATGACGGCATTGCGAATGCTGGTGAGACCAAACTCCGCGGGATTGACCTGAGCAATAGGAATCCAAAGCGCCTCAGCGGCGTCGTCAGCGGCTTTGATGGCGGGGACAGAGCCGTGCACCCGCGCCAAATAGTCCATATCGAGCGTGTGGACGCCCATACCGCTATAGACGTAGACGTTGGGCGACGAGAAGAGGTACTCGATGTTCGTGACGTCGAGTCCTGTCTCCTCCTTGATTTCACGAATCATACCCTCCTCCACCGTTTCACCCATATCGACGAATCCACCAGGCAAGTCGAGCGTTCCCTTGGCAGGTTCCTTTGCGCGACGCACGACCAGCATCTCGTCGCGGTCGTTGACGATGAATGCGGCCGTTGCAGAACAAGGGTTGGCGTAGTACGTAAACCCACAGTCGCGACACTTCTTGCTCTTGAAGTTGTGCACTTCAAAATGCTCACTGCCACAAACGGGACAATACTTGAAAATCTCTAAAGGATGCTCCATCGTTTACCAGTTATCTGTGCGGAAGGGGAACAGGGGCAGGCCTCCGGCATTGCCCAAATTGCCCAGCAGGAAGTTGCGGAAACAATAACGAACGGCAACAGGCTGCTTTACCTCAGGACTGCTGATGACGAAGCACTCGTCCCAAGCACCGCCACCAGGTTGCCAGAAATGCTCAGCCTTGGCAGGATGGAACACACGGTCAGCCCCGGCAATCTCGAAGCCCTGAATATCCATGAAGCGACTCATACCTCCACACTCGTTGTTGAAGTGAATCATGACCTTGTCGTCCTTGATGTTCATCTCCTTGAACGACGGACTCTCGCAGATAATAGTGTTGAAACCGTAGGTCTTGTTCAGCGCGAGGAATGCCAGACGCTCGCCCACCTTCTGCTTCTGGGCAGGGTGAATCTGCAAAGGCTCGTAGGGATAGACGGCATCGTTGATACACACCAGTCCGCTATTGGGAATAATCTGCGAGGCACGGAACTGCTGTTCGCGCAACAACGCACCGCTCAGGCCGTTCACATCGTCACCGTCATAGGCGAAGGGCGCAATCTGCACGAAATAGAACGGTATCTCGCCCAGCTTAAACTGCGCGCGCCATTGTTCGACGAGCAGTTTCAGACGGTCAGAATACTGATTGCCTGGATCGCCCACATTCGAACATCCCTGATAGTAGATGATACCTTTGACCGTATAGTTCAGGATGGGGTTAAACGTTCCGTTGCCCCACACCAGCCCACGAAGATAGTCATACTCTTTCTTGAAATTGACGATACCCGTCGTGTCCGTAGGTTCCTTGGTATATTTCTCCAGGTTCTCCTTCGTCAGCCAGCTTTCTACTCGCGAGCCGCCCTTATTGGCCTCGATGAGCCCAATGGGGATGTCGAGCGCTTGGTTCATCACCTTTGCAAAGAAATAGCCCGTTGCTGAGAACTCGCTGACCGTCTGTGGCGAACACTCGCGCCATTGGGTGTCAGCATCCTCCTGAGGCATCATTCGCATGATGCTGGGAATCTTGGCAGAACGCACCTGACGCTTGCCGGCACACCCCAGCACCTCCTGGTTGTAATTCAACACAGGGCAGTTGCCGAAGCCCTTGACAGGCATCTCCATATTCGACTGGCCAGCACACACCCATACTTCGCCTGCAAGGACGTTATTGATGGTCACCGCACTCTCCCCGTCGTAGAAGGTGATGTGCAACGGCTCGTAACTGGCCTTGGGAGACTTCACCGTCAGCAACCAGCGCCCGTCCTTATCAACTTTCGCCTCACTCTTCTGTTCTGTCCATGAGGGCCTTACCTCAACGGTACTGCCAGGCTTTGCCCAGCCCCACAGGCGGACGTCCGACTGCTGTTGAATCACCATGTTGTCGCTGACCAAATGAGGCAGCTTCACTTTTGCCTGCGCACCAACGGCTATAGCCATCATCAGCGCCAAAGAAAGCATCTTTTTATTCATAGTCCTAAAGTTTTTACGCGTTTAATGCCGCAAAGATACAAAAAAGTTCGTATCTTTGCAAGCAATAAACCCAATAATTATGAAAAAAGTACTGTTTTTCCTCATGATGTTCGTATCAACAATGGCATCTGCCCAGAAGGGTACAGAGATGAACCTGTGGCCAAACGGCCCACGTACAAGTAATGGTGACGCAAAGGATACAGCGAAAGTCACCGTTTTCCTGCCCAACGAGAAAAAAGCAACAGGCCGGGCCGTCGTCTGCTGTCCTGGTGGCGGTTATAGCCATCTGGCCATGCAGCACGAAGGATTTGACTGGGCACCGTTCTTCAACGAGCAGGGCATTGCCCTCATCGTGCTGAAGTACCGTATGCCTCACGGCCACTATACAGTTCCTGCCGAGGATGCCGAAGAAGCTATGCGACTGGTTCGCCGCAATGCCGAAGCGTGGCACATCAATCCCAACGATGTAGGCATCATGGGCTTCTCGGCAGGAGGCCACTTGGCTTCCACCGTTGCCACCCACGCCACAAGTGACGCTATGCCCAACTTCCAGATTCTCTTCTACCCTGTCGTCTCGATGGAACAGGGCGTTACCCATCAGGGGTCGCGCGACAATCTCTTAGGCAAAAGCCCCAAGCAGAAGTTGGTCAACGAATACTGCAATGAAAAGCATATTACCAAACAGACCCCACGCTGTTTCCTGGCTTTGGCCAACGACGACAAAGCCGTTCCTCCCGTCAACAGCCTCAACTACTATGAGCAGCTCTATACGAACGGCATTCCTACCGCCATGCACATCTATCCTTCTGGCGGACACGGTTTTGGCATCCGCCAGTCGTTCACCTACCACTTCGAAATGATGCTCGAACTGAAAGCCTGGCTCCGCAGTTTCTAAACCACCGCCACATAAACGCTAAACACCCTCCAGTATGACACTAGAGGGTGTTTAGTATGATAGTAGAGAGCCTTTAGTATGACACTAAATCCTAGACCCTTTGCCGTTTAGTCGGTAATCAGGTTCTCGCCCGTCATATCAGCAGGCTGTTCCAGACCCATGATGTGCAGGATAGAGGGAGCCACGTCAGCCAGACGACCGTCCTTTACTGTAGCCGAGTTGTTGTTCGTTACATAGATGAACGGCACGGGGTTCAGTGAGTGAGCGGTGTTGGGTGATCCATCAGGATTGATGGCGTTGTCGGCATTACCATGATCGGCAATGATGATAGCTTCGTAGTCGTTGGCCTTAGCAGCCTCGATGACCTCCTTCACACAGTTGTCAACAGCCCAGACGGCCTTGGCAATAGCGTTGTAGACACCCGTGTGACCTACCATATCACCGTTAGCAAAGTTCACGACGATGAAGTCGTACTTGGCCTCGTTGATAGCAGCCACCAACTTGTCCTTTACCTCGTAGGCGCTCATTTCAGGCTTCAGGTCGTAGGTAGCTACCTTCGGAGAAGGCACCAAAATGCGGTCCTCACCCTCGTAAGGAGCCTCGCGACCACCATTGAAGAAGAAGGTCACGTGCGCATATTTCTCCGTCTCAGCAGTGTGCAACTGCTTCTTGCCCTGCTTGCTCAGGTACTCGCCCAGCGTATCCTCTACGTTCTCCTTCGGAAAGAGGATGTGAACTCCCTTGAAGTTAGCGTCGTACGGAGTCATACAGTAGTACTGCAGGCCAGGGATGGTCTTCATACCCTGCTCAGGCATATCTTCCTGCGTCAGCGCGATGGTCATTTCCTTGGCGCGGTCATTACGGAAGTTGATAAAGATGACAACGTCGCCCTCTTCGATGCAACCGTTGACAGTCGAATTGTGGATAGGCTTGATGAACTCATCGGTTACGCCATCAGCATAGCTCTCTTCCATTGCCTTCACCATATCAGTAGCCTGCTTGCCAACACCATTCACAATCAGGTCGTAACCTTCCTTCACACGCTCCCAGCGCTTGTCGCGGTCCATCGCATAGAAACGACCTACGATACTTGCAATCGCAGCATCATTAGCCTCGCAGACATCGGTTACCTGCTGGATGAAACTTATACCAGAGTGGGGGTCGGTATCGCGACCGTCCATATAGCAATGCACAAACACCTGGTTCTTCAGGCCATAGGCCTTACCAATCTCGATGAGTTTAAACAGATGGTCGAGGCTTGAGTGCACACCACCGTCAGAGGTCAGACCCATCAGGTGCAGCTTCTTGTTATTCTCCTTGGCGTAGGTGTAAGCAGCCTTTACCTGGGGATTCTCAATGATAGAGCCGTCCTTGCAGGCGCGGTTAATCTTCACGAGGTCCTGATACACGATACGGCCAGCACCAATATTCAGGTGACCCACCTCAGAGTTACCCATCTGTCCGTCGGGCAGACCAACGTCCTCACCTGAAGCCGCCAGCTGAGAGTGAGCTGAAGTAGCTGTTAACAGATCGAGGTAAGGTGTGGGGGTATTGAAAATCACGTCACCCTTACCATGCTTACCGATTCCCCATCCATCGAGAATCATCAATAATGCTTTTTTTGCCATAATCTTATTACT
>JAFSNG010000033.1 GCA_017447515.1 Prevotella sp. | reverse complement strand
GCCTATGCCTCTTGGCCATACGGGGTAAGGGGATGATGTACACAGCGTAACAACCCATATGGCCGTGTGAACTTACAGGCACCTGCTTACCGCTGTACGAGAGCGAAAGAGTACTAATACAAATTAGTTGCGGATTTTAGGATAAAACAAAAAGGTAACGAAAGCGTTACCTTTTTTATATCTTCCAAAAAACGTTACCCTTTTATATAATCCACAAAAGCATAATTAAAGGCGTGCTTCTCGTCCTTCTCGTGCACTTCTTTCTGGGCTACTTGCCAGTCGCTATAGTCAGGGAAGAAAGCGTCAGCATTCTCTGGCGTATCGTCAACCTCCGTCAGACACAGACGATCAGCAAAGGGCAATGCCTGTTCATAAACGCGCGCGCCACCTATGATATAGATGTCCTCGTCAGGCTTACAGCTCTTCAGGGCTTTCTCCAACGAAGGGTAGACGTCACAGCCTGGCAGTTCCTTCGTTGTGCGCGATAGTACGACGTTTCTACGATTGGGCAGAGCACCTTTCGGCAATGAGTCGTAGGTGTTTCGCCCCATCACTATTGTATGCCCCGTTGTCAGTGCCTTGAAGCGTTTCAGGTCGTTGGGCAACCAATAAATCAGTTTATTCTCGAAACCAATGGCGCGATTCTTCGCCACCGCAGCTATAATACTAATCATACGCTTACCTCCGCCTTGATATGTGGATGTGGGTCGTAACCAACGAGCTCGAAGTCCTCGTAGTGGAAGTCGAAGATGCTCTTGACGTCAGGGTTAATCTTCATCGTGGGCAGGGGACGAGGTTCGCGTGTCAACTGCAACTTAGCCTGTTCGATGTGGTTCAGATAGAGGTGCGTATCACCTGTCGTATGGATAAAATCGCCAGGTTTGAAGCCTGTCACCTGAGCCATCATCTGCAACAACAGCGCATACGAGGCAATGTTAAACGGTACGCCCAAGAACGTATCGGCCGAACGCTGGTAGAGTTGCAACGACAGGCGATCTCCTGCGACGTAGAACTGGAAGATGGTGTGACAAGGGGGCAATGCCATCTTGTTGACCTCAGCGACATTCCATGCGGAAACAATCATACGACGCGAATTGGGATTGGTCTTCAACTGGTCAACGACGTATTGAATCTGGTCAATCACCCCTCCGTTGTAGTCAGGCCACGAGCGCCATTGGTGACCATAGACGGGCCCCAGTTCGCCGTTTCCGTCAGCCCATTCGTTCCAGATGCGCACACCGTGCTCCTGCAGGTACTTCACATTTGTGTCGCCATTCAGGAACCAAAGCAGTTCGTAAATGATACTCTTCAGGTGCAGTTTCTTTGTTGTCAACAGGGGGAATCCGTCGTCAAGGTTATATCGGCTCTGGGTGCCAAAAATACTGATGGTACCTGTGCCTGTACGGTCGCCCTTCTCCGTTCCTTCTGTGAGGATGCGGTTTAGTATGTCTAAGTATTGTTTCATAATCGTTTAAGTATGGGTTCGTAATCGTTGGGTATATGTGTCGTTTTGATTTTCCATTCTTTGGGGTAGAGGTTGTTGGCGCGCGGGCCGATGTTTTTGGCAGGACCAAGAGGGAAGCCCTGGAAAGCGACGTTGACCAATCCGCGCGGTGTGTCCTCGGGTAGTACGAGTGCTTCGTGGCGCAGGTACGCCATTGCCTGCTGGTAGGTTAGCTCAACCTGGGGACCGTCTACGTGCAGGGCAATTGTTCCCAGCGTGGGAATGGATTGTTCCCTCCGTGGGAATCTTTTGTTCCCAGCATGGGAATTTTTAGTTTGCTCCTTGGGGATTGCCAGTCTGCTTCCTTTGCGTATGACGCAAACAAAGAGACCTTCACTACGCGAGACGCCAGGAATGAAACGATAGACAGGTTCGCGGAATCCTTCGAGCAGGGAACCAGTGATATTCCACTCTGGTTTTGTATTGATTTCCAGTACGTTAGCGTCTTCGAAGGTCTCTAACATCCAACGGATATTCTCCTCGTTTTCCTTTGTGTTAAAGGTACACGTACTATAAATAAAGAGGCCTCCGTCGTTCAGACAAGCCCACGCGTCCGTCATGATGTCCCGTTGCAGTTGCCAGCACTTTTCTACCTGTTGGGGGCTCCACTCATGGATGGTCGCTTCGTCCTTGCGGAACATCCCTTCACCAGAGCAGGGGACGTCGCAGAGAATGACGTCGAACTTCATCTTCGACTTACGATAAGCCTCAGGATAAACATTGGTGACGTAGTGGTTTGGATAGCCCCATTTGGTGACGTTTTCTAATAAAATGTTCGCGCGATTGCGGATGGGCTCGTTGGAATAGAGCACGCAGTCATCAGGCAATGCCGAGCGGAGTAGGGTAGACTTGCCACCAGGGGCAGCACAGAGGTCCAAAGAGGTGAGAGGGATTCGCAACGCCACACTCTGCTTGGCAGAGAAGAGGTGAGAGGTGAGAGATTGGCGCAATACCTCGTCGAGGAACATCGACGCGGCTTCCTGCACGTAGTAACAACCTGCATGGAACAATGGGTCAAAGGTAAAATTGGGACGCTTCTTCAAATAGTAGGCATTCCTGCACCAAGGCACAGGCTCTGCATCAACCACCTGCCATCTGTCCGTTTTTATCTTCATCGGGTTCGGTCGGATGCTCACAGGAGGCTCTTCTTCAAACGATTTCAGGTATCGTCCGAAGCGCTCCTCGCCCATCAATTGGCGCGTGTATTCGGTGAATTCCGCAGGTAAATTTGCCATTTCGTTTGCAAAGATACAATTTTTTTCGTACCTTTGCAACTAATTATGGATTTATTACGTCTAACGGATAAAAAAGAAACAAAAACGACGAAGTTATGAAAAAGTTTTTATTATTATCAGTTGTGACTCTGGGGATGTTGACATCCTGTGCATGTAGCGGATTGAAGGTGCATTACTCCAAAACCGATCCGCACGGAGTGCATGAACGTGATTTGAAGGGCTTTGAGCGCGTAGAACTGCTGGGTTCGTTAGACGTAAAGTACGCTCAAGCCGACTCGTTCTCTGTTCGCGTTGATGCTCCCGTAAAGGTTCTCAACGACGTAGAGACTTATGTGACCGGCAACAAGCTGGTGGTTAAAATGAAGGGTGAAGGTAATATCATCAACCTAGGCGTGTCTGATGCTGACGATGTTACGGTCTTTGTGACCTCTCCCGATTTTCTCGGCATTGAACTGAAGGGCTCTGGCGACTTCGAGAGTAACGGTCTCGTTGATACCGACAACCTCGATATCACGCTGAGCGGCTCAGGTGACATCAAGTTCGACGACATCATTTGCGACCGCGTCAATGTGTCGCTGGTGGGTTCTGGTGACGTAGATGTGAAACATGTGAAGACCCAGTGGGCTGGCGTGCAACTCGTTGGCTCTGGCGATGTCAAGATGAGGCTTGACGACAGCGGTGCTGTGGATGCCAACGTGATAGGCTCTGGCGACATTACGCTCTCTGGCAACGTCAAAGACTATAAGTATAATGTTCGCGGGTCTGGCGATATGAATACTTCAGGCCTAACTATTGGAAAGTAAAACGATAAATACCAAAACAACAAAGAATATGAAAAAGGTTCTAATAACATTGGCCATGCTGCTGACGCTCGGAATGGGCGCACAGGCAGCAGCTCAGAAGCACCGTCACACACCACAGAGCGAACTGGTGGACTCGACGAGCAAGGATGCTGTAGAGGTTTATTCCGATACGACGAGTATGGATACGGCAACAGCTACATCATCAGTCACGAAGCATAAGGGGACAGTTACCGTCACTTATCCGACCTCTCCCTGGAGTAGCAATTCGACGACCTATGAGGTTGACGACGAAGACTTTGGAAGCATGATGCACCACGTGTTCAGTAATATGGATGCTAAAGACGTAACAGGTATGTTCTTCGTGCTGGGTGTCCTGCTCATTCTTTTCGTACTGGCTCCGTTAGTGATTATCATTGCGCTGTTCTACTTCATCAACAAGAACCGCAAGCAGAAGATGAAACTCGCACAGATGGCTATGCAACAGGGTCAGCCCATTCCCGACCAGTTGTTGGAAGACAAGCCGATAGACAGTGACAATGAATATCAGAAGGGAATGCGTCAGTGTTTCGTAGGTGTGGGCTTGATGATATTCCTGGGCTATGCAGCCGGACAGGTCGGCTTCGGCATCGGCGCACTGGTGTTCTGCATCGGACTGGGTAAGGTGTTCGCCTCGCGCACGGCTCGCAGAAACAACGACAGAGATTTATACAAAAACGATAACAACAACATTTAAACAATAAAGATTATGACTAAGAAACTACAACGCAGCAACGACCGCGTATTGGGCGGCGTCTGCGCAGGATTTGCAGAGTATATGGATTTCGACCCAGTTGCAGTACGTTTGGGTTACGCCGCTTTGACGCTGTTCACAGCTTTCGCAGGCATTCCCTTCTACATCGTAGCGTGGATCATCATTCCTGAGAAAAATGCTTTGACACGACAGTAAATGGCTTCCCTTACTGACATCTCCCTCGTTGCGCAGGTGGCTATATCGGGCAATCGACGGGCTTTCGACGAGCTCGTGCGCCGGTATCAGTCACCCGTTCGCAGGTTTTTCCTGCATCAAACGTTGGGCGATAGTCAGTTGAGCGAAGATCTGGCTCAGGACACGTTTCTCAAAGCCTATACGAATATTGTCTCTTTCCGTGGGCTGGCCTCCTTCCAAACGTGGATTATGCGCATTGCCTACAACGTGTTTTACGATTATACGCGCAAACGGCAGTTAGCGGTTAGCGATTGGCAATTAGCAGAAAGCCAACAGCCAACAGCCAATAGCCAACAGCCATTAAAAATGGACCTCTACGCTGCTTTGGCGCTATTGAAACCAGACGAACGCACATGTATCACCCTGCAACTCATTGACGGATATGACATTGCAGGTGTTGCCAAGATTACAGGCCTCAAAGAAGGCACGGTGAAGTCACACCTGTCCAGAGGCAAAGAGAAATTAGTTAACTATTTAAGAAAGAATGGATATGATGGAAGATAACGAACGCTTGCTACAGCAGTTTTTCAGCGACGCTGCCCGTCAGCAGATAGACGACAACGGATTCACGGAGCGCGTGATGCAACGCATTGAGGCCGAAGGTAAGCTTCAGACCTCAAACGTCAGACTTCAGACGTTTAACCGTCTGTGGAGCGTCTTCTGCATCACTACTTTCGTGGTGTTGTTCATTGTGTTCCGCGGATGGGAATTGCTGGCTGTACACTTCGAAGTGATGTTGCGTACATTGGCTACACAATCGTTCAGCATCAATCTGATGATGATATTCTCTGTCGTTTTCGGATTATTGCTGGTGGGTGCGGGGGAGGTTATTTCTTCGGAAAGAGCCCGTAGGTAGTTCTCAGCACCTTAAACTCCGTACGACGGTTCAGCTGGTTGCATTCCTCCTGCTGTTCCTCGTTCTCCAGCGTCTTGATGAATTCTTCCGTCAAGACGTCGTTTTCTTTTAGGAAAGGATACTTCTCTGCCACCTTCCTGCGAATCTTCTTGGGGTTCTCCTTGCCGTAACCCACTGGTGTCAGACGGTCTGCCGCAATACCGTGCTCTATCAGATAGTTCACCACCGACTCCGCACGGCGCTGGCTCAGGCGTTTGTTATACTCTGCCGAACCCTTGTAGTCGGTATGTGCCGAGAGTTCAATGGTGATATTGGGATTCTCGTTCAGCAATTTGACCAAATCGTCCAGTGCTGCTGCCGATTCCGGGCGCAGCGTGGCCTTGTCGAAATCGTAGAAGATGTTGTCAATCAGCACGGGTGCCATAATGTTAGCCAACGGGAACTGCAAGACGTAGTCCTCCGATTCCGTCACAGGCTCTACGCGCAACTGTTCCTGGTGATTCAGGAAACCCTTACACGTTCCTAAGAACACGTAATCCACGCCCGGCTTGATCTGTTGGGTAAACGAACCGTCGCCCTTGACGCTCAGTTTGAGGTTTGTGCCGTCGTTGCCCACCATATATACTTGACCTGCAGGCAGCTCGTAGCCGTCCTGTTCGTATACCCAGCCCGTCACCGTCTGAATGATTTCGGGGTTGTAGAACGAGTAGATGTGGTCCCAGCCTTTGCCGTCGCCGCGATTCGACGAGAAAAATCCTTGATTGTTCAGTCCTTCGAAGGTCATTCCGAAGTCGTCGCCTTGCGAGTTCAGCGGATAGCCAGGATGCTCCAGCTCGTAGAGTTGTGAGGTTTCCGAAATATTGTCGTGATTCTCAGTAGGTTTGGCAATATAGATGTCCAGTCCACCCAAGCCCTCGTGGCCGTCCGACGAGAAGTAGAGGTCGCCATTGGGTCGGAACGTCGGGAACATCTCGTCGCCAGGCGTGTTGATGGGGGCACCCAGATTCTCGACACCGCCCAAACCGCTGGTGGTCAGGCGCACACGCCAAATGTCGTAACCGCCCTGCCCGCCAGGCATATTGCTGGTGAAGTAGAGCCACTCTCCGTCAGGCGAAACGGCAGGGTGGGCGTAGGCCGACAATGTGTCGTTGGTCAGTTTCAGTTCCGTAGGTTTGCTCCAGGATGCATCACTGCGGCTCGATGTGGCAATGATGGCATAGCGCGGGTAGTCGGGGTCGGTCTTACACTGGGTCAGATACATCGTCCGACCGTCAGGCGTAAACGAGCAGGCACCCTCGTCGAACTCCGAATTCAGTTCGCTGTCGATGACTTCCGGTCGTTGCCACTTGCCTTTATCGTCTTTTTGCGACATAAAGATATCGCCGTTCTTGGTTCCTGTGATACCGCTCAAATCGTCGCCTTTGGCCTGATTACGTGTGGAGGTGAAGAACAGCTGGTTGTTCTCTTCGCCAGCCAACATGGGAGAATACTCGGCCCGTCGCGAATTGAAAAAATTCTCGCGCTTGACGGTATAGGCCGAGCCCTCCTGCTTCCACGCTGGAGCCAGCTTTGCTGAGCGCAGTCCCGTGCGAGCCAGCAGTTCATAATTCTCTGAATCCGTGAATTTATAATTCCCTGCCGAGTCCAAGAATGTTTGGAATGCCTTGGCGGCTTCCTTGTAACTGCCGTTTTTCATCAGTTGCTGACCCAGATACAGGTGCATCAGCGAGTCCTCCTGCTTATAGCGGATGGCATTGTTGTAAGCAGCAATAGCCTTCTGCGTATAGTTGATGCGCCGATAGCATTCGGCCATCTTCAATGCCCGCTGTCCACGCTGGGCGCGCTGCTTGGGCGGTGTCTGCGAATAGGCCTTCTTGTATTGGTTGGCAGCATCAAAATATTCGCCCAGGGCGTAGAACTTATCACCCTTCTTCACGGCCTGATCAGCACTCGTGCAACCAGTCATGAGTGCTAACAAGCAACAGCCAACAGCCAACAGCCAATAATTCTTCATACTGACTATATAACGCAGTTTCACCCCTTTTTATTGCCTTTCTTCTTTTTTTCTTCCTCTGCGGGCATCACGGTGATGCGCCGGTTAGTGGGGTCGCTCATCACGTCGTGAACGATGTCGGTTACCTGTTGCTTCAGTTCGTCGATAAACTGCTTCGGGTCGTATTTCTTCGCCTCAATATCGCGCAATTTCTTTTCCCAGATACCCGTCAGCTCGCAGCTCTTCAACAGGTCTTCGCGAATCAGGTCGATGAGTTCGATACCTGTCGGCGTGGCCACCAGACGCTTGCGTTCACGGCGGATGTAATGGCGTTTGAACAGCGTCTCGATGATTCCCGCACGACTCGACGGCCGTCCGATGCCGTTTTCTTTCATGGCGGCACGCAGGGTCTCGTCTTCCACGAACTTACCTGCCGTTTCCATGGCGCGCAATAGGGTAGCCTCCGTATAATAAGGTGGTGGTGTGGTCCATTTCTCCGTCAGCGTGGGCTGGTGGTCACCGCTCTCGCCTTTGACGAAGGTGGGCAGCGTGCGCTCCTCGTCAGCTTCTTTTTTCTCCGGATTATCTGAATTGTCCGTCTGTTCTGTATTTTCCGCGGGTTCCGGGGTTTTGTCCCTCACCACGCGCCAGCCTGGGTCAAGGATCTCCTTACCGGTTACTTTGAACTCAACGGCATCGGGGGAACCGATGCCCACTTCGCCCAGCACCGTCGTTGTGGAAAACTTGCAATCCGGCAGAAACACTCCGATAAACCGCCTTGCCACGAGGTCGAACACCTTCTGCTCGACATCGCTCAGGTTCTGCGGAATCACCCCCGTAGGAATGATGGCGTGGTGATCGGTGACCTTCGACGAGTCGAACACGCGCTTCGACTTCTTTAGAGCCTTGCCGCCAATGGGCTTGATGAGCTCGGCATACGGCGCAACGCCCTGAAACTTCGTCTGATACAGGCCGTTCATTGTCTGTGGACATTTCGGATAGATGTCGTCCGACAGGTATTGCGTATCCACACGCGGATAGGTCGTATATTTCTTCTCATAGAGTGCCTGGATGAGGTTCAGCGTCATCTCTGCCGAGTAGCCGAACTTCCTGTTGCAGTCCACCTGCAACGACGTCAGGTCGTACAACTGCGGCGGCTGTTCCTTGCCCTCTTTCTTCTCCACCTTCGTCACCGTAAACGGCTTGCTCTCGATGGTGGCAAAGGCCTTTTCGCCTTCCTCCTTCGACGTAAACTTACCCGACGTAGCCGTAAATGTCGTGTCGCGATAGACCGTTGCCAATACCCAATACGGCTCAGGCTTGAACGTGTCAATCTCTTTCTGGCGATTCACGATGAGCGCGAGGGTAGGGGTCTGCACGCGACCTATCGAGAGCACCTGGCGGTTCTGGCCGTACCTCAACGTATACAGTCGCGTGGCGTTCATGCCCAGCAACCAGTCGCCGATGGCTCTCGACAGTCCGGCCAGATACAACGGCTGGTAGTCGGCTTGGTCTTTCAGATTGGAAAAACCCTCGCGGATGGCTTCGTCCGTCATCGACGATATCCACAGTCTGCTTACAGGACACTTCGCCCCAGCTTTCTGCATCACCCACCGCTGGATGAGTTCACCCTCCTGTCCCGCATCACCGCAGTTCACGATGCGCTCGGCCTTCTGCATCAGTCCCTCGATAATCGCGAACTGCTTCTTGATGCCGTTATCGTCAATCAGCTTGATGCCGAAACGCTCAGGAATCATCGGCAGCGACGTCAGGCTCCACGCCTTCCACATCGGCGTATAGTCGTGCGGCTCCTTCAGCGTACACAGGTGGCCGAACGTCCATGTCACCTGAAAACCGTTACCTTCCATATACCCGTCGTGGCTCGTCGTCGCACCGATAATCCGTGCAATATCCCTCGCCACACTGGGTTTCTCAGCGATACATACTATCATCGTTCTTTGCGATTACTCTCCGAAGATTTCCTGCAGACGACTTTGCAGGGCTTTGCCGCGAAGGGCGCGATCGATAATCTTTCCCTGCGGGTCGATAAGAATATTGTCGGGGATGCCGTCAATCTTATAAATGGATGCAGCGGCACACTGCCATCCCTTCAGGTCGGAAATCTGCAGCCAGGGCAACTTCAGCTGTTCGACACCTTTCACCCAAGCCTCTTTCTTGTTGTCGAACGAGACACCAACCACCTCGAAACCCTTGGCGTGATATTTGTTGTAGGCATCCAACACGTTAGGCATCTCCGCACGGCAGGGACCACACCACGAAGCCCAGAAATCTACGAGCACCCACTTGCCGGTACCTGTCAACTCGCTGAGTTTGTGCATCTTCCCATCGGTGTCGGCCATTTCCAAATCCGTGAACTGCTGCCCGATGAAAGCCGTCTTTTCGGCAGGAGCCAGCCTGAAGGCCACGATGTCTCTTGTATGCTTCAGCGCAGGATGGTTGGCAAAGACCACCTTCTCCGCTACCAGCTTGTCGTAAGCCCTCAGTCCGTTGTCGTAGAAATACATTTCGGCAAAGGCCACAGGAATCAGGGTGTTACGCTCGTCCACAAATAACTTATTGATGGAGGCCGTATATTCGCTGAGGAGCTTATCCATCTCTTTATTCAGTTCCTCGGCATGCTCCTTTATCTCAGTCTCCGACATTCCTGCGAGCCTTGCCCTAAAATCTTTCAACGGCTGGTTCATCTGCAGGTCGTAGGCATTCAACTTCTCGTTCAGCGCAGACCCCTTCACCGTGCTGTCGTTCGTATTGATGGTGATAGGTGTACCGTCGTTAAAGAAAGACGTCTCCCAATCCACATTCTTCACTCTCACAGACAGCAGGGCGTCCTTGTCCACAGCACCTGCGAACGCAAACTTCCCGTTGGCCACCACCGTGCTGTCGAGAAACTGACTGTTGTTCTGGTTTGTCAGATACACCATTCTACCATTGTCGCTACTGATTCCGCTGACGGAATACTTCGTCTGTTGTGCCATTGCCGGCATCACCGCAGCCACCATTGCTGCTATCAATAATACTTTCTTCATAATCATATCTATTCAATTTCGGCCACAAAGATAGTGATTATTTCTTAATTACGCTTCATTTACAACGAAAAACTTTCCAAATCCTCTGCCGTTTCGAAATCTTTGTCCAAATGTTAAATATATCGAAAAACGATAAAGTTTTATCGAATTTGTTTGGTGGAATGAAAAATAGTTCCTACTTTTGCACATCGAAATTCGATAAATATGTAAACGAAATCAATAAATAACATCAATAAAACAATAAAAATTATGGGTACAATTAATTTGTTTCGCAATGCAGTAAAGAATCCGTTCACCACGGTTGTCCTTGTGGTTGTAACCATTGTAATGGCAGTTGTCATCTATGGCAACATTCAGGACATGCGCTCTGCCACGACAGGCTACGACTATTGCCAAAGTCTCTGCTATTTGTTCGAGAACATCTGTGTCTGCTATTTCATGGCCATCTTCTTCATCATGTATTACCTTACTTATATTAATAAGCAGTATTCCAAGTGGAGCATCTGGCTGTTTTATGCGTTGGGAGTGTCGGTATTCGTAAAATTTTTCATAGCAGGCTTGATGTTTCGCTATGTTTACCATCATGTTGAAAGCCAGTACATGGACCACCTGCCCTCGATGGCTAAGAGAGTATTCTCAGGAGCCGTCTACTGGATTACCATCGTATTCTTCCTCATACCCAGGTTCATCAAGGACACCATGAAGCTGAAAGAAGAACAAGAACTCACTGTATAACAATAATAAAACAATGAAATATGAAAAAGAAACTGAATTTATTTTGTGTGCTGATGCTACTGCTAATGGTAGCACAGGTAGTTACGACGTTTGTAATGGGTGCCGATGCCTTCCAAGAAGGTTGGCAGAAAGGCGCATCCGATCAAGCCACAAGTGGTTGGACTGCATTAATTGGTTTCCTCTTCGGTATTGCGGTGATTTTGGCTGCCATCGTATCGTTCGTCTGCTTCTTGCGTTTCATTCTCAACGTGAACCAAAACAGCGTGCTCACTGGAGAAAATGTCAACTTGCTCCGACTCACTGGTATCGGACTGCTGATTATCACAGTGTTCATTCTTTGTCCCACTTTGTGGGAAGGTGAGAATTTTGCCGTAGCATTCGACGAAACTATAGGATTGATGATTTTCAGTGTGTTTAATCTGATTGTAGCCGAGGCATTCGCCATTGGTTTGAAACTGAAGGAAGAACAGGAATTAACGATATAGTGCCTATGGGAAAAATCATTGTAAATCTTGATGTTGAGATGGCTAAGCGCAAAATGTCGCTGAGCGAACTGGCAGACCGAGTTGGTCTGACGCTCGCCAACCTCTCAATCCTAAAGACGGGTAAGGCCAAGGCCGTGCGCTTCACCACCCTCGAAGCCATCTGCCGCGAATTAGGTTGCCAACCCGGCGATATCCTTGAATATAGAGACGAATAAATAGCTTCTTCTAAATGGTCGCAACATCTTTAAGTGGACTCGTATGACTATCTACGACGAGTACTTCGAGGTGAACAGCGAATATAAGTGGACTGTCTGCTTCCGCGATGTGGAGGAGTTCTATCTCACCAAACTTCATGGCAATACCCTGATTGGCATCCGCTATAAGAAGGACCACGAGAACTGGCGTCCCAATGACGAGATAGAGGAAGAAGGTATAGAGCGCCTGAAAAACCAGGATGCCCCTGGCTGTCCTTACTTGATACCTACTCGCACTTTGGACATCAAGCCCCAGCAACTGCTCAGTCTGTTGAATAAGAAATTAATCCAAGCAATGACAAAACAATGAAAAAAATCATTCTAACCCTAACCCTCGCTTTGGCTACCGTATTTGCCAATGCGCAGTTCCTGTTCCATATCAGCGGCAACAAAGTAAAAGAACCCTCGTATATCCTTGGCTCTGTCCATACGCTGCCCGGCTCTTTGCTGGATAGCATCCCAGAGTTTCTTGAGGCAGAGAAGAAGTGTAGTCAACTCTATGCCGAATATGACATCAGCAGTCAGCAGGCGATGGCTCAGATTCAGACTGCAGGACAGCAGGCAGTATCGCTGCCTGACGGTAAGACCATCTTCGACGTGATGAACAAGGAGCAAATCGAGTTGCTTAATACCCGATTCAAGGAGATGTTTCAGGTAAACATCACCGACTCGCTGATGAAAGCCGTATGGAACTATCAGCCTGCTGTGCTGACCAGCTCTTTTAGTCTGATGTTTACTATGCAGGCAATACAAAAACATCCCGAAATGGGCATTACTAGTACCCCCATTGATTTGGTTTGCATCAATAGAGCAAAAGAACGCGGTATGACGTTCAAGCCACTTGATGATATTCAGCCAGAAGACAGTCTGAAAAAGATGCGCGACACCCTGGCTGCCGACTGCAACATCCGCCAACGTCCCATCCTGATGCGTAAGGTGGCGGAGTTCTCAACGGCTCATACCGAATATACAGGTCAGCGAATTACTGCCGACGGTGTCATCTGCAAGGATAAGGACGGCCGTGAGGTGCTCGTTCCTGGCAAGACCGTCATCTGCGCCCTTGGCCAGCGTGCCAACCGTGCCGATGTGGATGCTCTCCGCAGTTGCGCCCCGTTTGTCCGTGAGGTAGGTGACTGCGTCCGTCCTGCCAACATTACCAAGGCCATCTACGAGGCCTATCACGCTGCTTTGGATATTTAGGGAGAGTAATGTAACTATTTCCCTAAGTATTTTTGGAAGAATTCGAGGGCGCGGCGCTGGGCTTCGCGCGGACAGCTATGGGGCATGTCCCAAATCTCTGTTATCAGGCGTTCGTCGACCCCCTGACTGCGCCAGACATCGTGCATGATGCTGAAAGCCTTCTGGACGCCTGCAACGGGGAAAAGCTTGTCCTGTGAGCCGTTGATGAACAGCATGGCGCAGGGGCAGGCGATGCTGGCAACGTGGGGATAGTCCAGCCAGCGGCGCAAGCCTGGGAAGCAATTGGCGAAACCGCCATTCTCCGTGCGCTGGTACTTGAACGACATCTGTTCGTCCGTTGTAGTAAGCCAACAGACGGGAACTGCCGCGCGGATATGGTTTGAGAGTGCTGCGAGCATCCACGAGCGGTAGGCCCCCATCGACCAGCCCGTGCAGCCGATGCGCTGGGCGTCGACCTCAGGCTGGCGGGCGAGCCATTCGGTAGCGGCAATATCATCGTAGGTCATATAGGCCGAGAGGTCGATGCCGTACATCATCATGTTGCCGGCAATCATGTCGTAACGGTCGCGGCGGGCACCTTCCTGCTGGCCACGCTCGCCCCACATGGGCGCATCGGTGGAGAGCACTACGAAACCGTTCTTGGCCAGATAGTCGCCAAAGAACTGCCCCTCGTAGCCGACAGACCATTCTTCGGCATCGCGAATGACCGTCGAGTCCTCGCAAGCCAACGGACGAATCATTTTCTCCTTGCCGATGAATAGGTGGGCTCCGTGGTCGTGCAGCGCATTGATGGCAGGGAAGGGTCCCTTGCCGTCAGGGATGAGCATGTAGGCAGGGACGGTGTAATAGCGCGAGAGACGGATTTCGAGTTTGCGCGCCTTATAACCGTCGCGCTGTTCCTCAAAAAGGACTTTTGAGGAACAGTCGCCGGGGGGTGGGGCAGGGAGCATACATTCGAAGACCTTCTGTCGGGCCACACGTTTCCACTCACGGAAATCGCGGATGTCGCTATGGCCCCATGCCAACGGATAAGTGAGGTCGTTCAGCAACGAATCGGCATAAACGGGCAGATTGCGGCTGAACTCGTATCTTTCGCGTTTCTGCGCGTTCGCCGTCAAGGTCACATAGGAAGCACAGATAACACAGAACAATATTTTTCTAATCACCATTCTCCATTCAATACGCATGATCGTCGGCAATCTCCTGCTTGTCGAGCTTTTTCTTGTCGATAGTCCACCATGCATAAACGATGTAGGCCAAGACGAAGGGAATGATGAGACTGACGTAGAACATGGTGCGCAGGGTGAACTCGCTGCTGCACGAGTTGGCAATGGTCAGCGACGACTGCAGGTCGGCCGTGGAGGGATAGTAGGCCGTACCATTCCACGCTGACATGAGCAGCAGGGGCAGTACGACGAGTACGACGCCAATGCCCGCAGGCCAGATGCCACCGATGTAATCTTTCGACACAATGGTCTTGCCAATGGCAAAAAGCACCAGCACCACGCCAATGAGGAAGAGAATGGTGAGGGGCCATAGCGTGAGGAAATTGTCGAGATACTTGTAAGGCACAATCGAGATGAGCCCTGTGTCGTCGTAGGCATAGCCGTCCTTCAACAGCAGGTGGACCAGATATGCCACGAACAGCACGACGAAGGGAACGGCAGCTCCGATGAGTCGGACGCTGGCACGCGAACGGATGTCCTCGTCGTCTACATTATTAATAATATAGAGGATGCCCAACACGCGAGCCAGGAACATGACAGCCAGTCCAAATACCAGCACCCAGGGATTGAGCAGGGCGTCGAGACCGTGAGAGGCGTTGGCCCACTGGCTGATGACGGGAGTGATGGCACCGGTGTTGACCAGATTCTCTTTGGCGACAATGAAGTTGGAGCCCTCGAAGAATGTGGCCACCGCACCGCCAAGGAGCAACGGACCTAATAATCCGTTGACGACCAGACACATCTGGAAAGTCTTTGGACCGAGGAAGTTGCCCAACTTGTTTTGGAACTCGTAGCTGACAGCCTGGACGACGAAGGTGAAGAGGATGATCATCCACAGCCAGTAGGCTCCGCCGAACGAGGTGCTATAGAACAGCGGGAACGAGGCAAAGAACGCTCCGCCGAAGGTGACCAGCGTGGTGAACGTGAACTCCCACTTACGGCCTGTGGAATTGATGATAAGGCGGCGACCCTCGTCGGTATAGCCCAACGAGCGCACCATCGAGTTGGCACCCTGGACGAACAATAGGAAAACCAGCAGAGCGCCAAGGAGTGATACCAGGAAGCACCAGTAGTGCTGTAAGAAATCGTATGTCATATATCAAGTAGTTAAAGTAGTTAGAAGAAGTTAGAGGGAGTTAGAAGAAGATTCCGGCCCCTTTTTGATCTGCTTCAGCATGATGCTGATTTCGACGGCCAGCATGGTGGTGAAGAGGATAAGGAAGAGGATGAACGTCAGCGCGACGCTGAAACCGTCGACGTCGCTGACGCCTACCCATGTGGGAAGCATGTCCTGAATGGTCCAGGGCTGACGACCGAACTCAGCTACCAGCCAGCCGCTCTCGGAGGCGATATAGGCCAGCGGCACAAGGATGATAGGTACCCAATAATGCCATTTTGGCAGTGTCGCGATGGTGCAGCGGTCGTCGGCTTCCGTCTCTGGCAGTATGCAGACGATGGCCAGCAGTCGTCGGGTGATGGCTGACAGCCAAGGGATGCGGACGGTCATGAGCAGTAGGATGGCAAAGTAGAGGATGAAGATGCAGCCCAGTCCCACCATGATGCGGAATGCCCAGAAATTGACAGGGACGTAAGGCACGAGGTCGGCCTTGTCCTTGACGTAACCATAACCGAAGTAAGGCATGTTCTCTTTTATTGTCGTGAGTTGAGCGTTCAGCGTGGCTTCGTCGGCACCTTCGCTCTTTGCCTTGCGGTAGGCAGCAAGGGCGCTGATGGCCTGTTTGCCGCGCGCTATCTTCTCGTCAACGGACGGCTCGCGTGTGCCATCGGGCTTCGTGTAGCCATTGAGGATGTCGTTGATGCCAGGCACGTAGCCGTGGATGTCGTTAGTAGCCATGAACGACAGTGCGTAAGGCATCTCAATCTTCAGCGGAGCGGACTCTTCACTCAGATAGTCGGGCTGGACGAAGGGATTCACCCAAGCCACAGCGGTGAGACCAACGTCGGTGCCGCCATTGTAGAGTGCCTCCATAGCTGCCAGTTTCATGGGCTGAACCTCGGCAACGCTCTGTGCCGACTTATGTCCCGTCATGGCAGCACCCAGCGAGGCGATGAGTCCTACGATGGCACCAATCTTGATGCTCTCAATGGCCAGTTTCGTCTCGCGTTTCTGCATGAGATACCAGCACGAAACGGCTACGACGAAGATGGCTCCGATGATCCAGGCGGAGATGACCGTATGGCAGAACTTGTCGATGGCAAACGGCGAGAGGGCCACGTCGAAGAACGATACCATCTCGTTGCGCATGGTGTCAGGATTGAACTCGCAGCCAACGGGATACTGCATCCAGGCGTTGGCCACCAGAATCCACCACGCGGAAATCGTTGCGCCCAAGCCTGTGAGCCACGTAGAGGCGAGGTGGAAGCCGGGAGAGACCTTTTTCCATCCGAAGAACATCACGGCCACGAAGGTGGATTCCATAAAGAATGCCACGATGCCCTCGACGGCCAGTGGTGCGCCGAAGATATCGCCTACGAACCAAGAGTAGTTCGACCAGTTGGTGCCGAACTCAAACTCAAGGATGATACCTGTGGCAACACCCATGGCGAAATTGATGCCGAAGAGTTTTTGCCAGAACTTTGCGCAGTTACGCCAGAAGACGTCACGCTTGCGATACCAGATGGTCTCGCAGATACCCATGATGACAGCCAGTCCGAGGGTCAGCGGAACGAACAGCCAATGGTAGATGGCTGTCAGTGCGAATTGTGCTCTTGCCCAGTTGATGGAGCCGGCGTCGATGTTTAAAAGTAAATCATTCATATTGTTAGGTTTTATTAGGGATTGTTTTTTTTGTCAGGGAGGGTAGGGGGCAGTCAGGGTGAGGCGCGGTCCATCATTTCGGAAGCGACGAAATCGGGTTCCTCGCCCTCGGCAGCATGGGTCTTCAGGAAGTTGGGAAAGAAAAATAGCTTCAAGACGACGAAAATGACAAATAGTTTGATGAGGATGACGACCCACAGCGTCCGCCCAAGCGTCATGGAGCGGAAACCGTCGTAGTATAGGTCGAACACGCGATAGAAAAAGCCCGTTTTTTTCATATGCAAGTATAGTGGCTTTCGCTGCTCAGAACGTTAATAATGGTGCAAATATAGTGAATAAAATGAAAACAACCAACTTTTCTTTGTGTTTTTTCGTAGAAAAATACTAAATTTGCAGCCAAATTTAAAAAAATATGGAAAAAAGAGCATTTAGTCGCATCCTTGTGGGCGTAATTATCGTTGCTTTGCTGGCCGTTATCGGTTGGCTGGGCTATAGCCTCATGCAGGAGAAACAGACCAATCAGGATATGCAACAGCTGGCAGAGCTGGACAAGCAGGAAATGGAGAAGGAATATCAGAACTTCGCCATGCAGTATAGCGAGATGAAGACGTATATCAAGAACGACTCCATCATTGCCGAACTGACTCAGGAGCAGGAACGCACGCAGAAACTGCTGGAAGAACTGAAACGTACACACGCCAGTGATGCAGCAGAGATTACGCGACTGAAAAAGGAACTGGCTACCGTGCGGGCCGTGTTGCGCTCGTACGTGTTGCAGATTGACTCGCTGAACCGCCTGAATCAGGATCTGATGACAGAAAACGACCGTGTGCGCTCAGAACTGGAGCAGAGCAACCAGCAGAACCAGACGCTGACGACGGAGAAGGCGTCGCTGTCGGAGAAGGTGGCTATTGCCGCCCAGTTGGATGCAACGAACATTTCGCTGACTCCGCTTAAAAAGAATGGCAAGGCAGCGAAGAAGATGAAGGATGCCAAGACGCTGGGTGTGTCGTTTGTCATCACGAAGAATGTCACCGCCACGAACGGCACACGACAGGTCTATGTGCGCGTGATGACGCCAGAGGGTGAGGTGCTCAATGGCGGAGGAACGTTTGAATATAGTGGCAAGCAGATGGCATGGTCTATGAAGAAGAGCATCGAATATACTGGTGAAGAAACGCCGCTGACCCTTTATTGGACGGTGAACGAATATCTGGGCGGCGGACAGTACAACGTCAGCATCTTCTGCGACGGTCAGGCTATTGGATCAAGAAACTTTACTTTTGAAAAATAAGGAATGAAGAACAAACTCATTGCTTTTATACTGCTTACGATAGGGCTGAACCAAGAGGCAGACGCACAGCGGATGCTCTCGCTGGACAGTTGCAGGGCCATGGCGCTTCGCAACAACAAGGAGCTCAGCATCTCGCGTGTAAAGCAGGATGTGGCTGCCAATGTGCGCAAGTCGGCACGTACCAAGTACTTGCCGCATGTCAGTGCGCTGGGTGGCTACGAATGGACCAGCAGAGAAATCTCGCTGCTCAGCGATGATCAGAAGGAGACGCTCTCGAATTTGGGAACCTCGCTGACCGCGGGTATTGCTGGACAGGCAGGTCAGGCTTTGGGAAACTTGCCTACGGGGGTTCAGCAGCTGTTGAATATGATAGGTATCACGCCAGAGGCCGTTGCAGGCAGGATAACATCGATGTCGAGTGGATTAGCCACTTCTCTAAATGGTGTTGGTCAGGGCATCGTGGATGCGTTCCATACCGATACGCGCAACATATTTGCCGGAGCAGTGGTGGTAACGCAGCCTGTGTTTATGGGCGGTGCCATTATCGCCATGAACAAGATGGCAGATCTTGGTGAGGAACTTGCCTGTAATTCTGCTGAACAGACAAGACAGCAGACGCTGTATAGCATTGACCAGACTTACTGGCAGGTGGTGTCGTTGCGTCACAAGCAGAAGTTGGCAGAGGGCTATCTCGACCTGGTGAAAAAGCTGGACGGCGACGTGCAGAAAATGATTCAGGAAGGTGTGGCTACGCGCAGCGAAGGATTGAGCGTCAGCGTGAAAGTCAACGAGGCGGAGATGATGCTTACCAAGGTGAACGACGGACTGGTGCTGTCGAAGATGTTGCTCTGTCAGTTATGCGGAATGCCGATTGACGAGCAGATTGTACTGACTGACGAGGAGAACGAAACGCTGGATGCAGTGGAAGTAACGCCACAGATGGAAGTGGAACAGGCTTTGGAGAATCGTCCGGAGTTGAGACAACTGCAGAATATGGTAGATATGAGTAAGCAGATGACCAACATCCTGAAGGCTGGTAATCTGCCGCAGGTGATGTTGATGGGTGGCTATATGGTGTCGAACCCCAATCTATTCAATAGCTTCCAGCGCAAGTTTGGAGGAATGTGGAATGTGGGCGTCATGGTACGTGTCCCCATTTGGAACTGGGGTGACGTGGCCTATAAGGTGCGTGCCTCGAAAGGCGCGACGACCATTGCTCGACTGAAGATGGACGACGCACGTGAAAAGATTACCCTACAGGTGAACCAAAGCAATTTCCGGGTGCAGGAGGCTAACAAGAAACTGGAGATGGCCAAGGTCAACATTCAGAAAGCCGACGAGAACTTGCGTACGGCCAATCTCGGTTTCCGTGAGGGTGTCATTTCGACTACTACCGTCATGGAGGCTCAGACGGCATGGCTGCAGGCTCAGTCGCAGAAGATAGATGCAGAGATAGATGTCAAGCTCAGTCAGGTGAACCTGCAGAAGGCCCTTGGCACTTTAGAATAAAGTTCTTGCTAAGGCAAGCGTACTAAAGAAACGATTAGAAAGTAGAAAGTTTAAAGTATAAAAGATTATGTCAAACCAGGCTAAAGAACAACATAATAATATTCTGTTTGCAATCCTAGGATTTGCAGTGGTCGTCATTATCGTGGCCCTAATAGGTTTCTTTGCATTGGGACGTGACCCTGAACTGATTCAGGGACAGGTGGAAGTCAGCGAATACCGCGTATCGAGTAAGGTTCCCGGACGTATTTTGGAAATCAGAGTAAAGGAAGGCGACTATGTCAAGGTTGGTGATACGCTGGCCATTCTGGATGCCCCGGAAGTCCGTGCTAAGATGGAACAGGCTCAGAGCGCGGAGAATGCCGCTGCGGCATTGGAATTGAAGGCACAAAACGGTGCGCGTCAGGAGCAAATCCAAGGTGCTTACCAAGTGTGGCAACAGGCTAAGGCAGGACTGGAGATTGCCGAGAAGTCGTATCAACGCATCCAGCGTCTGTTCGACGAAGGTGTGGTATCGGCCCAGAAGCGTGATGAGGTGTATGCTAACTTCAAGGCTATGGAGGCGCAGTGTAAGGCTGCCGAGAGTCAGTATCAGATGGCTCAGAACGGTGCTCGCCGTGAGGATAAGCTGGCTGCTGCCGCTCAGGTAGGACGCGCTCGCGGTGCTGTGCAAGAGGTAAACAGCTATATTCACGAGACTGTACAAATTGCTCAGATGGAGGGTGAAGTTAGCAGTATCTATCCAAAGGTAGGAGAACTGGTGGGAACTGGTTCACCTATTATGACCATCTCGATGATGCAGGATATGTGGGGCTCTTTCAATGTTCGTGAAGACCAGCTGAATGGCATGGAGGTCGGAAAGACTTTCAAGGCTTTTGTGCCTGCTTTTAGTAAAGAGGTAGAAATGAAAGTCTATTATATGAAGGACCAGGGTTCGTATGCTGTTTGGAAGGCCACCAAGGCCAATGGCCAGTATGACCTGAAGACCTTCGAGGTCAGAGCCCGTCCGACGGAGAAGTTCGACGGCTTGCGTCCGGGGATGTCACTTATCGTGAAATAATTGATAATTGACAATTGGAAAGGCTGAGGCAGATATACGAAATCATGATGCGAGAGTTGTTGATTCTGCGCAAGAATCACATCTATCGCTTCTGCATGGTACTCTTCCCTGTGGTGGTGATTTTCTTCTTCACCTCACTGATGGATGACGGTCTGCCTACGAGTATGCCAGTTGGCATCGTTGACTTGGACAATACTTCGACGTCGCGTTCGCTGTCGCAACGACTGGACGGTTTCCAGATGTCGCGTATCGTTGCTCATTATCCCAATGTTACAGAGGCGCGCAAGGCCATCCAACGCAACGAAATCTACGGATTTCTCTATATTCCGAAAGGTACGACGGAAAAGCTGATGGCTTCGCGTCAACCGAAAATCTCCTATTATTATTCCTATACGACGCTGGCTGCTGGTGCTTTGTTGATGAAGGATTTGAAGACCATCTCCACGTTGGGCTCTGCTGCTGTAGGACAGGCAACCATGCGTGCCAAAGGTTATACCGACCGCCAGATTCAGGCATTCCTGCAACCTGTTAAGGTGGACTTGCACCAGATTGCCAATCCTTGGACCAGCTATAACGCCTACCTCTCGACGATGATTGTGCCGGGCATGATTATGCTGTTTATCTTCCTCATCTCGGCCTATTCGTTAGGTGCGGAACTGAAGTTCGGTTCGTCGAAACGCTGGTTGGAAATGGCCGATAACCATATCATGACGGCACTGCTGGGTAAATTCCTGCCGCAGATGCTCATCTGGTTGGCTATTGTTTACGGCTATGAATACTATGTGTTCTACGTGTTGCAGTTCCCGCATCTGGGTAGTCCTTGGATGTTGGTTCTGCTCGGCCTGATGCAGGTGCTTGCCTGTCAGGGCTTTGGCATCTTCGCCTTCGGACTGATGCCTTCACTGCGTATGTCGATGAGTGTCTGTTCGCTGTGGGCGGTGCTTAGCATCTCGATGGCCGGCTCTGCTTTCCCTGTTATGGGTATGGACGGTGCGTTGCAGTCGTTGTCGTGGCTGTTCCCGCTGCGTCATTACTACATGATTTATCAAATTTGTGTCTTCAACGGATTCCCGCTTATTGAGGCGTGGTTCCATTTCGCAGCCCTTGCAGCCTTTATGCTCCTGCCTTGGCTCGTTGTAAAGAAGATTAAGAATGCTATGCTCACCTATGTCTATATTCCATAACATATACGAAGGTATTGTGAACACCTGCTTCATCTGGCGCAAAGAGATGACTCAAGTGATGAAGGACGAGGGAGTGCTCATCTTCTTTATCCTTGTGCCGTTGATTTATCCAATCCTTTATTCCTGGATATATAATAACGAGACAGTGCATGATGTACCTGTATGTGTTGTTGACCAGTCGCATTCTTCACTATCGCGACAGTTCATCCACATGGTTGATGCTTCGGCAGACGTACGCGTGGCGTATTATGCACAGGATCTCGATGAGGCAAAGTCACTGGTCAGTCGTCAGTTGGTTAAGGGCGTTTACCTGATTCCCAGTGATTTCGAGACGAATATTCTGCGAATGGAGCAGGGGACAGTCAGCGTGTATTGTGACATGAGTCTGATGCTCACTTACAAGGCCATCTTCCAGACGGTACAGCTCGTCACGCTGGAGATGGGCAAAGAGATTCAGACGAAGCTGGGTGGTCATTATACAGCGCGCGAAGAGGTAATTGCCGCACGACCATTGGACTACGCCGATGTGCCCATCTTCAATCCACAGGGAGGTTATGGTTCCTTTGTCCTGCCTGCAGTGCTGATGCTCATTCTGCAACAGACGCTCGCCCTTGGCATCGGACTTTCTGCCGGTACTTCTCGCGACGAGAATATAGGTCGATGCCTTATTCCTTTTAGAGACCCCCACTATCGCGCTACACTGCCTATCGTCTTCGGCAAGGCTGCATGTTATCTTATGATTTATGGGGTTATGGGAACATGGCTTGTTGCAGCAGTTCCGCGTCTGTTCCATTTCCCACAATTAGCTGAGTGGACCACCTTGCTCGCATTGATGATTCCTTACACCCTGGCCTGCATCTTCTTTGGCATGGTGGTGTCGTGTATGGTGAAATACCGTGAGAACGTCATGTTGCTTATGGTGTTTGTCTCCGTTCCACTATTGTTCCTTACGGGTGTTTCGTGGCCGCAGTCTAACATCCCCGGTATGTGGCAGGGCGTCTCATGGCTGTTCCCCTCTACGTTCGGAGCCCGTGCCTTTGTACGCCTCAACTCCATGGGAGCAAGTCTCGGCGATGTTCTCACCGAGCTCCGCATCCTATGGATTCATGTTGGCTGTTATTTCCTTATAACTCTCTGCGTCTATCGCTTCCAAATCTACCGCGCCAGCCGCATTAAACTTTGACGGGGTACGTCTATTTATTGTATCCTGCCGTGAGCTCGCAAATCTTCACTATGACCTGCATAGCTTTTTCCATCGATTGGATGGGTACGAACTCGTACGGCCCGTGGAAGTTGATGCCGCCGGCGAAGATGTTGGGGCAGGGGAGACCCTTGAACGACAACTGTGCGCCGTCCGTGCCGCCGCGGATGGGCTTCACCTTCGGCGCCACGCCGCAGTCCTGCATAGCTTTCAGTACCAAATCGATGACGTGCATGGCGTCGGGCTCAATCTTCTCCTTCATATTATAATATTGGTCGCTTAGCACGCATTCTACCGTCCCCGCGCCGTATTTCTCGTTCATCTGCTCGGCGCAGCGCGCGATGAACCGTTTGCGATCTTCGAATTTGTCGCGGTCGTGATCGCGAATGATGTACGACAGCTTCGCCTGCTCGATGTTCGACGTGATGCCAAGTAGATGATAGAAGCCCTGATAGCCCTCGGTGGTCTCGGGAGTCTCGTCATCTGGCAGCATCTTCGCAAACTCTGCAGCCAGCGCGTTGGCATTGACCATCTTTCCTTTCGCATAGCCTGGGTGAACGCTGACGCCCTTGATAGTGATTTTAGCTGACGCGGCATTGAAGTTCTCAAACTCCAGTTCACCCACGTCGCCGCCATCCATTGTGTAAGCCCACTCGCAGCCGAACTTCTCGACGTCGAAATGGTGAGCGCCCATACCAATTTCCTCGTCGGGATTGAACGCCACGCGGATTTTGCCGTGTTTGATGTCCTTGTGTTCCTGCAAATACACCATGGCCTGTACGATTTCGGCAATGCCGGCCTTATCGTCGGCGCCCAATAGTGTCGTACCGTCGGTCACGATGAGATCTTCACCAACGTGCTGCAACAGTTCTGGAAACTTCTTCGGGCTCGACACGATGCCTTCTGATAGCAGGATGTCGCTACCGTCGTAGTTGCGCACGATTTGGGGTTTGATGTCAGTTCCGCTACAGTCGGGGCTGGTGTCGTAATGCGAGATGAAGCCAATGACAGGCACGTTGTCCTTCGTGTTGGCCTTCAGTGTGGCGTAAATGTAACCTTTGTCGTCCATTTCCACATCGTCCAGGCCCTCGCGCTCCAACTCTTTCTTCAGGTATTCTGCAAACAACAGCTGCTTGCTTGTACTGGGTACAGTCTCGCTCTCTTCGCTTGACTGCGTGTCGAACTTCGTGTAGTTCAAAAATCGTTCTGTGATATTCATTTTTCTGTTTTAAGCTGATTTCTGCCTGCGAAGGTACGAAAAAGCAAACAAAATACCAAAGATAATCGGATTTTTCTTTGTTCATTTGAAGAAATTTCGTAACTTTGTCCCCATGAATGAAATGTCAACGACAAAGAAACCCCGTCTGGAATGGCTCGACGCACTACGAGGATTCACCATGATTCTCGTGGTTGCCTACCATGTCGCACAGAGCGGATTCGGGGAGTCGTGGCGAAATTCTTCGTCCATGCCTTTCCTTATCCTTTTCCGTATGCCGCTGTTTTTCTTCGTCAGCGGATTTCTGGCGTACAAGGCATCGCAGGTGTGGAATCTCCGCAATCTCGGCACGCTGGTCTTGAAGAAGTTGCGCGTGCAACTCATCCCCACCGCCGTGTTCTTCCTGCTTGCTATCGCGTTGCTCTACAAGAACTTCTGGCCGTCGGTCGAAGAGGAGCTGATGTCTCCGCTCAAGGGAGGCTACTGGTTTACGGTGGCTCTGCTATGGATGTTTCTCATTTACTATCCCATCGCTTATTTGGAGAGTAAGATGAAGCACGCTTCGTGGCTGCCCATCGTCGTGCTGTTTCTCATCTCCTTGGTGCTTTACGAGAGCTGCTATCAGCCGAAATATTTCTCGTGGGCGCAGGGCTATCGCGGCGCGAAGACGGAATTGTGCAATTTCCTCATGTACACCAGTCTCAGCCAGGTATTCCTCTACTTCCCCTTCTTTCTTTACGGAAACATCGTGCATCGCTATTGGCAGAAGGCGCAGCGTGTCATGGACTCGAAGTGGTTCTTCCCGTTGCTTATCGTCATCGTCATCTTCTGCACACTTGATGCACTGAAGTGGCACTACATGCGAATGACCTGGGCCATCGTTCCACTGACGCTGGCGAAGTTCCTGCTGCTGACCATCGTGTTTATGTACTTCCGCACCTATCAGCAGTATTTCACGAAGTTCACTGTGATGGGTGCGACGTTGCAATACATAGGCCGCCGCACGTTAGACATCTACCTCATACATTTCCTCTTTATGCCGGATCTGCCGCACATCGGTGCGTTCTTCAATGCCCATTCGCATAACTTCATTGTCGACACCACACTGTCTATCCTCGTCGGTTTGGTCATCATCGGTTTCAGTATTATCACGTCAAACATCCTTCGCATCAGCCCGTTCTTCAAGAAATGGCTGTTTGGACGAAGTTAAATATTTTACTTATGCAAGTTACTCCCAAAGAAGGCATCACAGATGCCAGACAATTAGGCTACCCCAAGTATGCCGTGTTAGGTGTTCAGCACTTGTTTGCCATGTTCGGTGCCACCGTATTGGTACCCGTGCTTACCGGTCTTTCCGTGTCGTCAACCCTGCTGTTTGCCGGTATCGGCACATTGGTCTTCCATTGCGTCAGCAAATTCAAAGTACCGGCATTCCTCGGTTCCTCATTTGCCTTCCTCGGAGGTTATCTCTCGGTGAAGACGCTGGGCGTGGAACAGGGAATGAGCGAGACGCTGGCCTTAGACTATGCCTGCGTGGGTGTGTTCTTTGCCGGCTTGTGCTATTTCGTGATGGCCGGTCTCATCAAGTCGTTCGGCTTGGAAAAGATTTTGCGCTATTTCCCGCCTGTGGTGACGGGTCCCATGATTATAGCCATCGGTCTGGTACTCTCGGGCAGTGCCATTCAGAACTGCACCACCAACTGGCTGCTGGCTATTGTGGCTATTGTGACGGTCATCTGTACCAGCGTATGGGGCAAGGGTATCATCAAGATTATTCCCATTTTATTAGGCGTGTTGGTCAGCTATACCCTCGCAGCAGTAACAGGCGAAGTGAATTTTGCGGCATTAGAAGAAGCAGCATGGATTGGATGGCCCATTAGCAGCGAGCAGACCGTGCTGGCAGTTATGAACAACCTCGACACCTCGTTCCTCGTCTCTACCATCATTGCCATCATGCCTATTGCCATTGCCACCATCATGGAACATATTGGTGATATGTGTGCCATTTCGTCAACCGTAGGCAAGGACTTCCTGAAGGAACCCGGATTGCATCGCACGCTGATGGGCGACGGTCTGGCAACGGCACTGGCTTCGCTCTTCGGAGCCCCTGCCAACACGACATACGGCGAGAATACTGGTGTGCTGAACCTCACCAAGGTCTTCGACCCTGCTGTCATTCGTCTAGCTGCCGTCTTGGCTATCCTGTTGTCGTTCTGTCCGAAGTTTGCGTGTCTGATAGGTCTGATGCCCGCAGCCACCATCGGTGGCGTGAGCCTCATCCTCTACGGTATGATATCAGCTGTCGGTGTGCGCAATCTGGTGGAAGACGGTGTGGATTTCAACTCTTCGCGCAACGTCTTTGTAGCAGCCTTGATACTTGTCATTGCCATCGGTGTGAAATATGGTGCCGATGACAATGTGAGCGTTGGTCCCATTCATTTCTCCGGCTTGGCGTTGTCTGCCCTCGTGGGTATCATTCTCAACGCCATCCTTCCTGGTAAGTTGGGTTTGAAGGTGAAGAGCGTTCACGGCAAGGAGAAGCCCGGCAACTAATCTTTCGCGTAATGAGAAAGATTGAAGATATTCAGGAACTACGCCAGATACAGATGGGCATTCTCGACGAGGTCCATTGCTTTTGTGAGGCCCACGGCCTGCGCTATTTCCTGTCGAGCGGCACACTTATCGGTGCGGTGCGTCATAAGGGATATATTCCATGGGATGACGACATAGATATCTATATGCCTCGCAAGGACTATGAGGGTTTCCTCCAGACTTATACTTCTGATTCTGGGCATTATCGAGTTATTAATCCTCAGACGGAGCAACACTATTATTATACCTTTGCCAAGGTCGTTGACGTCCGTACGCGGATGGTGGAGAAGGAAACGGCTGGATACGAAATCGGTGTCTATATGGATATCTTCCCAGTAGACTATGTGACGGATGACTTGCAGGAGCGCGAACGTATCTTTAAAAAGAAAAAGTTGCTTTATAAGATTAGGAGATGCAAGATTTCGAAAAACAACTATCTGCGTTCACGTCTCGCCTATTATGTCTATAAACATTGGCCTATGAGTGTCGGTCAGATAGAACGTAAGATTCGGAAGTTGATAGTATTGACGGAGCCGACGTGTACCGTCTGCAATATGACAGAGGCTGGCCCAAGTATCAAAGGATGTTTCCCTGCAGAGGATATCGCCTCGTCAGTAGATATTGAATTCGAAGGGAAACAGTATAAGACGATGGTGGGCTACAAGGACTATCTGGAGCGCACCTATGGCGACTATATGACGTTACCCCCTGTAGAGCAACGTGTCACGCATCATTTTGAGGCGTATCGGCTGTAACTATACCCAGATTTTCTTGTCCTGCTTTTGGTATTCAAAACCTTGTGAGGTTTTGCTGGCTTTCTCGTATATCTTTGAGGCGAATACAATGTCATGGAGAGCTAGACCGTAATTGTAGCTAAGAATACGTTCATCATCATTAGTACGACCAGGATTCTTTCCTTGCAGTACGTGGTGAATCTCATCGTATTCGTGGAACTGATTGAAGTATTTCCACGTCTGAATTTGTCCTGTATCGTCGCCAAAGACCTTGTCGAAGAAGAGGTCGCAATTCTGGAAGCCGCGTACATGGACAGGAATCACCGTCACACCTTTTTTATATAGGCTGTTGTCAGGGAAGAGCAATTCTGTGGCTACGGTGACGCATGATATCACGACATCGGCTTCTGAGAGAAATACTGTAGGATTGTCGATAATCTCAAATGTCACATTGTCGTAGGCCTTGAAGCGTTCAATGAACATCTCGGCCTGATCTTTATAACGCATTAAGCGGATGGTGATGTGACGATCTGCGTTATCTGCAATGAGACAGAGGGCTACGGCACGTGCGATGTTGCCTAAGCCAATCATCGAATAGGTGTCAACGTCTTTGCGCTGAAACGTTCTTGCAGCTAAAGCTGCTACGGCCCCCGTCCGCATGGCTGTAATCCAGTCACCATCCATGATGGCTAAGAGCTGTCCTGTCTCCGCATCATAGAGCGTGATGTCGCTCTTCAGCATAGGTATTTGTCCCTCAATGCGACTCACCAGTTTCAGACCAAAATACTTTCTACCATTGTATTTAGGCAAAAGACATGGCATAGAGGTCATAAAGTCTTCTCCTTGTGGATGAACACTGAGTTTAGCGGGCATCTGGGCATCGTCTTTCATCAGGAAGCCTTGTTTGACCCATTCAATGCACTCTTTTGGACTAATGTTTAGTGCATCTATTTGTTGCTGTTGGATGATGGAAACCATACCTCTATTTTAGTGTTTTGAGTCCTTCAATGAGTCGGGTGTTGTCCTTATGGTTGCGAACGGCAATGCGCATATACTGCTTCTTGGGGTCGAGACCTGGCTTCAGACTGCAGTCGCGTGTCAGGATGTTGTGCTGCTTGAGCATATAGATGACTATCTCGCTGGCTTTGTAAGGAGGCAAAACCTCGCAGAGGAAGTAGTTTGCCTGAGTTGGCATCACACGCAGATAAGGAACGGTGCGCAACTGGCGCTCGAAATCGGCACGCTCTGCCACGAACTTTGCGCAGGCGCGCTGGTAGTCCTTCTCGTGCTTGTTGTAAATCTGCATGAAGAACTCGGCAAACGAGTTGAGATTCCAGATGCTCACCTCTTTCTTGATGCGCGCAATAAGGCCCTTGTCCGCAGAACAGAGAATGCCCAGACGCAAGCCCGGCACACCAAAACTCTTCGAGATGCTCTTCATCACCGCCATGTGGGGATAAGCTTCGAGTATCTCATCGCTCAACAACGAATTCGTGGCATAGTCCTCGCTGAAGTCCACGAACGACTCATCGACCACCAGGCGGATAGCACGTTCCTCGCACCATTGCGCCAAGCGCAGGATGTCGCTCTTGGGAATGAAGTTGCCCGAGGGATTATCGGGGTTGATGACCATCAACTGCTTGATGTCCTTGTCGTCAAAGAATGCCATCAGGTCGTCGGCACTGTAGCGGTAGTCCTCGTCCTCAGGCACGAAAGTCACCTGCGCGTCCTTGTCATATCGGTTGGGATATTCCTCAAATGTCGGACGGATGAAACCTATTTTGAAGTCTGAGGTCTGAGGTCTGAGGTCTGAAGCGTCTTCCATCAGAATCTTAATCAATTCTGCGGCACCGTTGCCTGGCACGATATACTCTTCGCTCACGCCAAAACTTTTGCTGGCAATCAGCGTGTTTACCTTCATGCCCGAGGGATATTCCGTCAGCAGCGTGTCGAAGTTGGCACGTAGTTCGTCCTTCAACCTGCGACTGGGGAAATAGGGATTCACCAAGTAGCAATAGTCGAGCATTTGTGGGAATCGCCAGAATCCGCCATAACGACCGTAGTATTTGCGCAACACGTCCTGCTCGTCGGCAAACAGTGCTTCGGCAATGTCGAGGTCTTGCTTGTCGTCAATCTCGTACCACTTCTCCTGTCCGATGGGCAATGCCTTCATGTCGTGGTTATTCAATAGCGATATGATGCGCAACACGTTCTCGTAGTATTCGTTGTTGCCTACGGCCTTCGTATAAGCGTCGAGGAACGGCACGTACTTTTGCTGCGAGAACTCCTTCGACAACTTGTAGATGTTCACCGTCTTGTAGTACGAGCCCACCTCGTTATAGTCGAACGCATCCTTTGAGATGAAGTTCACGATGTTCTGCTCGTCATCCAACCGCACCATTGTGCCGTCCATCCACGTCTCGTATTTAGCCACGAGTGCGAGGTTGGGGTGGGGGTTGTCCGCTATCATCGGGATGATGCGGTCGCTGAAAATGAGGTCGCTCTCAATAAGCAGCGTGTCATCCTCCTGCAACTTGTCCTTCACCAGTGCCAGCGAATAGATGTTGTTGGTCTTGTCGTAGACGGGGTTCTCGGCAAATTCAATGTTCAGAGGTGAGAGGTGAGAGGTATGAGGTGAGAGGTATGTCTTCTCAATATATTCGCGCAGTTCCTTACCCTTATATCCCACGACGATGATGATGCGGCTTAGCTGCTGCTTGGCCAACTGGCCTAACAGACGGTCGATGAGTCGCACACCATTTACTGGAACCATACATTTTGTATTGTTCTTCGTATAGTCGCCTAATCTGCGACCCATTCCCGCTGCTAATATAATCGCCTGCATCTCTTTAACCTTTAACCATTAACCTTTAACCAACTTGGCTTCCTGGTTTCACGTCCTTCGTCGTTGTCACTACACTGAGGCTCTCGTCGAAGTCAACAGCCGAGAGAATCATGCCCTGACTCTCGATACCCATCATCTTGCGCGGCTCGAAGTTGGCCACAAAGAGGATGCGTTTGCCCACCAAGACGCTGGGGTCTTCGTAGAACGCAGCAATACCGCTGAGGATGGTACGGTCGGTACCTGTGCCGTCATCGATAGTGAACTGCAACAGCTTCTTGCTCTTCGGCACACGCTGGCAGTCCTTGATGAGTCCTACACGGATGTCCAACTTTTCGAAGTCGTCAAAACTTACGGTGGGCTTGATGGCGGCGGGCTCTGCTTCGGCAGCAGCAGCGGCAGCCTGGTTGGCCTTCTTCGTGGCCTCCAGCTTGTCCAACTGTTTCTGGATGGTTTCGTCCTCAATCTTCTCAAACAGCAACGATGCCTCGCCCAGCTTGTGACCGGCCTTCAGCAGGTCGGTGCTTCCCAACTGGTCCCATTCGAACGAGTCCATATTCAGCATCTCGCGCAGTTTCTTGCTTGAGAACGGCAGGAACGGTTCGAAGGCAATAGCCAGGTTGGCCGTCAGCTGCAAGCAGATGTTCAGAATGGTTTCGCAACGCTTCTGGTCTGTCTTCCACACCTTCCAAGGCTCGCACTCCGTGATATAACGGTTACCGATACGTGCCAGGTTCATGGCCTCAAACTGAGCGTCGCGGAACTTAAACTGGTCGAGCAGCGATTCCACCTTCTGCTTCACGTCCTTGAACTCCTTCAGAGCAGCCTTGTCTACGTCCGTCAGTTCACCACAGGCCGGCACCACGCCGTCCCAGTATTTCTTCGTCAACTGCAAGGCGCGATTTACAAAGTTACCGTAAACGGCTACCAGCTCGTTGTTATTGCGGTCTTGAAAGTCTTTCCACGTGAAGTTGTTGTCCTTGGTCTCAGGCGCATTGGCCGTCAGCACATAGCGCAGCACGTCCTGTTTGCCAGGCATGTCTACGAGGTATTCGTGCAGCCATACAGCCCAGTTGCGCGAGGTTGAAATCTTGTCGTTTTCCAAGTTCAGAAACTCGTTGCTGGGTACGTTGTCAGGCATGATGTACTTGCCGTGCGCCTTCATCATCACGGGGAAGATGATGCAGTGGAACACGATGTTGTCCTTGCCGATAAAATGCACCAGACGCGTGTCCTCGTCCTGCCACCACTTCTGCCACGAACCCCACTTCTCGGGCTCTTTCGCACACAGTTCTACCGTGTTCGACACATAGCCGATAGGCGCGTCAAACCATACATAGAGCACTTTTCCCTCAGCACCCTCTACAGGCACAGGGATTCCCCAGTTCAGGTCGCGGGTCATAGCGCGCGGCTGCAGATCCATCTCCAGCCACGATTTGCATTGTCCATACACATTCGGGCGCCACTCCTTGTGACCCTCCAGAATCCACTCCTTCAGCCACTCCTGATATTCGTTTAGCGGCAAATACCAGTTCTTCGTCTTCTTCAGCACAGGTGTCGAACCACTGATGGTTGACTTCGGATTGATGAGTTCCGTAGGACTCAGGTCGCGACCGCACTTTTCACACTGGTCGCCGTAGGCACCCTCGTTATGACAGTGCGGGCACTCGCCCGTCACATAACGGTCAGCCAGGAACTGCTTCGCCTCCTCGTCGTACAGCTGCTCAGTAGTTTCCTCCACCAGCTTGCCCTCGTCGTATAACTTACGGAACCACTCTGCGGCGAATTGATGGTGGGTCGCACTTGTGGTGCGACTGTAAATGTCAAACGAGATGCCGAACTCCGCAAACGAGTCCTTGATCATCTTATGATAACGGTCCACCACGTCCTGTGGGGTGACCCCCTCCTTGCGCGCACGAACTGTAATAGGTACACCGTGCTCGTCGCTTCCGCCAATAAACAATACCTCTTCTTTCTTCAGGCGCAGGTAGCGCACGTAGATATCTGCCGGCACGTAGACGCCTGCCAAGTGACCGATATGTACACCGCCATTAGCGTAGGGCAGGGCAGAGGTCACCGTTGTTCTCTTAAACTTTTTCTCTGACATTTTTTTGCTCTTTTTTCAATTTGCCTGCAAAATTACAAATTTTATTTCACATGACAAAAGAAACCTACGAAAATGTGTCATGCATGCATGGACTGATAGCGTAAACGATTTCGTATTTTTTGAGAAGAATTATTGCGCTTGTTACGGCATCGTGCGCGTTTTTTCGTACCTTTGTCGCACGATTCCGACTTGTGCGGGAGCGTTCAAACCTATACGCGAACATTATTATATTATCATAAAACTTAATTCGTATGAAGAAACATTTACTTAGATTCAGTACGCTCTGTCTGCTGGCCATGATGGCTATTGTAGGCAAGGCGCAGGTCGAAGATGTGACCGGAACGTGGAACTTCGGAAATGCCGAGTTGCAGGAGGCTCTGATGGTCTTCTCGGGTAGTAGCGAGGCTGGCGAAGTGGAAACTATCGAGAAAAACGGTCTGAAGATGACGGTAGAAGCTAATGGCGCTTCTTTCCGCATCAATGGTGACAACATGCAGGTGCGCTCTGGCGCTGTCTTCAAGATTCCTGTGAAGAATGCCGGCGACTTGATTACCGTCAACGGCTATCCCGGTTACTCTTATTATACCATTGGTAATAGCACCGAGGAACTGAAAGACGACAACACGTACAAGGCTAAGATCAGCGACGCTGAGGCTGGTTACGTGGCAGTGACGTCAACAAACGACAATAACTACTACAAGGTCATCTCCGTCGTGCAGTATGCACCGAAGGAGAAGATTACCCTTGACAACGTGGCTGCTACCGCCGGATTCCCCTTCAACGAGGGTACCGAGGGCCAGAAGGCTACGTTTTCGAATGCCGACTACTTCCTGTCGAGCAAGGTGACTTACGGCAGCAATCTGACGCTGAAGGATAAGAATACACTGAAGGATGCCGAGACGGAGGAGAACGTGACAATGACGCGCTTTGAGCCCGCTACGAAATTGGACAATCCCGACGAGGCCAGTGCCGTACGCTTTACGTTTACCCCGAAGCCTGGCTTTACCTTCCAGCCTACGAAGGTGGCGCTGAAGGCCAGCCGTTTCGGCACGGACAATGGTTTGATAGATGTCACTTGGGAGGTAGCCAACGGTGAGAACCTCGTGCTGGCAACTGCTGTGAAGCCTGAGCGCAACAACAAGGTACCCAACATCAGCAAGCTGTCGTACGACATCACCGACGGTCCTGTTACCGAGGGTGCACAGACACTGCTGCTCCACCTGTATAGCTTGCAGGAGACGAAGCAGTTCGGCGTGTGCGACATCGTCATTGAAGGTATTATGAACGGTACCGAGAAGGACGTTCCCGTGCTGGCTTCGTTCAAGGTGAACGGCAACACGTATGCCGTTGAGGACGTGTTCGGCGAGCAGTATGAGGCTACGCTGAAGCTGCCGAAGGCTGAGAAGATGGTCAGCAAGGCAAATCCTCTGACCGATGTTGTAGCTACGAGCGGTACCATAGGTGAGATTACCTACGACGAGCAGGAAGACGCCTGCACGGTGACCATTCCGATGACTGCTGGCGACACACAGATGAACTACGTGCTGAACGTCATCTTCAAGCCCGACTACACGCTGAGCTATATCGACGTATTTGGCAACGTGCTGACGACACAGCAGGTTGAGGAGGATGCCACTATCGGTGAGTTTGCCTACGACATTGAAAAGGCACCTACGTCGAAGTACGGCTACAAGGCCCGCGGCTGGTTCAAGACGGCTGTGCTTGGTGAGAAGTTCACCACCGCTGATGTCATTACCGCCGACACCAAGCTCTATTCCATCGAAACTGAGATTGAAACTGCCAGCACCTACAAGAAGTATTTCTTCGACCTGGCCGACAAGTTCTTCTACGCTGAGGACCATGAGGCATTCAATCCCGCTGGTGAAGGCTACTACTGGCACGACGCACAGCACGGATGGGCATTCAAGAACGGAAATACCATCGACCTACTTGTAGGTCCGAAGGCTTCCATCGTCGTGACACTGTGTCAGTATGGCTCAGGCACGGGTATCGCTGTGAAGAAGGGCGACGAAGTCTTGGCTACACTACCCGGTATTGCTGATGGCGATGGTGGCACGGCAGTCTACAACTACGAAGGCGAATCAGGCACGTTGACGTTGGAGATGCAGTGTGGCGGCGAGATGTACATCCACGCCGTGAAGATTGTGAATACTGCCGAGACTAGTTACGACAATCAGGACAACTGGTATTTCGTGAAGGCTGGCGACGCAAGCAGTCTCCTCGACGTGCTTGACGTGGTGAACGCCAAGAATGCCGACAATGATGCCGAACGCTCCATCATCTTCCTGCCCAACGGCACATACGACCTCGACGCTACCGTGAAGACGGCCATCACTGGTCATAACATCTCGATTGTCGGACAATCGATGGACAACACCATCATCGTCACCAAGCCAGACGTCAGTCTGGAGGGTCTGGGCAAGGCCGACCTCTTCGACAACAGCGGCTCGAACCTCTATCTGCAAGATCTGACCCTGCAGAACGCACTGGACTACTACAACGCCGGCTCGGCCGGACGTGCTCCCGTGCTGAGGGATGCCGGAACGCGCACCATTGGTAAGAACGTTCGTATGCTATCTTATCAGGACACCTACTATAGCTCGAACGGCAAGCAACAGGCTTACTGGGAGAACTGCGACATCCACGGTACTGTAGACTTCATTTGCGGCGGTGGTGACGTCCGATTCCAGAATACTACCATCTCGCTGGAGCCACGCAACACCAACGGCAGTGGCGGTCGCACCGTCGTTGCTCCTACCACAAGCACTGACTTCGGCTATGTCTTCGACGGTTGTACGGTTGTTGACCTCGCTGAGGGCAAGGGCGACTGGAACCTTGGACGCACGTGGCAGAACGAGCCTATCACCGTCTATCTGAACACCACGCTGGACGACAATGCCAGGAACACGCTCGTCGCAACGCGTTGGACGGAGAAGGGTATGAACAACAAAGACCCGAAGGTGTTTGGTGAGTATGGCACGAAGGACGCTGCCGGCAACAATATCACACCTGAGAGCAACGTTATCCACTCGTACACCTTCGACCTTGAGACCGTCCTCACTGCCGAGCAGGCTGCCGGCTTTGCCTACGACAAGATGTTCACCGACTGGGATCCCGCTCTCCTCGCTCTTCAGCTCGACGCTCCCGCCGATGCGAAGTATGCCGACGGCAAGGTAACCTTCGGTGTGGCTGATAACGGTATGATTGGTGCTGCCATCTTCAAGAACGGTGAATTCGTTGGAATCTCTGCCGACGGCAGTTTCGATATCGTCATCGATCCCGAACAGGACAAGCTCACCATCCGCACTGCCAACAGAATGGGTGGTCTCGGCCCAGAGGGTCACGTCGCTGGAACCACCGGTGTTGACGCCATTCGTGCGAACAAGCAGGGTGCCGATGTCATCTACACCTTGCAGGGTGTCCGCGTTGAAAAAGCAACAAAGGGTTTATACATTATAAATGGTAAAGTTATTGTAATGAAGTAAACAACTGAAAAAGGGCGGATTATTCGGTGTTCCGCCCTTTTTTTTCTTTAAAAATTTGCATAATTCAATAAAAAGCATTAATTTTGCAGCAATTTTACAACAACTACTTTTATATAAAACAAACAAAACAACTAATTAACATGCAAAAAAGAAGACTACTCTTAGCCCTTTTGCTGTGTGCATTATGGCTAACGGGCTTCGCCCAGAATGCAATCACGGGTACCGTCAAGGACAAGACCGGCGAACCCCTGATTGGTGTGAGCGTTACCTATGGTAACGGCCAGGGTACAGTGACCGACATTGACGGTAACTTCTCTGTCAATGCTCCTGCTGGTACTTCCATTAAGCTGTCGTATGTCGGCTACAAGCCGCAGACAGTGAAAGGCTCTGGCAACATGAACATTACGCTTGAAGAAGACAACACTACGTTGGAAGACGTCGTCGTTGTGGGTTACGGTACGATGAAGCGTCGCGACCTGACCGGTGCTGTGGCATCCGTCAGTGGTGAGACGCTGGCCAAGAACCCCGTGTCGAACATTGCTCAGGCCCTGCAGGGCCAGCTGCCTGGTGTCAGCGTCGTCGCTCAGGACGGCCGCCCCGGTGCAACGATGAGCATTCGCGTTCGTGGCGGTGGTTCTATCACCCAGTCGAACGACCCCCTCTACATTGTTGACGGTGTTCAGGTAAGTACTATTGAAGACGTTCCTGCCGACAACATCGAGACGATCGACGTGTTGAAGGACGCTGCCTCTACGGCCATCTACGGTGCCCGCGGTGCTAACGGTGTTATCCTCATCACCACCAAGAATTCTAAGGGTGAAGGACACGTGAAGGTGAAGTACAACATGTACTACCAGATCAAGAAGTCGAGCTACACCCCCGACGTGCAGAATGCCTACGACTATGCATTGCACAACTGGAGCTATGCTACCGCTTACGGCGAGAGCTACGGTGACGGTGTTGCCAAATATTTCGGTCTTGGCAGCGAGTATGGCAACCACCTGAACGACTACCGCAACGTCGGTGTTCACAACTATGTGAACGACGTGATGGAAACCGCTCATGCCTGGAACCACGACATGTCGCTGAGTGGTGGTAACCAGAACACGAAGTACTACGCCAGCGTCAACTACAACTACGACAAAGGTAACCGCATCAATACCGGTGCCAGACGTTGGGGTGCCAACTTCAAGATTTCGCAGAAGATCAACAAGGCCCTGACGTTCGACGCCGACCTGCGCTATGGTGAGATGCAGTTCAAGGGCGACAAGTTCGACTATGCTGCCGGTAATGCCGTTTACGGCTATCGCCCCATCGACAATCCGTTGGGTTCTGCCGATCCCGCCGACTTAGGTATGGGTAGTGCCAGCGTCGAGGAAGTCAACAATCCTGTGTACATCATTGAAAACTACCAAAAGGTCACTAACCGTCAGCGCGTCAGCGGTCTGGGTACTCTGACCTGGAATATCATCAAGGGTCTCACGGCTAAGACCGAGCTCTCGCTCAGCCGCAACTGGACCAAGACGGAAGGTTGGGACGCCGGTTGGTCCGACAAGCCTTACAACCAGGCAACACTCACACAGGGCGACGGCTATGGTGTCCGTTGGGCTACGACGCTGCTCTACGAGGTACAGGGCCTTGGCGAAGACCACAGCCTGTCGTTCCTCGCCGGTAACGAGGTATTGGCCAGCAAGAGCAATTCCAGCACGATGATTGGTGCCGGTTATCCTAATGGATTCACGAAGGAGACAGCATTCGGTATGTTCAATATGTACAATATGAACGAGGAATACCTCAACCAGACCCAACAGATTTCCGACATGAGCTACACCATCGGTGAGCCCAAGCACACTTTGTCATGGTTCGGTCGTGTCAACTACAGCTATTTGGGCCGCTACCTCTTCACCGCTACGTTCCGTGCCGATGGTAGCTCCAACTTCGCTCCCAACAATCACTGGGGTTACTTCCCCGCTGCCGCCTTCGCTTGGCGCATCAACGACGAGCCGTTCATGGCCTCTGCTAAGGACTGGTTGGACAACCTGAAGCTCCGTATCTCGTATGGTACCTCTGGTAACGACAATATCGATGCTTCGCTGTGGAAGGAGTACTGGGTTCCCTCAGTCGTCTGGTCTAACGGCATCCGCAAGGTGACCTTCTCGCCCGGTGCCGTGCTGGCTAATCCCGACCTGAAGTGGGAGACCACCATCTCGCGTAACATCGGTATCGACTACGGTTTCTGGAATGGTAAGCTGCGTGGTGCCCTCGAGTTCTACTGGAACACTACGAAGGACATCCTCATGCGCGTGCCTGTTGCCGAGTCTACCGGTCACAGCTATCAGTATCAGAACGTCGGTGAGACTTCCAACAAGGGTCTCGAACTCTCTATCTTCTACGAGATCTTCCGTTCGAAGGACCTCAACGTGAGCGTCAATGCCACTTACAACTATAATAAGAATAATGTGGAGAAGGTGGTTGATGGCGTCAATGCCGATACCAACACCAACTGGGGTTCGTCCATGAAGCGCCCGTATAACGACTACATCATCCGCGAGGGTGAGCCCGTAGGTACTATCTTTGGTTACAAGAGCGCCGGTTTCTATACCGTTGACGACTTCACCGTCGAGAACGGCGTCTGGAAGCTGAAGCCCGGAGTTCCCGACATGGGTACCAACGTCACCAACTATGCTAACGGCTATCTGCAGACCTATCCCGTTCCCACCGACGAGGACGGCAACGCCCTGCAGGTCGCTCGCCCCGGTATGGTTAAGTTCCAGGATACCGACGGCGACGGCGTCATCACTGAGGACGACGCTTGCGTCATTGGTCACACCATGCCCGAGCACACTGGTGGTGTCAACTTCAATGTCAACTACAAGAACTTCGACTTCTCGGCAGGCTTCACCTATCAGATTGGTGGCGACGTCTATAACGCCAACGCTATGCACTCTATGATGGGTAACAAGGACACCAGCTTCGGTTGGAACCGTCTGGCTATCGTCAGCGACTGCTGGAAGATGTACGACGTTGATGGCAGCGGCAACCTTGTGGCTGTTACCGATCCTGCTGCTCTGGCCAAGCTCAATGCCGGTGCCAAGTATGCACTGCCTTATTACGAGTATGGTCTCGTTAATTCTGAGTTCGTCGAGGATGCTTCCTACCTGCGTCTCAACACGCTGACGCTGGGTTACACGCTGCCTCATCAGCTTACCAAGAAGGTTGGCATCTCTAACCTGCGCGTCTACTTCACCGGCGGTAACCTCTTCTGCCTCACTGGTTATGACGGCAGCGACCCCGACGTGAACACTCGTCCTGGAGGCAACAATGGCTTCCCCACTCCTAACTACGACTGGAACGCCTATCCGCGCGCCAGAACCTACACATTTGGTCTTAATGTAGCATTCTAAAATATGGGAGGAAACAAAGATATGAAAAAGATATTATATTCAGTATTATTTGCTGCTGTTGCACTGTCCACAGGCACTTCGTGCAGCGATTATTTGGAGACCGATACGCCGTCAAAGGCCGATGCTGCTTTCGTGTTCTATTACAAAGAGACGGCACGTGCCGCTCTGGAGGGCGCCTATTCCTCATGGACCGACGCCGCTCAGAACAAGGTGTTCGGCGACGGACTCTTCTATGCCGCCGATGTGGCAGGCTCCGACATTGAGCGTCACCCCGAGAACTTCGCCAACCAGCCCGGACGTCACTATCCCGAGTGTTTCTATCAGGATGGTGAATACGCCAAGGACTACACCCTCCTGAGCTATCAGAAGGAGAACGATACCTATGCTTCGCTCTATGCCGTCATCACCAAGGCCAGTATCGTCGCTACCGCTATCGAGGGCGCCGAGGGCTTCAAGGAGATGATTGAGGCTGGTGTCGAGAACACCATGGGTCAGCTTTACGGCGAGGCTGTCGCCCTGCGTGCTACGGCCTATCGCGAGCTCATCAAGTACTTCGGCGACGTACCCTATATCAGTGGTAAGCTCACCGACCACGACGGACTCGTAGGCCGTGACTCCATCTACGATGTCATCCTCGAGGAACTTATGGTCGCCGCTCCTGTCATGTACCGCGTCGGTTCTATCCCCGGTATTACCGGCAAGAACTACTTCTCGCGCACCTATGTCGAGGGACTCATCGGACGTATAGCTCTTGAGGCTGGTGGCTACCAGACCCGTCGTGGCGACATTCGCCGTGTCGACGCCAATGGCGACCCCATCACCTTCGAAGAATTCCCTGGCAGCAAGGAGAACAACGGTGCCACCTACGCCCGTCGTAGCGACTGGAAGATTTACTACGCTATTGCCAAGGAGTATTTCAAGGCCGTTATCGATAATCCCGGCACTGCCAAGTTCATCACCGACGACACACGTGATGTTAAGAACCCCTATCAGGTATTCTTCCAGCAGATGCATGGCGACGACGACAGCTTTGCCGACGAGAGCATCTACGAGTACTCTATTGCACAGGGTGGCGGCAACGACGCACGTCCTTACTCCTTCGGTCGTCCGACTACCGGCGCTTCGAAGAACAACTACCCCTGTAAGAACTACGGCCAGGGACGTATCAATCCCGCCTTCTACTATGGCGTCTTCGACCCTGCCGACATGCGTCGCGACGTCAGCTGCACGGTCACTGGTACCAAGGGTGCCGACGGTACCGAGATTATCCTGCCCTTCACGCCCGGTTCACAGGGCAAGGGTGGCGGTATTTCCTGCAACAAGTGGGACGAGAACCGTCAGGACAATCCCTGGGTTGCCAACCAGCGTAAGTCCGGCATCAACGGTCCTTACATGCGTATGTCCGAAATCTATCTCGGCTATGCAGAGGCATGTGCTGCAACGGACGACCAGAGTTCAGCCCGTCAGTATCTCGACATCATCCGCAACCGTGCCTTCGGTTCTGCCGCTGCTGCCAAGACCGACGCCTTCATCGCCAAGGAAGGCTCGCTGCTCAATGCCATCATCCAGGAGCGTGGCTTCGAGTTTGCCGGCGAGGGCGACCGTCGCTGGACCCTCATCCGCACTGGTCTGCTGCCTGCTAAGATCAAGTACATCAAGGACCTGACCAAGCAGATGTTCGACGGTTTGAAGGCCAATGGCTACTACACCTTCGAAAACGGCAACACCATCTCTGACTACATCTGGACCAAGTATGTCGACGGAAAGGAAGTGGTAGGCCATCGCCTTACCGAGCAGTGCCCTGCCGGCAGCGAGGACAACCCCGTGCTCTATCCCGGATGGCGTGGCGTCAACAACGACTGGAGCAAGTTCGGTCTTGTCATCCCCGACGACTACAAGCCCAACCTCGCTATCAAGGGCCTCTTCAAGCGCCTCTCCGAGAGTGAGATTGCTGCCCTCGAAGCCGACGGCTATAAGAAGACCAACTGGGCTGTCGACCTCGTCAAGGCTGAAGATGAGTATCTGAAGAACCTGTTCCTCGACTACGGCTACGTCAAGGCTCCCATCTACCTGTGGCCCTTCACGCCGAACGTCCTTGCCAATGGTGGCTTCACCAACGGCTACGGCTTCAAGCAGGAGTAACCCTTCCAGTTACCATACATCACTATTCCAGCCCGAGCTCACCGCCCGGGCTGGATTCTTGTTATATTTTCGTTTATATCTTTGTTATTTCAAATTATTTTTGTATTTTTGCAGCCAGAAACCAAAGATGTTAGGATTATGACAACATTAGCACAGAGAATCAAGGAAACACCGATGGCTCCATAGAAATGGCACAGGATGAACACTTAGCACACATCATGGAGCGATGAAACGGATATTTCTTGACACCAATATCTTGATTGACTACATCGACAACCGCGAGGGTGCGGATGACGCTGAGCAAATCTTTTTCTGATGGCTACGAAGGCACTACCATTTAATACGTTTCATCCGTGGGAATGTCGACCGATGATTTTACATGTTTTTAATTTTTTTGTTTTATCTGCCCTTGTTCATGATTTCTTGATGAGTAGGTAGCAGTTGCCCTTGTATTTGTGTTCGGGTTTGAGACCGTATTGGCGACCAGTGAGGATGTTGCCGATTTTCTCCGGGCTATAGCGTTGCATGGTGCCTTTGCCGTAGTGAGCCTGGAGGGTGTTGAAGATTTCGCCTGACGAATACCAGCTACCCTTCTCGTCACCCTCAGGCAGACGGTAGTGTTCGGCTATCATTTCCGCCAGCGAGTCGATACGCTGGAAACGTTCGTTTTCCTCTATAAGGCGGTTGATTTCTTCACCGGTGAGCCAATAGCGGGCACCCTCGGCAATCTCGTGCTTCAGCTGGGCGAAAATCTGGGCGTGCTCCAGATTATCCTCGAAATTGATCATGTCCGTAATCTCCACACAGACGAAACGACGCGAACCCGTAGGATCTTGAAGCGGCTTGGGCTGGTTGGTGGTACCGATGAACGAGGCATAGCGGCGATATTGCTTATACGCCTTGCCGTAGGGCGGTCGGAATTTTACGTCTGCCGTCGAGAGCAGGTACTTCAACAGAATCTGCTGGCGCGAGGTGGTCTTGTCGAACTCGTCGATATTAATCAGCGCGAACGACGTCAGTCCGAGGTTCAGGTCCGTCTCGTTCTTGAAATTGATACGGTCATTGTAGTAGTCGCGCAACTCCCTGGGCAGCAGGATGCGGCAGAAACTCGACTTACCACAGCCCTGACGGCCAATTAATAAAGGTACGAGGGCGTTACCCGTCAACGACTGCCTGCCCTGCCAGTGGGCTACCATGCCTAAGAGCCAAATATGCAGATACTCCTTCCAATGAGGCTGGTTGGTGGGTACACGTGCGGCAAGGTCTGTTATGCGGTCCCGGCCGTCCCAGGGCATGAGGCTTTCGAGCCACGTGTTCACGGGGTCGAACTTCTCAATACGAGGCGAATCGATGAAACGCGAAATATCCCTGTCCCACGTCTTCAGCCCCATCTCCTTGGCACGCATGGTCATCTCGTTGCGTGCCTCGTCGTCAAGGTCGCGGAAGTCGTCGTCCTCATCGTTGTTCTCGCGATACTGCGCCACACCGGTCATCACATTCTTGCGCATCTTGTAGTGGGTGTGCAGGAAGATGTCTGTCTTCATCATCAGCAACGTGTCCTCGGGAATGCATTTCGGCGGTTTCATGCGATTACGTTTCATATAATCCTCCATGTTCTTCACCTGATAGACACTCTCGAAGGTCTTTTCCACGAGCAACGTGTCGCTATTGAACACCGGGTGGAGCATGGTGTATTTCATGGCAATCTCCTGGGGAATGCACGATTCCAGACATTTGGCGGCAACGAGCATCAGCAGTTCCTGCTGGCGCTCCTCGTCGGGCAACTCGAAATAGTGGCCCAGTACTTCCGTCATGACGAACTGGAACTCCAAGAAGTAGGTGCGCTTGAGGCTACGGCCCGGCATCAGATAGTGCTGCAACTGATTCTCCTGCCACATCGCCATCCGCTCTTCGTCGTTGGCGGGAGCCTTGGGCTGCTGCACCTCCTGGCCCTCGTTCATGTCCACATAGAAGGGAACGGCCTGCGGACGGTACTTCATGTCTGGGTCGGCAGACATGTATATCGTTCTGTGAATCAGCGGTTTCAACGTGTCGAGCGTGATGTCGAGCTGGGCGTTATAGGCCTTGCGCGCCATCTTGTACAGCAGTTGGTGAAAACGCTCTGCATCTTCTTCCTTTGGCAGTCCGCCGCCATTGTCTGGCAACAGTTCGCCCCTGCAAACGATCTTCACGCTACGTCCGCTGGCCCCCAAGAATGCCATCAACGTCTGGGGCAGACGGACAGCCTTGTTGCGAATCTGCACGGCCTCGTCGTAGTCTGCCAGGTTGTTGGCCTCCAGAACGATGATTCCGTTATAGGTCAACAGACGGCAATGATCCTTATACTTGTCCATCTCTGCCGTGAAACAGAGTCTGGGCAGTGTCATCTTGAATCGGAAGTTTGTTTCCATCCTTCCGTCGTCCGTCCGTTTGGGGTTCATCAGATGGTAGTACTCGCGCAACTGATGCACGGCTCCGATGTACTTACCCTCTGCCAATTCGCGAACAATGGTTTCAATATCCTCTCTTACAACCGTTTCCTTGTTGCCTTTCGGCTTAAAAACGCTTATCTTCATAATCTTTGGCATATATTCGATTAAACAGGGTACAAAGATACAATATTTCTTTCATATTACCAAATAATTATCAAATTATTTCATAATACTTAACCTTCATCCTTCATTAAGTAGCATTTATTGCTGAATAAGAGGCACTTATCTGAAAATAAGTGCCTCTTATCATTCATTAACCTTCATGTATTTGACTTTCCTGATTCCATATGGTTGTGTGAAGGTTGATGAAGGATTATGAATGTTCGTAAGAATATATTTTGATGCTAAAAATTTGATTAAAAGGTAGATAATACAAATTTTGTGAAGGTTGAAGGGTCATTTATGTCTTTTTTAGTTTACTACTGGCCGACTGCCAGTCTGCTACCGGCTCGTTGCCAGTTTACTACCGGCTCTCTGCCGACGATTGGCGGGCAAGCTGCCATCAACTGGCGGGCACAGTCACGCTGTTTCGGCACTATCCGTCACTCCTGCCGCCCCAAACAATTCTCCTCCAGCTCTCATGAAGGCTGAAGGAGAAATGCGCTTTAAAAGTCAATGTAGATCCCCACCGGCATAGGTCATTCAGATTTTCAGCAGGAGAGTCTTGCTAATAGCCTCTATATGCTCTGGCCTTACCCCACAGTCTTTTGCTGTATCAGACCAAGAAGCGACAGATGAACGAATCTTCTCAATGATGTGGTTGGCGTCGCGTATGCCTATGTTCCGTGCCACAGCCAACAAGTCCTCCCGGGTGAAGTCGTCGGTCTTACTGTTGAGTGAAAGTTGGTGACGGCCTGTCCAGTGTCCGGCAGGATTGTACGAGTAGCAGACGTCGTATGCAGGAGCAAACGACCATTGCCCCGTCTTATCCATCAGGAAGGAGAAATTCTTGGTGTGGTCATCGTGGTTGCGTGCGATGACATTGAACACCATTCGGCGATACAGCTGTTCGAAGTCCTTGTAGTTCAAACCCAGTCGGCGCAAAACGCCAAAAAGCTCTTCGTATGAATGGCGCATGTCTCTGTCCAAATGGGCGATGCCAGCTGCCGTCTGCATGTGAATTTTCTCTCCTGACGTTGTCCTGTCAAAACGACGGGTCATAAAGTGGTTGCAGTCACCTTCCGGCAACAAACGGCACTCCGACATGGTGATGCCGCAAGCTGTAGCCATCTTGTAGTAGGCATATTCTATGTTTCCGATACCTTGCGGATTATCGGTTATCTCATGATGCTCACTATAGGTGCCCCCGTCGAACTTCAACAGCCAATATGAAAAACCTTCTGGTGCAGGAACCTGGCCTGAACGCACTTCTCCTGTTTCTTCATTGAAGGCAATAATCGCCTTTGGCTTTGCACCGCCAGCAGACGTTCCGACTTTAAGGATGTCGAGAATAGACTTGTCGTTCTGTCGGATCAGTTCCTGAAATCGGCTCCGTTCCTTGAAGATAGACTCAGACAGAGCCATCAGTTCCCGAATGTAGATTTCAGTCGATTCGTTTACGCCCTCCACATTGGCAGCGGGCACAAACTCCAAAGCTCCCATAGCTCGTTTGCCAACGTAGCACAATCGGTCGAGCGGCGTAATCATACTCTCCGTCTTACCTTGCTGGGCAAACCATTCCGTGATGAGTTGGCTACCAAACTTATCGGGCAGGGCATCGGCAATCAAACCAGGAAGGCCGCTGAAACACTTCGTTCTTGCATTGGTGGGGAACGAGACAACGCCACGGGTTCTTGCCAATGGCATCATCAGGGGTGCTATGTCCAAGCCAGACCTGCGAAAACGGTCATCAAACTGGAAATCTGCATAGCCTCTTCCATCATCCCACGACATGGCTCCCACAAGGTTGTCCCACAGATAGATTTGTATGACTGGTATCTCTTCCATTTCTTACTCTTTCTTGGTTCTTACACGTTTAGCTTGTTTCCCTTGCGTTCTCAACAACTCCAAGGGGGAGGTTTTTTGCTCAGGCACAAGTAGGTCGAGGTTTTCAAGTAATCCAAGTGTCCTCATAACGCTGACAAGTAGCGAGAGGGCAACGGATTGCCCATTCTCAATCTTGGCGATGGTGCTCACACCAACACCAGACTCGGCGGCTAGTTCCTGCTGTTTCATTCCTCTTGCTATGCGATAGGCTTTCAGCCTCGCCCCGAGCCTCTTCAGTATAGCTGTATCACTTAGTTCTGTCCACATATTATCAATGGCTTATATATTTTGGGTGCAAAGATACAAATAATAATTGTAAATACAAAGATAAAACACAAAAATATTACTTAATCAATGAAAATACAACGATTAAAAGAAAGCTATTATTCTTATTTTTCTGGGTCACCTGCATAACCGCGTGGATTAACCGAAAATCTTGACCAGTCTGAAGATGAAGAATTTCTTGTCAATAACACCTCTTAGCTGAGCCCTGAAGTCCTATAATCACGGGGTCGGTTCTACTGATCATTTTTTATGTTGATAATTTGGATGTTCGAGAATAAGTTCGTATCTCTTACCTTCGCATTTGAAAACAATTGAACCGATGGAAGTGCACAGGGGGTCAGGAACTATGTGTAATACAAAAACTTCAAAAGTGATCAGTAGAACCGACCCCATGATCTTCGGCATGTAACAGGGAGCGAGACGGCATCTTGCTCGATTCGGGCGGGTACCCGCATGAATAAGGGCGGGCGCCCATATGTGTTGGAGCACCCGCCCTTATATGCTGGAGCGGTCGGTCGAAACCGAGTTTTATTCTATAGAAGTATCCTATTTGACCTTCGGTCGAGCGTGCTCACGCTCGGCAGAGATGGAACAAGTTCCAATCTGCCCTCGCTAAATCGCAGCCTTGGGGAAGTAGAGCCAACGGCGGCTCTCACGAACCTTCCACAGACGCGGATGGTCGCCCTTGCAGAGGCTATCGAGATAAGCTTTGGCTGAGTCACGCTTCAGACCACTGAATATCATGAACTCTGGAATCGTCGCATAACCCAACTTCATGCAACGTCGCAAAGCCTCGTCCATTGCTTTCTCGTCGTACATCTGGCTGTTACCCACCTGAGCATCACTCTTGCGATAGCCCTCGCGGTTCTTGCCGCCTTCCCTGACGAACTCCTTGGAAGGGATGAACTCAATGCCCGCATAAACGATGTCTCTGCCATGAATGGTCTTGGGGTCTGTATGTTCCCCAGCAGTTTCAACTTAGGCGCAAACGAGCCGATGGGAGTCTCCACACGATAGCCGTCTGACAACCAAAGCCCAACAACGTCCATCATTATGTCCATTACCATCTGCAACTCTCCTGTGCGCAGGTTGCGGTACTTGTTGCAGAAATCCTCCAGTTGCTTGAAGCTCTTCTTGCGTCCCTTTGCGGGTCGCACATAGAGCAGCGGTTTGCCGTCCTCACCCTTCGTTGGGCGCGGATGAATCTCAAATTCTATTCCGTCAGTCTTACGTGGCATATTTTCTTGCGTTAATTTGAGGCAAAGTTACGAAAAAATGAGGAAGAATCCAAATATTTTCGTAACTTTGCACCATTGTTTAAGAGAATTGTCTAATGATTGAGATGAAAAAAATGAAGAAACTGATTACAATTTGCCTATTGGCTACAATGTGTATGGTGGACACATCGGCACAGTCTATCAATAACGAAGTGATTAACACCATCATGGCGCGTCGCTCTGTCCGAAAGTATCTGGACAAGCCCGTAGAACATGCTAAGCTGGAGGCTGTTGTCCGTTGTGGTATCAATGCACCCAGCGGCATGAACCGTCAGCCTTGGGTTGTCCGCGTGGTGGAAGACCAAAAGTTGATTGCCGATGTAACCGAGGTGTTCAAGGCTAAGAACCCAGATATGGTGAATCGCGACAAAAACTTCAAGAACATGTTCCGCAATGCGCCCAACATTATCTGTGTCTGCACTCCAGCAAAGGGTGGCGGCGAACTGGATGCTGGTCTGCTGGGTGAGAACATGATGCTGGCAGCACAGTCTCTTGGACTCGGCACCTGCTGTTTAGGCGGTCCAGTGCGTTTCATCAAGACCGATCCTGAAGCCAAGTTCTTTCTTGACCGTCTTGACATCCCAGAGGACTATCAGCTGAACTACATCATTGCCATCGGTTATCCCGATGAACAGCCAGAGGCAAAGCCCCGCGATGAAAGCAAGGTAAAATACATCAAGTGAAGAATAACAACAAAAGATAACGAATGATGAAACAGATTGCACTTTTATGCCTACTGGCGACCATGCTTCTATGCTCATGCAACTCTAAAAGCACCAAGGAATCACAGAGCAAGATAACGGCAGAAATGGCCTTAGAAGGAGTAAACAATTACTGCCATAGCGAGTATGACTGGAGCATGGCCAAAGATAATCCCGACATCATGGGAGTGCAGATGGGCGAAGATTCCGATTCTGCCTATCAGGTGGTATTCCGTAGTTATACAGGGGCTTTCGTGAATTTCTATGTCGATAAAACTAGTGGTACAACAAGGATGGAAGAATATGTTCCAAATCTTAATGTCAGAAACGATGTAGGAACAATTGATATATTTGGTTACATAGATAAAAATGAATAAGGCAAAGCTATGGATGCTGGCCGCCATCCTGACATTGTGCGGAATGACGATGGTGTCCTGTTTTTCAGGAAGCAAAAAGAGTACTGGTGGTGTTCCTATTGCACCTGACTACAGCGATTCTACCCAATGGTATGTCACCAACCGTCAGGCTGCAGCCGACATATTTTACATTATCTCTACTGAAACAGGTGACTATCCGCTGCCAAACGGCGAAGTATGCCATTATGCCGACACTTATCGTGACAGCCTTCGT
>JAFSNG010000032.1 GCA_017447515.1 Prevotella sp. | reverse complement strand
CCATTGTTTAAATGTGTAATTTTGTTGTTAAATAATTGAATTTCGTGCTCTTATCTCGTAAAAGCGGCTGCAAAGGTACTAACTTTCTGCGAATTCGCCAAACAAATGAAAAGAAAATTTGGTTTTTCCCCTCTTTTTTTGTACCTTTGCAGCCGCTAATAATAAATAAGGTATAAGAAAGAGATGATAACAGTCACAAACTTAGCGATTCAGTTTGGAAAGAAAACGCTGTACAAAGACGTTAATTTGAAGTTTACAAGTGGTAACATTTATGGTATTATCGGAGCCAACGGCGCCGGTAAGTCTACCCTACTCCGCGCCATCAGCGGTGAACTGGAGCCGAACAAGGGTTCCATAGAGATGCTCCCCGGTGAGCGTATGTCGGTGTTGGAGCAGGACCACTTCAAATATGATGAATTCACGGTGATGGACACGGTATTTATGGGCCATCAGCCGTTGTGGAAGAATATGAAGGAGCGCGAGGCTTTGTACGCCAAGGCCGAGATGACCGAGGAGGACGGTGTTCGCGCCGCAGACCTGGAAATGGCTTTTGCAGAGATGAACGGCTGGGAGGCAGAGAGCGAGGCTGCGCAGCTGCTGCAGAACTTGGGCGTGGCAGAAAGTCAGCACTACAAGCAGATGTCGGAAATATCGAACAACGAGAAGGTGCGCGTGATGTTGGCTAAGGCACTGTTCGGACATCCCGACAACCTATTGCTGGACGAGCCTACCAACGACCTTGACCTCGATACTGTTCAGTGGTTGGAGGAATATCTGTCGAACTTAGAGCAGTGTGTGTTGGTGGTCAGTCACGACCGTCACTTCCTGGATGCCGTGTCGACACAGACAGTTGATATCGACTTCGGCAAGGTAACGCTGTTCTCGGGTAACTACTCGTTCTGGTACGAATCGTCACAGCTGGCTTTGCGTCAGGCTCAGAACCAGAAGTTGAAGGCCGAGGAGAAGCGCAAGCAGTTGGAGGAATTCATCCGTCGCTTCTCTGCCAATGTGGCAAAGTCGAAGCAGACCACTTCGCGTAAAAAGATGTTGGAGAAGCTGAACGTCGAGGAAATCACCCCGTCAACACGTAAATATCCGGGCATCATCTTCTCGATGGAGCGCGAGCCTGGAACGCAGATTCTGGAGGTGGAAGGCTTGAAAGCTACCGATGCAGACGGAACCTTACTGTTCGATAACGTTTCGTTCACCATTGAGAAGGGGCAGAAGACCGTCTTCCTGTCACACAACCCGAAGGCAATGACCGCGTTGTTCGAAATTATCAACGGCAATCGCGAGGCTGACGCCGGAACATATAAGTGGGGCGTGACTATCACGACGGCCTATCTCCCACTCGACAACACCGAGTTCTTCAAGTCGGAGATGAACCTCGTAGACTGGCTGTCGCAATACGGAACGGGTAACGAGGTGATGATGAAGTCATTCCTCGGTCGTATGCTGTTCAAGGATGAGGACATCCAGAAGAAGGTCTGCGTGCTGAGCGGTGGTGAGAAGATGCGTTGCATGATTGCCCGTATGCAGTTGAAGAATGCCAACTGCCTGATTCTCGACACGCCCACCAACCACTTGGATTTGGAGTCGATTCAGGCGTTCAACAACAACCTGATATCGTTCAAGGGAAACATCCTGTTTGCCTCGCATGACCATGAATTCATCAATACCGTAGCCGACCGCATCATTGAACTGACGCCGAAAGGCACTATCGATAAGCTCACGACATACGATGACTACATTTACGACGAGAGCATCAAGGAGAAGAAGGCCGAGCTGTACAGCTAATGAGAATGGATATTTGGCACGATATTTGCTGCTGATAGAAGCAGAACAATAAAACAAATGTAATTATGACAGAAGAAGAAATCAAGAACACGCAAGAGGAGGAACTGCAGGAATCCGAAGAACAGCAGGATAATACTGTGGTCAACGATTCGGTCGCTGACACCGAAGCTTCCGCTGACACCGAAGCCCCCGCCGAAGAGGAAGAAGAAAAAGACCCCTTGGAGCAGGCTCAGGCCGAGATAGAGCAGTTGAAGACACAGATACTTTACAAGACCGCCGAATTCGACAACTACCGCAAGCGCACGCTGAAGGAGAAGGCAGAGCTTATCCTGAACGGTGGCGAAAAGGCTGTCAGTGCCATTCTGCCGGTCATTGACGATATGGAGCGTGCATTGGCTAATGGTGAGAAAACCGACGACCCCGCCGTGTTGCGCGAAGGCATGGAACTCATCTATAACAAGATGATGAAAGCCCTTGAGAGCCTGGGTGTCAAGAAAATAGAGACCGACGATGCTGATTTCAACACCGACATGCACGAAGCCGTAGCAATGGTTCCGGGCATGGGTGACGATAAGAAAGGCAAGGTGATTGACTGTCTGCAAGCCGGTTATCAGCTGAACGACAAAGTCATCCGTCATGCCAAAGTGGCAGTAGGACAATAACTAATTGACAATTGATAATTGATAATTGACAATTAAATGGCACAAAAAAGAGACTATTACGAGGTGCTTGGCGTAGATAAGAACGCCACAGAGGATCAGATAAAAAAGGCATATCGCACCATTGCCATCAAATACCACCCCGACCGCAACCCTGGTAATAAGGAGGCCGAGGAGAAGTTCAAGGAGGCTGCCGAGGCTTACGACGTGTTGCACGACCCGCAGAAGCGCCAGCAGTACGATACCTTTGGCTTCAATGACCCAGGCAGCGGAGGCTTCAATCCCTTCGGAGGAGCGTCGATGAACATGGACGACATTTTCTCGATGTTCGGCGACATCTTTGGCGGACATGCTGGTTTCGGAGGCTTTGGCGGCGGTGCCAAGCGCGGCCCGCAGGTTCATCGTGGCAGCGACCTCCGTCTGAAGGTTCGTCTGTCGCTGCAGGAGATTGCCCATGGCGTCACCAAGAAATTCAAGGTTCGCAAGGACATTGCCTGTTCGCATTGTCATGGTTCGGGCTCTGCAGACGGTTCTGCCGTTGAGAAGTGTCCGACGTGTCACGGAACGGGTGTCATCACTCATACCACGCAGAGCATTTTCGGCATGATGCAGACGCAGGGGGTCTGTCCTACATGTGACGGTGCCGGTACTATCATCAAGAACAAGTGTCCGCATTGTCACGGCACAGGTATTGAGAAAGGCGAGGAAGTAGTGGAGATCAAGATTCCTGCCGGTGTGGCCGAAGGTATGATTGTCAATGTTCCTGGCAAGGGTAATGCCGGCATCCGCAATGGTGTCAATGGCGACATCCAGGTATTGGTCGAAGAAGAACCCAATGATACCTTCATCCGCGATGATAACAATCTGATATACAACCTGTTGCTTGATTTCCCGACAGCAGCACTTGGCGGTGATGTAGAGATTCCTACCATCGAAGGAACCCGTCTAAAAGTCAAGATGGAACCTGGTACACAGCCCGGTAAAACACTTCGTCTGCGTGGCAAGGGACTGCCTGCCGTTCAGGGCTATGGACGCGGCAATGGTGACTTGGTAGTCAATGTCAGTGTATACGTGCCGAAGACCCTCACCAGCGACGAGAAACGCGCCATCGAGCAGTTCCGTCAGAGTGACAATTTCAAGGGCGACGCCGCCACCAAACGCAGCATTTTCCAGAAGTTCAAGAATTACTTCAGTTAAATATGTTGCCGTGCCACAGCGACAAACAAAACGCTTATGACCTACAAAGAAACCTGCGAATACCTGTACAGCCAGATGCCCATGTTCGAGCGACAGGGCGCCTCAGGCTATAAAGAAGGACTTCACAACACGCTTGTGCTGGATGAGCACTTCAATCATCCTCACAAGTCGTTTGCCGTCATCCACGTCGGAGGCACCAACGGCAAAGGCAGCGTTTCACATACTATCGCTTCCGTTTTGCAGGAATGCGGCTACTGCGTAGGTCTTTATACTTCACCCCACCTCGTTGACTTTCGCGAGCGCATCCGCGTCAACGGTCATCCCATTACCGAGAAGTACGTTGTCGACTTTGTTGAACACGAACGGCCGTTCTTCGAACCACTTCACCCCTCTTTCTTTGAGGTTACCACGGCATTGGCTTTCAACTATTTCCGCGACAAGGATGTTGACATTGCCGTCGTCGAAGTAGGTTTGGGGGGACGGCTTGACTGCACCAACATTGTCAATCCCATCGTTTCGGTCATCACCAACATCAGTTTCGACCACACGCAGTTCTTGGGTGATACGTTGGCAATGATTGCCGCTGAAAAAGCTGGCATTATTAAGAAAGGTACACCCGTTATTATAGGAGAGAATAATCCCGAGACGCGCCCTGTCTTCGAAGCCAAGGCCAAAGAGATGCAGGCGCCCATCACTTTTGCCGAAGATAATCCCGAGATTCTCAGTGCCGAACCTACCGAGGAGGGCGGCATGCGATATATGACCCAACATGCAGGCGAACTGATAGGCGACCTTGGTGGCATCTATCAGCAGAAAAACATGAACACCGTGCTATATGTGCTGAAAGTTCTCGATGACCTGGGGTTCCTGTCTCCCCTGCCCAATGAATGCTACGAACTGCTTAATGGTATCAAGAAGGTTTGCAGCAATACAGGACTCATGGGCCGTTGGCAGATTATCCAACGCAATCCACTGGTTGTTTGCGACACTGGACACAACGTCGGCGGATGGCAATATCTGAGTCGTCAACTGGCGATGGTGAAGTGCAACAAAATGCACGTTGTCTTCGGCATGGTTAACGATAAAGACATCGATTCTGTGCTTGAACTGCTTCCGAAGCACGCAATTTACTATTTTACGAAGGCAAACACGCCAAGAGCGCTCAACGAGCAGTCTGTGCGCATTTTGGCCATCAATCACGGATTGAAAGGGACTTGCTATCCTACTGTAAATGAAGCATATAAGACGGCTATTAAACAAGCAGAAAAAGACGATTTCGTGTTCGTCGGAGGCTCCAGTTACGTAGTCGGCGACTTCCTCAAAAATGGCTTTTAGGAGTTTTTAACACTCTCGTAAACGTTTTTTACGTCGTTTCATTTGCCATTCTCGTTTTTTTTCGGTTACTTTGCAAAGGAAATTAAGTAACTTAAAACGTTAACAATATGGCAAACACAAACGAAACAGCGAATTTGTGTGGTCTGAACCGCAAGGATTTCCAGGCCACGGTGAATGGTAAAAAGACGGATCTTTACATTTTGAAGAACCGCAAGGGTTATGAAGTAGCTATCTCCAACTATGGTGGTGCAATCTGTGCTATCATGGTTCCCGATAAAGATGGCAAAGTAGCAAACGTTATCCAGGGACATGCCAACATCGAGCAGCTCACCAGTGGCAACGAGCCATACCTCTCGACACTGATTGGCCGTTGGGGCAACCGCATTTGCAAGGGTCAGTTCACGCTGAACGGTAAAGACTATCAGCTGGCACTGAACGACGGTCCTAACCATCTGCATGGTGGTGCCAAGGGCTTCAATGCCAAGGTTTGGGATGCTCGTCAGATGGGTCCCCGCTCGTTGGCTCTGCATCGTATCTCCAGCTATGGTGAGGAAGGATTTACTGGCGAACTCGACGTGACAGTAGAATTTACCTTTACTGACCAAAACGAGTTGGTTATTGAGTATCTGGCTACTACCAATAAGAAGACGATTGTCAACCTGACACATCACGCTTTCTTCTCTCTGGCTGGTACTGCCGACCCCACTCCCGGCATCGAGGATCAGATCTGCGAAATCAACGCTGATTTCTATCTGCCCACCGACGCTACCGCTATTCCTACGGGTGAAATCCTGAAGGTTGAGGGTTCCCCCTTCGACTTCCGCACACCGAAGCCTTTCGGTCAGGACATTGAGGCCGACAATGAGCAGATTAAGTTTGGTCACGGTTTCGACCACAACTACGTACTGAACAAGAAGGAAGAAGGCGAGCTGAGCTTCGCTGCCAAACTGACCGAGCCCAAGAGCGGACGCACCATGGAAGTTTATACCACCGAGCCTGGTCTGCAGCTCTACACCGGCAACTTCCTGAATGGCTATAAGGGCGCTAACGGCTGCACCTTCCCGCGTCGTTCGGCTGTCTGCTTCGAGGCACAGCATTTCCCCGACAGCCCCAACCGTCCTTACTTCCCCAGCGTTGTGCTGAATCCCGGTCAGCGCTACAAGCAGAAGACGGTCTATCGTTTTGGCGTTGCTGAGTAAACTAAACTACTAATACATTATTTTATTTATGAGTAATCAACAGAAAAACGGAAGCATCATCGCCATCGTGACGATGATGTTCCTTTATGCCATGATTTCGTTCGTGACGAATCTTGGCGCACCAATTGGTGTCATCTGGAAGAACCAGCCGGAAATTGGCGGTTCTAACGTACTTGGCATCATGGGTAACTTCATGAACTTCTTCGCCTACCTCTTCATGGGTATCCCGGCAGGTAAGATGCTGACAAAGGTGGGTTACAAGAAGACGGCTCTCATCGGCATTGCCGTTGGCTTTGTCGGTGTGCTTATCCAATTCCTCTCGGGCTTCTCGGGCGGCATTCCCGGCTTCTGTGTCTATCTGTTCGGCGCCTTCGTTAGCGGTTTCTCCGTCTGCATTCTGAACACCGTTGTTAACCCCATGCTCAACCTCTTGGGCGGTGGTGGCAATCGCGGTAACCAGCTGAACATGATTGGCGGCACGCTCAACTCGCTGTCTGGAACCATGACGCCGATGCTCGTCGGAGCACTTATCGGTACTGTCACGGCTTCTACCCAGATGGCTGACGTCAATCTGGTGATGTACATCGCCATGACTGTATTCGCCGCAGCTTTCTGCATTCTCTGCTTCATACCCATTCAGGATCCCGAATTGGGCAAGGTTACTGCCGAGACCAAGTTCGAGCATTCTCCTTGGTCGTTTCGCCATTGTCTGCTCGGCGTCATAGCTATCTTCGTTTATGTAGGTGTCGAAGTCGGTATTCCCGGTGGTCTGAATTTTTATCTGTCCGACACCAGCGCCAACGGAGCATGGGTCAATCCCGACGCTGTGCTCAACGCTGCTACCATCGGTGGAGCTGTGGCTGCCATGTACTGGCTGCTCATGCTCGTTGGCCGTATGATAGCCAGCGCCATCGGCGGCAAGGTGTCATCGCGTCAGATGATGCTTGCCACCACTGCCATTGGCATGATCCTGATTGTCGCAGCTATCCTCACTCCAAAGAGTGTTACGGCGACTATGCCGCTGGTGAAGATTCTTGAAGGTACAGTTGAAATGACCACTGTTCCCCTGAGTGCCGTTCTGCTGGTGCTTTGCGGACTCTGTACTTCGGTCATGTGGGCATCTATCTTCAATCTGGCTACAGAGGGTTTGGGTAAATATACCGCTCAGGCTTCTGGTATCTTCATGATGATGGTTGTCGGCGGTGGCGTACTGCCCGTCGTGCAGAATTTCTTTGCCGACTTCATGGGTTATATGCCAAGCTATTTCGTCTATCTGTTGGCTATGGCCTACATGTTCTATTACGCCCTCATCGGCTGCAAGAACGTCAACAAGGACATCCCCGTGGAGTAAAGTTGAAAGTTAAAAGATTAAAGTTGAAAGTTATATGATGGAAATCGATTTTGTAAGAAGCCGCTTCATCAAGCATTTTGATGGTAAGACCGGCAATGTATATGCCTCACCGGGCCGTATCAACCTCATTGGCGAACACACCGACTACAACGGTGGATTCGTTTTTCCCGGTGCTGTCGATAAGGGTATTATGGCTGAGATGCGCGCCAATGGAACCGAGGACACCGTGATGGCTTATGCCATCGACTTGAAGGATCGTGTGGACTTCCACCTTGATGATCCTGCTGGACCCCGTGCCTCTTGGGCTCGCTACATTTATGGTATCGCACTGGAAATGCGCAAGCTTGGCGTTCCCGTGAAGGGCTTCAATATTGCCTTTGCAGGTGATGTACCCCTTGGTGCCGGCATGTCTTCCAGCGCAGCTATGGAGAGTTGCTTTGCCTGCGGTCTGAACGACATCTTCGGCGAGAACAAGGTTTCTCAATGGGATATGGCTTTGGCCGGACAGGCTACCGAGCATAACTACTGCGGTGTCAACTGCGGTATCATGGACCAGTTCGCCTCCGTCTTCGGCAAGGCTGGCTGTCTGATGCGCCTCGACTGCCGTAGCCGCGAGTTCGAGTACTTCCCCTTCAAGCCCGACGGCTATCGTCTCGTATTGCTCGACAGCGTCGTGAAGCACCAGTTAGCAGGCTCACCCTACAACGACCGCCGCAACTCGTGCGAGAATGTCGTGAAGCACATCCAGGCCAAGCATCCCGAGGGCAAGTTCGAAACCCTGCGTGACTGCACATGGGAACAGCTTGACGAAGTTCGTGCCGAAGTTGGCGAAGAGGACTACAAGCGCGCCAAGTTCGTCTTGGGCGAGAAAGACCGCGTGCTTGCTGTCTGTGACGCTCTGAACGAAGGCGATTACGAGAAAGTTGGTGAACTGATGTACCAAACTCATGAAGGTCTGTCGAAGGACTACGAAGTCTCTTGCGAAGAGCTCGACTTCCTCAACGACATCGCCAAGGAGTGCGGCGTCACGGGTTCACGCATCATGGGTGGCGGCTTCGGCGGCTGCACCATCAACCTCGTGCGCAACGACCTCTACCGTCAGTTCATCGCTACGGCTAAGGAGAAGTTCAATGCCAAGTACGGCCATGAGCCCAAGGTTTACGATGTCGTCATTGGTGACGGCTCCCGCAAGCTCTGCTAATCCCCTACTCCACACACGAAAATCTGTCCTCTCTGCCCAGCGCAAAGGGGACGGATTTTATTCATGAACAAATGCTTCATCCTTGACAGATTAGACTAACGAAGAGTCAGTTCACTTTTTTTACATGTTTTTATTTGGTTCTTTGGTTGTTTTTTCGTAACTTTGCGGACAAATCTATAACAAACAAATAATATGGACGTAAGACAAGCAAAACAGACCATCGAGGCCGGTAAGGCCATCTTGGGAATCGAGTTCGGTTCCACACGTATCAAGGCCGTGCTCATCGACCAGGAGAATAACCCCATTGCCCAAGGCTCTTTCGAGTGGGAGAACCAGTTGGTGGACGGACTTTGGACGTATAGCATCGACCTTATCTGGAAGGGCTTGCAGGATTGCTATGCCGACCTGCGCAAGGACGTGAAGGCACAGTACGACTGCGAAATAGAACAGCTGGCGGCCATCGGATTCTCGGCTATGATGCACGGCTACATGGCATTCAACGCCGACCAGCAGATTCTGGTGCCGTTCCGCACTTGGCGTAACACGAACACGGGCAAGGCTGCGGCAGAGCTGTCGAAGTTGTTCAACTATAACATTCCCCTGCGCTGGAGCATCTCGCACCTGTATGAGTGTATTCTGGAGGGTAACGAGCACGTGAAGGACATCAAGTATCTGACCACGCTGGCTGGTTATATCCACTGGCAGCTAACGGGTGAATTTGTGTTGGGCGTAGGTGATGCATCGGGTATGATTCCCGTTGACTCTGCCACGAAGACGTACGATGCAGAAATGGTGAAGAAGTTCGATGCCATCCTCGCATCCAAGGGCTTGCCTTACAAATTGCTGGACATCCTGCCGAAGTCGCTGGTGGCTGGTGAGAATGCCGGCAAGCTGACGGAAGCTGGCGTAAAGAAACTGGATGTGAGCGGAACGCTGAAGGCTGGTGTACCTGTATGTCCTCCTGAAGGTGACGCTGGCACAGGTATGGTAGCCACGAACGCCGTGAAGCAGCGTACGGGTAACGTCAGCGCAGGAACATCGTCGTTCTCAATGATAGTGCTGGAGAAGCCACTGACAAAGCCTTACGAGATGATAGACATGGTGACGACACCCGACGGAAGCCTTGTAGCGATGGTGCATTGCAACAACTGTACGTCGGACATCAACGCGTGGGTGGGACTGTTCAAGGAATACCAGCAACTGCTGGGGGTTCCCGTCGATATGAACCAGCTCTACGGCAAGCTGTTCAACGAGGCACTGAAGGGTGACACCGACTGCGGCGGACTGATGGCCTACAACTACGTCAGCGGCGAGCCAGTCACGGGTTTGGCCGAAGGTCGTCCGATGTTTGTGCGTTCGGCAAACGACAAGTTCAACCTCGCTAACTTTATGCGCAGCCACCTCTACGGAGCTATCGGCGTGCTGAAGATAGGAAACGACATCCTGCTGAAGGAAGAGAAAATCAAGGTAGACCGCATCACTGGTCACGGCGGTTATTTCAAGACTGCCGGCGTAGGTCAGCGTATGTTGGCTGCTGCATTGAATTCGCCCATCAGCGTGATGGAAACGGCAGGCGAAGGTGGTGCATGGGGTATCGCCCTGCTGGCCGGATACCTTATTAATAATAATGGCAAGTCGCTGGCCGACTATCTGGAGCAGGTGGTGTTTGCAGGCAACAAGGGAACATCAGTAGCCCCCACCGCTGAAGATGTGGCCGGATTCGAGAAGTATATTGAGAACTACAAGCGCTGTCTGCCCATCGAGCAGGCCGCTGTGGAGCATAAGTAACGTTAATTGTGTAAAAACGGGGGACGTGCCGGTTCGATCGGGATACTCATCAAATTACATTGAAAACTGAGCTGACTTCTCCTGTCGATGGCGGGCCACAATAAAAGCCGCAAGGCCGGTGGATTACAAAGACGGAGAGCACTCGAATCTTTTAACAAAGGAGTT
>JAFSNG010000031.1 GCA_017447515.1 Prevotella sp. | reverse complement strand
GATGACGTCCTTGGTGGCTCCGAAAGTCTCATGAAGATAGAGCGGCAACAGTGGCGTCAACAAATAAAAGGCGGTGAATAGCGAGAAGTTCGCTATCATCACCTTTATATAGTTGCTATTCCACAGGCGTTCCATGGGGCTTGATTAACTAGAGACTCTAGATAATCTAGATATTCTAGACAATCTAGTATTGTCTTAATGCACTGAGCAGTTCGTTGTTCTCGGATCGATTGCCGATGGTGACGCGCAGACAGTTGTGGCAGAGCTGGACGCGGGTGCGGTTGCGGACGATGATGCCTTTGTCAACGAGATAGTCATAGATGGCCTGCGCGTCGGTCATCTTTGCCAGGAAGAAGTTGGCATCTGTCTTGTACACCTGTTCGCAGATGGGCAAATCCTGGAAGGCGGACATCAGCCGGCCACGCTCGGCAAGCAGGATTTTGACGTATTTATCGATTTCGAAGGGGTCTTTCAACATCACCATCGCCTGTTGCTGGGTGAGCTGGTTGACGTTGTAGGGATATTTCACCTTATTATATATATTAATGATGTCCTTCGAGGCGAAAGCCATGCCCAGACGGATAGCTGCCGACCCCCAAGCCTTCGACATCGTCTGAAGGATAATGAGGTTGGGGTGGGTGGCGAGTTCCTGGCGTAGTGAGAGCTGTTGGGCGAAGTCGATGTAAGCTTCGTCGACAATGACAATTCCCTCAAAACCATTAATGACCTTCAAAATTTCGTCGCGGTTGAGCGAGTTGCCTGTAGGATTGTTAGGCGAGCAAATCCAAATGATCTTTGTATGGTCGTCGCAGGCTGCCAGCAACTGGTCGGCATGCATCTCGTAATTGTCGTCAAGCAGAACTTGACGAAACTCGATGTCGTTGATGTCGGCACAGACCTGATACATGCCGTAAGTTGGAGCGATGGATACCACGTTGTCGCGACCGGGATTGCAGAATACGCGATAAGCGAGGTCGATGGCTTCGTCGCTGCCGTTACCCAGGAAGATATTCTCCTCGGGCACGCCCTTTACCTTCTTCAAGGCGCTTTTCAGTTCGCGTTGCAGAGGGTCGGGATAGCGGTTGTAAGGCTCGTTATAGGGATTCTCGTTGGCATCGAGAAAGACGTGAGCTTCCTTGCCTGAATACTCGTCGCGAGCGGAAGAGTAGGGGGCGAGACTCCAGATGTTCTTTCTGACCAGTTGTTCTAAGGGCTTCATCATTGTCTTTTCTTTTTTATTTCGACGGCTGAACCGTCGAACACACTATTATTTTTCTATGGGAGAACCGTCGAACACACTATTTTATTGATTTGATGCGTACTGTCATAGCGTTCTTGTGAGCGTCGAGCTGTTCGGCTTCGGCCATCAGTTCTACGGCGCGACCAATATGTCGGATACCGTCTTCCGTGAGATGTTGGAAGGTAATCTTACGGCAGTAGGAGTCGAGGTTGACACCATTGTAGGCGGTGGCATAGCCGTGCGTGGGCAGGGTGTGATTGGTACCGCTGGCATAGTCGCCGGCACTCTCGCAAGCGTAGGGACCGAGGAATACGCTGCCGGCATTGACGACACGCTCGGCGAGTTGTTCGTAGTCCTTTACCTGTATGATGAGGTGTTCGGGAGCGTAGAGGTTGGAGAGGTTGATCATCTCGTCGACGGAATCGACGAGCACAAGACGGCTGTTATCGAGGGCCTTAACGGCAATTTCCTTACGGGGTAGTAGTGCCAGTTGACGGTCAACTTCTGCCTGTACCTCGCTGAGTTTTGCTTCCGATGTCGTGATAAGCAGTACCTGTGAGTCGATGCCGTGTTCGGCTTGCGAAAGGAGGTCTGAAGCAACAAATTCCGCATTGGTGGTTTCGTCGGCCAATACGCAGACCTCACTGGGGCCGGCAGGCATATCGATTGCGACCTCGTCGAGTGAGACGTGTTGTTTGGCGGCCATCACGTATTGGTTGCCAGGGCCAAAAATCTTGAAGACTTTGGGCACACTCTCGGTGCCGTAAGCCATCGCTCCAATGGCCTGAACACCGCCAATCTTGAATATCTTGCTGACTCCGGCAATGCGGGCAGCGACGAGGATGGCGGGATTCACCTTGCCCTCCTTGTTGGGAGGTGTGCAGAGCACAATCTCCTTGCAGCCAGCAATCTTGGCAGGAGTAGCGAGCATGAGGACGGTAGAGAAGAGTGGGGCAGTGCCACCGGGGATGTAGAGACCGACGCGTTCGATAGCGACGCTCTTTTGCCAACAGGTGACGCCTTCCTGCGTCTTTACCTTCTGACCGACGAAGCGCTGGGAGATGTGGAACACCTTAATATTATGGTGTGCAAGGATGATGGCGTCACGTAGTTCGTTGCTCACGAGTTTTTCGGCTTCATCCATTTCCTGTTCGGTGATAGCGAGGTTGCCCAGTTCCGCCTTATCGAATTTCAGTTCATACTCGCGGACGGCCTCGTCGCCGCGCTGACGGATGTCGGCAAGTACGGTGGCGACTGTCTCGTTGAGTTTTGTCAGGTCCAGGCGTGGACGAGACGTAATCTCGTCCCACAGTTCCCGTTTCGGATATCTATATATCTTCATACTGTTTCTTTTTTCGACGGGAAACCGTCGAACACACTAAAGTATCATTTTTTCAATCGGGGTAACGAGGATGCCCTGGGCACCCATTTCCTTCAACTTGCCGATAATCTCCCAGAAGCGCTTCTGGTCGAGTACGGTATGAACGGAGCACCAATCCTCGTCGGCCAGGGGAATAATCGTAGGACTCTTCAGACCCGGCAGTACGTTGATAATCTCCTGCAGACGAGCCTTGGGGGCATTCATGCGGACGTATTTCTTGTCCTCTGCATCCTTCACAGCCTTAAAGCGGAACAGCATTTCCTCCAATGTGGCATGCTTGTCCTTGCTCATGTTTTTGTTGCCGATGAGCAGAGCTTCGCTTTGCATCACCACTTCCACCTCGCGCAGATTGTTGCTGACGAGCGTAGAACCAGAGCTAACGATATCAAAGATTCCGTCGGCAAGTCCGATGCCCGGGCTGATTTCCACGCTTCCCGTGATGACGTGAATCTCGCAGTCGACGCCCTTTTCCTTCATATACTTACGCAGGATATTCGGGTATGAGGTGGCAATCTTCTTGCCATTAAACCAGTTGACGCCGCGATACTCAATCTCCTTGGGAATGGCCAGCGACAGACGGCACTGCGAGAACCCTAGACGAGAGATGATATCGGCATCCTCGCCTCGTTCGATGAACTCGTTTTCTCCTACGACGCCAATATCTGCCACACCGCTGGCAACGCTCTGTGGGATATCATCGTCGCGAAGGTAAAGTACCTCCAGCGGGAAGTTACTTGACTGTACCAGGAGTGTACGCTTCGAGGCACTAATCTTGATATCTGCTTCAGCAAGCAGGTTCATGGTGTCGTCGAACAGACGACCTTTTGATTGTACGGCAATTCTTAACATATTCTTATTTTTACCTTTATCTGATTCTTATTCTTCTTGATTCTCAGCCGTCCGTAACAGGATGCTTGTGGCTCCGAGGGTGAACAGCGTTCCGTCCTCGATGATACGTCGCTCGCGAGGAGTCAGTTCTACATTATCGACAAACGTTCCCGTATTGCTGTTGTTGTCAGACAGCGTATAACGCAGTTGCCCACGCTTGTCGCGACTGACGGTAATGGTGCAGTGATTGAGGTCGACGCTGGGATCTACGGTTTCAAACGGCGTGTTAATGGGGTTGCCCTTCTGGTAACGGCCAATGATGTTGTCGCCCATACGAAGCGGAATGACCTGCTTGTAGTGGAACACATTCTCAATGACCACGATACTTCCGCAGGGAGCCTCTTCTGTCGAACGCTCTCCTGAATCGGCCGTCATCTCGGCATTCTCCTGTTTCTGCGTGTTGCGCAACTTTGATACGCCGATGCGGATACCGAATTCCTTTCCACATTGGTCGCACTTAAACACCAACGACTGACCAGCGACATACTTAGTCTCATCGAACGTGATGTAGTTGTCGCACTTAGGGCATCTTACACGTTTCATGATTTTATATTTCTGCTGAATGTCGAGTACTGTCCGTCGGTTTCTTGTATACCCATGCCTCAGCAAACTCGTCATCATTGTTCAGTTTGTTCAGATGTCGATATGCCTCGGACTCGGTCTTATACGTTCCGCAAACTACGCGTACGATATTGTGATGGATAAATACCTCTGCATCCTTTATGCCGCGTTTCTTTAACTGCTCGACGTAATACTCTGCATTGCTGAGCTTTACCTGACTGGCCAAAACGATACAGTAAACAGGGTCTGTATTACTTTGTTCTTTCGTAACAGCCTTCACGTCTTCCTTCTTTGGTGTTACCTCTTGCTTTGCCTCCTCAGTTTCAGGGGTGCTTACGGCAGTAGGCTTTATGACGGGCTGGGCTGAAGCCATGTTCGTGTCCTTGGGCATCAACTTACCCAGCAGGTTTCCCTGCAGATTGCTCATCGTGCGAGTGCCGAGATCACTATTGGCAATGGGGGGCGTTATCAGGAAGAATGCCACAACGGCAGCTGCAACAGCTACGGCGTTGCGAATCCACGACATCTTGATCTGGATGGCGCGGTCTTCGTCCTTTTCTTCGTCGTCAATGAATTCCAAAAGGGTGGGGTCGGCAACTTGGACATTCTCTATGGTTGCAGGTAGTGCGTTGCCTGCCATTCTGGCCTCACGGGCGTCTTTCAGTGTGGGGAACTCGCAAGCACTGAGTCCGTAGAAGTCTGGCGACAGGATACCTGCCTCGCAGGGATCAAACTGGATGTTACCGTCACTATTGATACTTAGTGTGCCGATATCCTCCAGGGTAAAATACCCCTTTTCGTTGAGTTTCTGCTTCATTTCTTCGACCTCGTGTTCTATCCGACGCAAAGCCTCGGGGTAGCTGATGTCCAGCGCATTGATATACGACTGCACGAGTAACGAGTCGTTGATGCGCAATTGGGGGTTAAATCCAAGTGTGCGCGTGGGCGGCAACATCAAGTGGTCTTCGGCTTCGTAACGGGCTGCAACGTGGTGTGCTACAAAACCTCCGAAGTCGGGTACGATGACGCAGTCATTGTCCAAAAGAAGTATTTCTATATGTCTCTGTAGTTCAATCACGACTGCAAAGGTACGAATTAGCGAGCAAAAAACCAAATTTTTTGCAGGTAAATCGATTTTTTTTTCTTACCTTTGCAAGCGAAATGAGATTTGAATAGGAAAAAGAAGCATTAGAAAGGCTCATATTATATATGAATAAGGTATTATACCATATCATGTGTTTGCTGATGGCTATAGGCTTTGTGGCCTGTGGCGGTCAGAAGCCTGTATCTCATCAGGAGGAGAGCCGCGAAGCCAAGCAGTTGCTGCAAGGTGTATGGATGGAGGAAGACGACGAAACTGCAGTATTCCAGATGAAGGGCGACTCCATTTTCTATGCTGACAGTACTTCCATGCCTGCCCGCTTTTGGGTCATTGGCGACACGCTGTTCGTCGGTTCCAACCGTTATCCCATAGAGAAACACACCGAGCATTTGTTGTGGTTCCGCAATCAGAATGGCGATTTGTTGAAGTTCGTTAAGAGTGACGATACAAATACGAAGGACGAGTTCGAACAGTCGAAGCCCCAGATTCTAACTCTCACCGAAGTGCTGAAGCGCGACACGGTGGTATTCTTCGACAGTCAGCGCTATCATCTGTATATTGCCGTCAATCCAACGAAGTATAAGGTAACCCATCAGACCATCAATGATGACGGCATGGAGGTGGAGAATGTTTACTATGACAATATTATCCATCTCAGCATCTTCAATGGCGCCACCCAGTTGTTCTCGCGTGACTTCCGCAAACAGCAGTATGCCGAGAATGTGCCTGCTCAGATTCTGCAGCAGTCTGTTTTGAATAACATGGAGTTTGTGAAGGTCGACGCCAGCGGTTTCCATTTCAATGTTTCCGTCTGCGTGCCCGACGAAGCCAGCTGTTACCTCATCGACCAGATTGTTGACTTTAAGGGAAAATCATCCGTTAAACTGCTTGAATATTGAACGTTACACTCCTTCAGACAGATATCCTCTGGGCTCAGCCTGAAGAAAACATTCGCCGTGCTGACCATTTGCTCTCCAATGCTGAAGAGAGCGACCTTTATGTGTTGCCGGAAATGTGGAGCACGGGGTTTGCAACGAAACCTCACGGTGTTGCTGCCGATGAGGCGACGAATCCAGCTTTCTTATGGATGCAGGAGACAGCAGCGCGCCGGCAATGTGCAATTGCCGGGAGCCTGGCTGTTTGTCTGCCAGATGGCTCTTTCCGCAATCGCCACTATTTTGTCGACGGGCGAGGCGGCAAGGTTTCTTTCTACGACAAGCACCACCTCTTTACTTATGGTCACGAGGATGAATACTATACGGCTGGTCAGGAGCAAATCGTCGTCACCTACGGAGATTTCCGCTTCCTGTTGCTGACGTGCTATGATCTGCGCTTCCCGTGTTGGAGCCGTTATGCTGATACGCTTGAATATGACGCTATTATTTTGGTTGCCAATTGGCCCGAGTCCCGTCAGTCAGCGTGGCAACTGCTTACCCGTTCCCGTGCGATAGAGAACCAATGCTATCTCATTGGCAGCAACCGAGTGGGCGACGACCAGCATTCCCACTATGCCGGTTGTTCGGTCGTGGTCGACGCTTATGGCAAAGCCCTTGCCCAATGTCATAAAAACAGCATTGAAAGTCTCACCGTTGATCTTGATCTTACGGAACTGCAACGCCGTCGCAGCAAGTTCCGCGTTTTGGACGACCGAGACGATTTTGTGATTAATCGTTAAATTCTGTGTTAAATGTTTGGCGGTTTCGTCAGCTTTTCGTATCTTTGCAGGATAGATATACAAACTAATCAAAACGAACAATATTATGTTATCACAGCAAGACCTGAAGCAGTTGGCTCAGAAAGGTATTTCTGAGGCACAAATCGAGAGACAATTAGGTGAGTTTAAAACTGGTTTCCCCTTCCTGAAATTGGAGGCCGCAGCAGCTATCGGTAAGGGCATCGTAGCCCCGTCTGACGCTGAGTGCAAGCAGTATGTTGAGGCTTGGCAACAGTACAAGGCCGAGGGCAAGAAGGTGGTGAAGTTCGTGCCCGCATCGGGTGCCGCCAGCCGTATGTTCAAGGACATGTTTGCCTTTGTGGATGCTGACTACGACGTTCCTACCACCGATTTCGAGAAGAAGTATTTCGACAACATTGAGAAGTTTGCCTTCTACGACGAGCTGGATGCTGCCTGCCAGAAAAATCAGGGCAAGGGCATCAAGGCGCTCATTGCCGAGGGTAACTACAAGGCCGTAGCTGCCAACATGCTGAAGGCCGAGGGACTGAACTACGGACAGTTGCCCAAGGGCTTGTTGCTGTTCCACAACTATCCCGAGGGTGCTCGTACACCAATGGAAGAACACCTCGTTGAGGGTGCTTTGTATGCAGCAAGTAATGGTGAGGCCCACGTGCATTTTACCGTCAGTCACGAGCACATGGAACTCTTCAAGGCCAAGGTGGCTCAGAAGGCCGACCTCTATGCCAAGAAGTATGGTATCAAGTACGACATCAGCTTCTCTGAGCAGAAGCCCTCGACGGATACTGTTGCCGCAAATCCTGACGGCACGCTGTTCCGCAACTCTGACGGAAGTCTGTTGTTCCGCCCGGGTGGACACGGCGCACTCATTGAGAACCTGAACGAGATTGAGGCTGACGTTATCTTCGTGAAGAATATCGACAACGTTGTGCCCGATCGTCTGAAGGACGATACCGTCGAGTGGAAGCAGGTGATTGCCGGTGTACTCGTCACCCTGCAGAAGAAGGCTTTCGAATATCTGCGCTTGTTGGATACCGGCAAGTACACTCACGAGCAGATTGAGGACATCATCCGTTTCGTGCAGAACGACCTCTGCTGCCGCAAGGCTGACATCAAGGAATTGGAGGATGCCGAACTCGTCATCTATCTGCGCAACAAGCTTAACCGCCCCATGCGCGTGTGTGGCGTCGTGAAGAATGTGGGCGAGCCTGGCGGTGGTCCGTTCCTGACCTACAATCAGGATGGTACCGTCAGCCTGCAGATTCTTGAGAGTTCTCAGATTGACAAGTCGAACAAGGAGTATATGGAGATGTTCACCAAGGGCACACACTTCAATCCCGTCGACCTCGTCTGCGCCGTGAAGGACTACAAGGGCAACGCCTTCGACCTGCCCAAGTATGTCGACCCGACAACGGGCTTCATTTCTCAGAAGTCAAAGAGTGGCAAGGAACTGCAAGCTCTCGAATTGCCTGGCTTGTGGAATGGTGCCATGAGCGACTGGTCGACCGTATTCGTTGAGGTTCCCCTGTCGACGTTCAATCCCGTGAAGACCGTCAACGACCTGCTTCGCGACCAGCATCAGTAATATAACCGAGTTGAGGGGGAGAATAGCCTAAACCGTAATTTCTCCCCTGATACTGCGGTTCATCATTTCGCGCACCTTCTCTGGGTCATTGTAGTGTGACTGCAGGAACATCAATTTGGTGACGGCACTTTCCACCGTCGAATCATAACCGCTTACCACGCCGGCTTCCTTCAACTGGAAGCCGGTGTCGTATCTGCCCATCTCGACCATTCCCTGCATACATTGGCTGATGTTGACAATCACCTTGCCGTGCTTGGTACCTTCCTTGAGCGCGTTCAGCAGCCAAGGACGCTGGGGTGCGTTGCCCGAACCGAACGTTCGCATCACGATAGCCTTGAGGTTGGGCGTATGGATGATGTGCCGAATGAGGTCTTCGCGGATGCCGGGAAATAGCGAGAAGATAATCACGTTGTTGTCCAGTCGGAAGTGTGGCGTCATGGGTTTGCTCCAGTCGGGTTTCAGAATACGCTCCTCATGATAGGTAATGTTGACGCCGGCGTCTACCAGGTGCGGAAAGTTGAACGACTCGAAGGCGTTGAACTCGTCGGCACTCTGCTTCGTCGTGCGGTTGCCGCGCAGTAGATGGCCGTTGAAGTAGATGCCTACTTCCGGCACACGGGCATGACCTTCTTCGTCCTTCGTTGCGGCAATCTCAATGCTCGTGATGAAATTCTCCTTGCCGTCGGTGCGGAGCTGTCCGATGGGCAGTTGCGAACCAGTGAAGATGACGGGTTTCGTCAGGTTCTCCAGCATGTAGGAGAGGGCAGAGGCCGTATAGGCCATCGTGTCGGTGCCGTGTAGCACGACGAATCCGTCGTATTGGTCGTAACTGTCGGCAATGACGTGCGACAGGTCTGTCCATAGCTGTGGAGACATATCGCTGGAGTCGATGGGCGGATTGAACTGATGCGTGTCTATCTGCATGTTGAACTGCTTCAGTTCCGGCACACGCAGCAACAGGTGCTCGAAGTCGAAAGGCTCCAGAGCACCTGTGTGCGGATTGCGGTTCATGCCGATGGTCCCACCTGTATAGATGAGTAATACCTTGCTCTGCATGGTGCGTAAATGTTATATGTCTTATCCGTTCATCGAGAGCAGGAACTCCTCGTTGGAGTGCGTCTGCACCAGACGGTCGCGGATGGTGCTCATGGCCTCGATGGGGTTCATCTCGGCTATGAACTTGCGGATAATCCACATGCGGTTCAGCGTGGTCTGATCCTGCAGTAAGTCGTCGCGACGTGTAGAAGAAAGTACCAGGTTGACGGCAGGGAATATACGCTTGTTGGCCAACATGCGGTCAAGCTGCAGTTCCGAGTTACCTGTTCCCTTGAATTCCTCGAAGATCACCTCGTCCATCTTTGAACCCGTATCGGTCAGGGCGGTAGCGATGATGGTCAGCGAACCGCCGCCCTCGATGTTTCGGGCAGCACCGAAGAAACGCTTGGGCTTCTGCAGGGCGTTAGCGTCGACACCACCGGTAAGCACTTTTCCGCTGGCGGGAGCAACGGTGTTGTAGGCTCGTGCTAGGCGTGTGATAGAGTCGAGGAAGATGACAACATCATGTCCGCATTCTACCATTCGCTTGGCTTTCTCCAGCACGATACCGGCAATCTTCACGTGACGGTCGGCAGGCTCGTCAAACGTCGAAGCAATGACCTCTGCGTTGACGGTACGAGCCATATCCGTCACCTCCTCAGGACGCTCATCGATAAGCAGCATCATGATGTAAGCCTCCGGATGATTTGCTGCAATGGCGTTGGCTATATCCTTCATTAATAGCGTCTTACCAGTCTTGGGCTGTGCCACGATGAGGGCGCGCTGACCTTTACCGATAGGTGCGAAGAGGTCGACAATGCGCACTGACGGATTCGTCGTTTCCGCGTTGCCGCAGAGGGTGAATTTCTCGTCGGGGAACAGCGGTGTCAGATGCTCGAAGGCCACGCGGTCGCGCACCTCCTGCGGATTGCGTCCGTTGATGCTGGTGACGTTCGACAGGGCGAAGTATTTTTCGTTGTCATGCGGCGGACGAACGGTACATTCTACGACATCACCCGTCTTCAGACTCCAGCGTCTGATTTGCTGTGGGTTCACGTAGATGTCGTCCGGCGACGACAGGTAGTTATAGTCCGATGAACGCAGGAAACCGTAGCCTTCCTGGATGATTTCCAGCACGCCGGTACCTGTGATGAGTTCTCCGAAGTCGAATGCAGCAGGCTGTGCCGGCTGGCGATATTCAGTAGCTACGGGCTCGTTCTGGGTTTGTTGTGCTACGGGGCGGTCAAAGATGTCCACTGTCGGGATGGCTGCCTGATCTTCAATGGGCAGGTCGACAACGGTGATGAAGTCTGTGCCGTCGCCGGGATCACCTTCCCAAACACCTTCGGCAACTTCCTCTATAGGAGCCTCTTCGCTCTCGCCGTTGTTAGTCATCTTCTCCTGCAACTGACCAATCATCTCGGCCGACAGTTCTTCGCCGGCACTTTCGGTAGCAGCCTCGGGAATGACATCGGCTGCGGGCTCTTCCGTAAACAGGTCTGCCTCTTCTTTCTTGGCGGCCTTCTTGCGGGTCGTCTTCTTTTTCTCGGGCTCAGCAGTAGGTTCGGCAGTAGCGGATTCTGTGGCAGCAGCCTCTGCCTCCTGCTCCTTCTTCGACTTGCGTCCGCGCTTCTTGGGTGCAGGTTCCTCTTCAGTCTGCTCGGCGGCAGCCTGTTCAGCCTGTTCGGCTTTCTCAGCAGCAGCCTGTTCGGCTATCAGGGCATCCAGCGTGGGTTTCTTCTCGGCCTTGGTGGCCTTTTTGTCCAGCGTGGTGCTTTCCGAGCCGTTTACGGTATACACCTTGCTATTGTCCTTTGCTATGCGTGTGCGCTTGCGCTTGGTGGCAGGTTCTCCTGCAGCAGCCTGTTCGGCAGCTTTGTCCAGAATGGCGTATATGACGTTCTCCAGTTCGTCGTTCTGCGACACTTTGACGCCCAGCTCGTTGGCTATCTCCATCAGCTCTGGGATAGGCAGCTTCTCTAATTGTTCTTTCGTGTACATATTAATATACAGTATATCGTTAATGATTCAAATGTCGGAATTTGTTTTCTTGGAAAGAAGGGTGCTTCACGGACGGAAACACACTTTTCTGAATTCGGCTGCAAAGGTACGAAAAAAAAATGAACCAACCAAACGAAAATGCAAATATTTAGTATCTGAGTATGGGATTGTGCGACGGAGTTGCTTCAAGGCTTGGTTATAAATATTTTTTAACCTGATTATTTCTTCTATTTCAGAGAAAAAATGTAATTTTGCAAATGATATGGATAAAATAATGCAAAGAAAGATATGAAGACCGCATTAATTACAGGAATTACAGGTCAGGATGGTAGTTATCTGGCTGAGTTTTTGTTGGAGAAAGGATATGATGTGCATGGAACGATTCGTCGTTCATCGGTGGACTTCCGTGAGAGAATTGCTCATCTGGAGGGCAAGCCGCATTTTCATCTGCACTATGCCGATTTGGGTGACTCGATGAGTGTGCTGGGCGTCATTGGCAAGGTGCGCCCTGACGAGATATATAATCTGGCAGCGCAGAGTCATGTGCAGGTAAGCTTTGACTCGCCGGAGTTTACGGCAGATGTGGATGCCGTCGGTGTGCTGAGAATCCTTGAGGCTGTGCGACAACTTGGAATGGCCGATAAGTGCCGTATCTATCAGGCTTCGACGTCGGAGCTGTATGGTAAAGTGGAGGAGGTTCCCCAGAACGAGAATACGCCGTTCCACCCTTATAGTCCGTATGCCGTTGCCAAGCAATACGGTTTCTGGATTGTGAAGGAGTATCGTGAGGCATATAATATGTATTGCTGTTCAGGAATCTTGTTTAACCATGAGAGTGAACGCCGTGGTGAGACGTTTGTAACAAGAAAGATTACCCTGGCAGCAGCACGTATTTCGCAGGGCGTTCAGAATTGTTTGTATTTAGGCAATATGGATTCGTTGCGCGATTGGGGCTATGCTAAGGACTATGTAGAGTGCATGTGGCTGATTCTGCAGCAGGAGAAGCCGGAAGACTTTGTGATAGCTTCTGGCGTACAGCACTCAGTTCGTGAGTTTACCCAATTGGCTTTCAAGCATGCGGGGATTGAACTGAAGTTTGAAGGTAAAGGACTTGATGAGAAGGGAATCGTGGTGAAGGGACCTGAAAAACTCATCGGCAAGACTGTCGTGGCTGTTAGTGAGGATTTTTATCGCCCAACGGATGTCGTTAACCTCTGGGGCGACCCCACCAAGGCCAAAGCCAAACTGGGCTGGAATCCAGCTAAAACCAGTTTTGAACAATTGGTTAAATTAATGGTGGAGCACGACATTGCCAAGGTTGCCGCTGAAGGTGCTGCCGCCAAAGTCCGCACCAACCTCGCCGAATATTTGGAAAAAGGAATCGTTAAATAGTCCCGCAGAAATTGCAGAAAACGCAGAAAGATGTTAGATAAGAATTCTAAGATATACGTTGCTGGTCACAACGGCCTTGTGGGTTCAGCGATATGGAATAATTTAAAGCAACGTGGTTATAATAACCTTGTTGGCCGTTCGCACAAGGAGTTGGACTTGACGGATCAAAATGCTGTCAAGAAGTTCTTCGATGAAGAGAAGCCCGATGCAGTGGTGCTGGCGGCAGCTTTTGTTGGCGGCATCATGGCGAATATGCTGTACAGGGCGGACTTCATCATGATGAACATGAAGATTCAGTGCAACGTCATCAGCGAGGCGTATGCCCACGGCGTGAAGAAACTGCTGTTCCTGGGCAGCACCTGCATCTATCCCAAAAATGCACCCCAGCCCATGAAGGAGGACTGCCTGCTGACGAGCCCGTTGGAATACACCAACGAGGAGTATGCCATTGCGAAGATTGCTGGCCTGAAGATGTGCGAGAGCTACAACCTTCAGTACGGCACCAACTACATTGCCGTAATGCCCACGAACCTCTATGGTCCCAACGACAACTTCCATTTGGAGAACTCGCACGTGATGCCGGCTATGATGCGCAAGGTGTATCTGGCCAAGCTCATTCACGATGGAGCCTGGGACAAGATAGCCATCGACCTGAACAAACGCCCTGTCGAAGGCGTCACCGGCGCAGGCCTCTCAGGAAATGAATTCTCTAATTCTCAAATTCTTGACTCTAAAAAAGATTCGTTAGATTCGTGCAATCCGTGTTCGTCTAAAAAAGAAGAAGTCCTTCGTGTTCTCGCTAAGTATGGAATCTATGACAACAAGGTCGTCTTGTGGGGCACAGGCAAACCCCTCCGCGAATTCCTGTGGTCTGAAGACATGGCGGATGCCAGCGTGCATGTGCTATTGAATGTGAACTTCAGCGACATCATCGGTATCGAGAAATACAGTTCAGTACACTATGGCGCCAGCACCGACGGTGCAGTTGACCGCAACCACAGCGCAGGCCGTGGTGGTTACATCCCCAGCCTGGGTGAGATTCGCAACTGCCATATCAATGTCGGTACTGGCAAAGAACTCACCATCCGCGAACTGAGCGAGCTGGTAGTGAAAGCCGTGGGCTTTGAAGGCACGGTGAAATTCGATGTCAGCAAGCCTGATGGAACTATGCGTAAACTGATAGATGTAAGCAAGTTGCATTCGCTGGGTTGGACGCATAAGGTGGAGATTGAGGATGGCGTTCGGAAATTATTCGAGTGGTATAAAGAATCGTTGGAGAATTAAGCATGTTTTATGAAATAAGTTAACACAGGTTTATGAAGAATATAGTTATAGCGGCAGGGTATGCAACGAGGTTGGGGGAGTTGACGAAGAACTTTCCGAAGCCGTTGCTGAAGATAGGTGAGAATACGATTCTGGGTCGGATGCTGGATGATATCGATCGGATTCCGGAGATTGACGAGCACATCATTATCACGAATCACAAGTTCGCACCGATATTCGCCCAATGGGCGAAAGACCAAGGTCAAAGGGACTCGGTCAAAGGCGAAGAGACCTTAGACCTTAGACCTCAGACCTCAGACCGTAGATGGGTGAAGCCCATCACCATTGTTGATGACGGGACTGAGACCAATGAAACCCGTTTAGGGGCGGTGTGTGATTTGCTGTTTGCGATGGAGAAATTGCAGATAGATGATGATATGCTGGTCGTTGCGGCGGATAATCTGTTGTTCTTCTCGTTTCAGGAGTTCGTGGACTTTGCCAAGGCGAAAGGAACGAGTTGCATTATGTGCCACGAGCAGCCCTCGATTGAGAGACTGCAACGCACAGGCGTCGTAGAGTTGGATGCTGACAACAAGGTGCTTGGTATGGAGGAGAAGCCTCAAGTGCCAAAGAGTCACTGGGCCGTTCCACCTTTTTATATATATATGAAGAAGGACTTGGACTTGGTGCGGCATTCCGTAGAGAACGGGTGTGGCAAGGATGCTCCAGGCAACTTGGCGCATTATATGGTGGAACATACTACTATGCACGCCTGGAAGATGAGTGCCGGAAGGTTCGACATTGGAAGTTTAGATACGTATTATGAAGCCTGCGAATTAGCGAGAGCAGGCAAAATATAAATAAAACGAATATGGAAAGAATTGAGTTGAATGGAAAGACCATATTGGTCACGGGAAGTGCCGGGTTTATTGGCTCGAATCTGGTGCTGCGGTTGTTTAAAGATATGCAGAGTGGGGTAGTGGTAGGATTGGATAATATGAACGACTACTACGACCCGTCGCTAAAGGATTACAGGCTGCGCGAGATTGAGCAAGCCAAGCCTGCTGGAATAGATTATTCTTTCGTGAAAGGTGATTTGGCAGACAAGGCGCTTATTGACAAGCTCTTTGCGGATTATCACTTTGATGTGGTGGTGAACCTCGCTGCGCAGGCTGGCGTGCGATATTCCATTGAGAATCCCGATGCGTATATACAGAGTAACATGATAGGGTTCTACAATATAATGGAGGCGTGTAGGCATAACCCCGTGCAGCACTTGGTTTATGCTTCATCATCGAGTGTCTATGGCGGCAACAAGAAGGTGCCGTTCTCGACCGATGACAGGGTGGATAATCCGGTGAGTCTCTATGCGGCCACGAAGAAGTCGAACGAGCTGATGGCGCATTGCTATTCGAAGCTCTACAACATCCCTTCGACGGGACTGAGATTCTTTACCGTTTATGGCCCTGCCGGCAGACCCGATATGGCTTACTTCGGATTTACCAACAAGTTGCTGAAGGGTGATACCATCCAGATTTTTAATTATGGCAATTGTCGTCGCGACTTTACCTATGTCGATGATATCGTTGAAGGTGTTGTCCGCGTGATGCAAGGTGCCCCGTCTCGCGAGAAAGGCGAGGACGGCCTGCCCGTTCCTCCATATGCCGTATATAATATCGGTGGTGGTCAGCCCGAGAATCTGCTGGACTTCGTGACGATTCTGCAGGAGGAACTGGTTCGCGCAGGAGTCCTGCCTTCAGACTTTGACTTCGAGTCGCACAAGCAGCTCGTCCCCATGCAGCCAGGCGATGTACCCACGACGTATGCTGATGCAACGGCCTTGGAGCGCGACTTCGGATTTACGCCGAAAATCACGCTGAGAGAAGGACTCCGCCATTTTGCAGAGTGGTATAAACAATATTATAAATAGAAAACAATATGAAACAGGAGCATCTTTTTACGCTCGTCGCATCCATGATGATTTCAGGTGCGCAGATGGTGCGCCAGATTCAGACTGCCGTGTTCGACGAGAGTTGTAACGTTTTCATGCCCCTCTACCGCCAGATTTCCATGCCGAAGCCCGGTTCGGACTATCGTGCCATCATCGACTACGTCTCTAAGTTCGATGCTACCGACGCACTCGACTATTACCTCACGAACCTGAACCAGGGTCGCCCGTTCATCCTCGCCGGACACTCGCAGGGTGCTTCCGTGCTCATTGCCCTGCTCGAGAACTACATGACGAAGCATCCCGAGGCTTTGAAGCGCATGGTGGCTGCCTATCCCATCGGCTTTGCTGTGACCAAGGAATGGCTCGCCAAGACCGGACTGAAGTTTGCCGAGGGCGCTACTGACACCGGCGTCATCGTATCGTGGAACACTGAGGGCCCGCCAACTTGAAGGAGAATAACATGACGCTCGCCCCCGGCGGCATTAGCATCAACCCGATTAACTGGCGCCGCGACGACACCCCCGCCTCGGTCAAGGAAAACCTCGGTTCGCTCACCGTTGAAGGCAAACTCGTTACCCCCGGCATTGCCGATGCACGCGTTGATACCGTCCGCGGCTCCGTTGTCGTTACTACTGCCGATGCCAAGCTCTACGCCATCCTCGCCGACGGCGCTGCCATGTTCGGTCCCGAGAGCTACCACCTCCACGACTACGGCTTCTTCTTCAACAACCTGAAGCAGAACGTTGCCGACCGCATCAAGGCATTCTTAGAGAAACAGTAATCATTGCACGCAGATATCATATCAAAATGAAGCCCTGATCATTCGTGGTCAGGGTTTTATTTTGTAGATTATGGGACGATAATTTTGAAATACAATGCGGAAAAACGGAAAAATTGCGGAAAAAGTAGCAATCGGGAGAGAAAAAACGCGGCAAGAGTGTTTTTCAATACTTTTGGAGTATTGCAAAATACTTTTGGACTATTGACGGATACTTTCGGAATAATGACGGAGGAGGAGTTAGGGAAAATATTCGAGGAAATGTTTTGTTTTTCGGTTGAATTGTGTTACCTTTGCAGCTGGAAACAGATTTGAACAGAAGGTCAGATACTACTTTGAACAAGAAAGCCAAAAACAAATTTGAAATAGAAAGACTATGATACAGACAAATTACGTAGCACTGGAGCATCCGCATCGGGTGATTTATTACAACGGAGTGGTAGGGTTGCAGATTGGCAGCCTTATCGTGACCACGGAGCGGCAGGACGAGGTTAGCGGGAGCGTCGTGGAAATCAAGTCGCACCCAGTAGTGTCGTACTGCAGTACTGAGGCGAAGAAGAACATCAGTCGCATCTCGTACCCTGGCGTTTATTCTGAGGCTGTGGTGTGGGACCAGGTTGAGCAAAGCGATGTGACGACGCTCTGTGCTGAGAGCGGAAGTATTGACTGTGATGATTTCCTGTGCGAGATTGGTCAAGGCCTTTGGAAACGAGGCATGAGGCATGGCATGATGAAAGCTGCGGACACCGCGCTTCGTCTGCAAATTGCCTTGCAACGGTTTGGTGTCGGAGTCAGTTCGCTACCGTCACAAACTAATTTCAGCGGAGTTGATGTCGAATTAGAAACTTGGGAAGAGGATGGTGTTCAGATGTGCGGTCATCCGATAGGTGACTGGTTCCTCTTTGAGGCTCCAATTGACAAGGACGAAGAAAAGACGGTCAAAGCCTTGATGGAGCAATTCGACTTCTGGCACACAATGGTTTCTGTTTGCTCCCGACTTACAGGCGAAGAAAGAGAATTGTCAATAAATTTCACGCCATTTGAAGAAGATTCCCATCTTCTCAGCAGACTTACAAGCCGCCTGAATCGAGAACAAGAGAAGCGGTTTGCATTTTTGGATGATAATAACGAGTAGCTGACTGGTGAAGCATGGAAGATTACATGATTTACCATAATCATACTGAGGTGTCTGTCCTGACTGTTATAGGCATGGCAAAGGGGGCACCTGACTATGGTTCAGCGGCACCCTTCCTCAATTCGCTGTTCTATGCTGCCAAACAGCGTGAAGACAATTGGTTGTTTTCGCAGTGTCAGGACATTATGGAGAAATTTGGCGCTTCCCCTTATCCCGAATCGCCTGCATCTGAGGGAAATCTGCCGAACGACCCCTCATTAGAAAAGGAGGCAAAGAGGTATTTCAAAGGATTAAGCAAGGGAAACCAACTGAAATTGCTTCGCGAGGCGATGAAGCAATTACGGGACAGTAATGTTTTTAATAAGAAACAGCATTGGATAGGCGTATTCCTTGTAGTGCGTGACAGATTGTCAGGGGATCCTATACAAAGTCATTTCACTGAATATGCCAAGAAGTTTACGCCTAACGATTTTCCCGAGGAGTTGAAAATCGGGAAAGTAATGACGAACGTCTCTAAAAAGATTGACACGAATGAATTATACTATGATCTGGAAAACAATCCTTACGAGACCGTATGTGATGAATTTTGGGATACCATTCTTAGGCTGATTCGTCCAAATCTTACTAAAATTTAGTAACGTCCTTACTAAATCAAATTTTTCTTTTATTAATTCATACTAATTCATACTCTGTCTTACTAAATAATTGACAGAGTATTTCTTTGTGCGTATCTTTGCAGCAGAATTCGAACTCGCGAGTTTCTGCTGCATTCTTTTCAGATGTTAGTCAGCAGTCAAAAACTGAGCACGGCTCCGAGCCATGGGATGAATAACGCCAATCTATATCACCGTGGTAGTGCAAGAGAGGCAATTTTCGACACATTAAAAAAAATGAATTTTGAAAACAGTAAGAAAAAACAGGACGTCGAGAACATAAACTTCGACGTGAAGCAGTTTGAGAAAGATATTGATGAACTGCTGAGAATCAGTGGTATCAGTAGTGACAGTGTGGGGACGCTTGCGTATGAGGCGTTGCGTCACCAGTACATGGCCGCTTCCATATTTGTAAAGATGGATGAAGCCGAACAGGCTGTTGTCGGTGCGGAGCAGAAGAGGCTGCGTAATTTTTTTGGGGTGCGCTGCACTTTAAAGAGCAGAAAAACAAGGAAAAGCAAAAGAACCTCTTCCCCCAGCCCCCTTACACTAGAAAAAGAAAATAAAGAAAAAGTTTCAGAAAATCTATCTATCGTAGGACGCGATGCTGAAGCTGGTTTTGAAGGTGAGGCTACCGCCCGGACGAGGAAGAAGCGCGGTCGTAAGAGTCTTAAGGAAACGTTGCCGCTTCGTAAGAAGGCTTTCTTGGAAGAGTGCAGGGCGTTTGGCGACAAGTTTGATCACGAGATGATTAACAACTTCTATAACTACTGGGCGCAGGAGAACCGGTCGGGGAAAAAGATGCTCTTCGAAATGCAAAAGACGTGGAACACGGCCATGCGTATGAAAAATTGGGAGAATAGAAGCTACCAATATGATAACGAGGCCGCGAAGCTGCGTCTGGAGCGTGCGAAGAAGGGCGGTGCAGGTCGCGGTGGCGGCGGGGCGTTGAACGGCGGGCGCGTGCTCGGCTGTTCGGCAGCCGAGAACAGTCCCGAGCAGAAGGCCATTGCGGCGGAGCGCGAGGCGGCGGACGCGAAGCGTGAAGCGGAAATGGCGGAGGCGCGCAAGAACAGCGTTTCGTTGGAAGAGTACGCCAAGGCGCATCCCGACTCACTTCTGGCGAAGATGTCTGCAAAGAAGTGATTCTGCCCGGCAGTGTTCGGCGGTTTGCTCCCTGATGAACGGCGGATAGCAGGGAAGTGTCGGGTGGACAGCAGGGAGCAGAGCGCCGGACAGCAGGGAAGGTGATTAGAATCTCATGTAGGGATTGTGGGCGAGTTCGTCGGAGAGGGTGGTTTGAGGGCCGTGGCCGGGTAGGATGAGGGTGTCGGGGGGTAGGAGGGCGGCGATGGTGTGGAGGCTTTGCTCCATGTCCGTCCAGCTGCCTTCGGCGAAGTCGGTTCGGCCGATGCTCATGCGGAAGAGCGTGTCACCTGAGAATGCAACGCCACACTGTGAACGTTGGTTGGAGAATGCGACGTTTTCCGCCTGGCTGTAGAAGATGGCTGAGCCGTGGGAATGACCGGGTGTGAGGATGACTCGCAGCTGTTGGTTGCCGAAGGTGATGATGTCGTCATTTTTCAGCAAACGTCCGATGGGTGGCTGTTCGTCGGGGATATTCATGCCAAAGAGCTCTTGGGCGTGTTGTGGCAGGTTTTCGAGCAGTTCGCTGTCACCTTCGCAAATCTCGGGTTGCAGGCCGTATGTTTTGTAAATAAAAACGTTGCCGAAATTGTGGTCAAGATGACCATGTGTGGCGAGGAGGTGTACGGGTTTCAGCTGTTGGTCTGTGATGTAACGCTGAATGGCCGTGCACTCTTCGTCGTAATAGGCTCCGCAGTCGATGATGACACACTCGCGGCTTTCGTCGCTGACGATGTAGCAGTTCTCCTGCAGGGGGTTGCACATGATGCGTTTGATATCCATAGCGATAGTTAATCTTTTGTTATTTCCGTGGCAAAGGTACAAAATAAAACTTAATTTAATATTATTTAGATGTACAAATGTGCGTTATAAGCTGGAAAATGAGTACTTTTGCACCTCAGAAAACGAAAATTGAGTATATAATAAAGAAAATAAGACTATGGCAGAAGCTATTGACATCCGTGAATTGAACATTCGGATAGAACAACAGAGTGGATTCGTGCAGAACTTGGTTTCGGGCATGGATCAGGTGATTGTAGGACAGAAGCATTTGGTGGACTCGCTGTTGATTGGTCTGCTGAGTGATGGTAATATCCTCTTGGAAGGTGTGCCGGGACTGGCAAAGACGCTGGCTATCAAGACGTTGGCTCAGCTGATTGACGCGACGTACAGCCGCATTCAGTTTACCCCCGACCTGCTGCCTGCTGACGTGACGGGTACGATGATTTACTCGCAGAAAGAAGAAAAGTTCCAGGTGAAGCGCGGCCCCGTGTTTGCCAACTTCGTGCTGGCGGACGAAATCAACCGTGCTCCGGCGAAGGTGCAGAGTGCGTTGCTGGAAGCCATGCAGGAAAAGCAGGTGACAATTGGCAGCGACACGTTCGAACTGCCGAACCCCTTCCTGGTAATGGCCACGCAGAACCCTATCGAGCAGGAAGGCACCTATCCGCTGCCCGAGGCGCAGATGGACCGTTTCATGTTGAAGGTGGTCATCGGCTATCCGACCATCGATGAGGAAAAGAAGATTATCCGCGAGAACATCCAGGAATCGCTGCCGAAGGTGCGTCCCGTAACCACTTCCGACGAGATTCTGAAAGCCCGTCAGGTGGTTCGCGAGGTGTATATCGACGAAAAGATTGAGCAGTATATTGCCGACATCGTGTTTGCCACGCGCTATCCCGACCGCTATGGCCTGAAGGATATGAAGGACATGATATCGTTCGGCGGTTCGCCCCGTGCCTCCATCAATTTGGCCAAGGCAGCCCGCGCCTACGCCTTCATCAAGCGTCGCGGCTATGTGGTGCCTGAGGACGTTCGCGCCATTGCTCACGACGTGCTGCGCCACCGCATCGGACTGACTTACGAAGCCGAGGCCTCGAATGTGACGAGCGAGGAAATCGTCTCGAAGATAATTAACAAAGTGGAAGTGCCCTGATTCTAGAAACTCTAGATATTCTAGAACATCTAGATAACGATATGGAAACAAGTGAGATATTAAAAAAAGTACGGAAGATTGAGATTAAGGCTCGCGGGCTGAGCTCGAACGTCTTCGCAGGGCAATACCACAGCGCCTTCAAGGGTAGGGGTATGGCCTTCTCGGAGGTGCGCGAGTATCAGTACGGCGATGATGTCCGCGATATTGACTGGAACGTGACCGCCCGCTTCCACCGCCCTTACGTGAAGGTGTTTGAGGAGGAGCGCGAGCTGACGGTGATGCTGATGATTGACGTCAGCGGTTCGCTGGATTTCGGCACGCAGCGTCAGATGAAGCGCGACATGGTGACGGAGATTGCCGCTACCATTGCCTTCTCGGCCATCCAGAACAACGACAAAATCGGCGTGGCGTTCTTCTCCGACCGCATAGAAAAGTATATCCCGCCCAAGAAAGGCCGCAAGCACATCCTTTACATCATCCGCGAAATGCTGGACTTCCATCCGCAGTCGAAGCGTACGGACGTGAAGCAGGCACTGGAGTTTCTGACCAGCGTGTCGAAGCGTCGCTGCACAGCCTTCGTGCTGAGCGACTTCTACGACCGTCAGGACTTCCTGCAGCCCCTGCAGATTGCCAACCGCAAACACGACGTAGTGGCTTTGCAGGTTTACGACCAGCGCGCCCGCGAGTTGCCCGATGTCGGACTGATGCGCGTGGTGGATGCCGAGACGGGTTACGAGCAGTATATTGACACGTCGAGCAAACGCCTGCGTCAGGCTCACGAAAAGTACTGGCGCCAGCGTCAGGAAGTGCTGCGCGAAACGATGAACAAGAGTAATGTCGACCTGGTCAGTATTGCTACCAATGATGACTATGTGAAGGCATTGCTGATGCTGTTTAAACAAAGAAGCTAATGAAAAGAACGTTGATTTTTATAGGGTTGATTATCAGTACGTTGCTTGCGATGGCGCAAGCAAGCGTTAAAGCTGTCATCAATCCTATTGAAATGATGATAGGCGAGCAGGCGCAGGTGATGCTGACTGTCGATGCCGACGAGGGAGCCAAGATAGAATGGCCCCAGTTGAAGGCGCGACAGATGGTGGTGCCGGGCGTTGAGGTTATCAACACGCAGCATCCGACGTGGAACACGATGCAGATTATTCTGACCTCGTTCGACGGCAACCTCTATCCGCTGCCGCCATTTGCGGTCAAGGTCAACGGCAAGGAGGTGAAAACCGAGGAGCTGGCACTGAAAGTGGTAGAGGTGGAAGTTGACACGACGCAGATGAACGCCTTCTTCGGACCTAAAGATGTGCAGGACAGTCCCTTCCAGTGGAGCGACTGGAGCCTGCTGTTTTGGCTGAGCGTGCTGTTGTTGCTGTTGCTGGCGTTGGGATACTGGCTCTACTTGCGGTTGCGCGACAACAAGCCCATCATCACCCATATCAAGATTGTGCGCCGCCTGCTGCCTCATCAGAAGGCGATGAAGGAGATTGAGCAAATCAAGGCCGACAAGATGGTGTCGTCGGAAGACCAGAAAGAATACTATACGAAGCTGACCGAGACGCTGCGTAAGTATATTGAGGAGCGTTACGGATTCTCTGCAATGGAAATGACCAGTAGCGAGATTATCGAACGCCTGATGTCGCAGGGCGACCAACAGAGTCTGGACGAGTTGCGCCAGCTGTTTAGCACTGCCGACCTGGTGAAGTTCGCCAAATATTCTACGCTGGTGAACGAGAACGACGCCAACCTCGTGAGTGCCATCGATTTCATCAACCAGACGAAGCTCGAGAACCAGCCGACGGAAGAGGTGCAGAAGCCTGTGCTTTCTGCCGCCGATCAGCGTTCGCAGAAGGAGCGTCGCGTGTTGAAGGCCGTGATAGCAGTGATTGCCGTTGTCGCAGCGGTGCTCTTCTGCTATGTTATATATAATGTATATCAACTGTTGAGTTAAAATGGAGTTTGCCAATAAAGAATATTTTTTACTGCTGTTGCTGCTGATACCTTACCTCGTGTGGTATCTGATGTACAGGAAGAAGGCCGAGCCCACGATTCGCCTTGGCGATACCAATGCCTATCGCTTCGCACCGCGTTCGTGGAAAGTGACGCTCATGCCCCTGCAGCCCCTGTTGCGCATGGCGGTCTTCGTGCTCGTGGTGTGCGTCCTGGCGCGTCCGCAGACACAGAACTCCTGGAAAAACCAGACGGTGGAAGGTATTGACATCATGATGGCTATGGACGTGTCGACGTCGATGCTGGCCGAAGACCTGAAACCGAACCGCATAGAAGCCGCCAAGCAGGTGGCAGCAGAGTTTATCGCAGGCCGTCCTAACGATAATATCGGTCTGACCATCTTTGCCGGCGAGGCCTTTACGCAGTGTCCGATGACTACCGACCACAGCTCGCTGCTGAGTCTGTTGCAGAACGTGCGCACTGACATCGCAGCGCGCGGTCCGCAAGGCGGCGGCATCGAAGACGGAACAGCCATCGGCATGGGTTTGGCCAATGCCGTTTCTCGCCTGAAGGATTCGAAGGCGAAGAGCCGCGTGGTCATTCTGTTGACCGACGGCTCGAACAACCGCGGTGACCTCTCGCCGATGACTGCCGCAGAGATTGCCAAGAGTCTGGGCATTCGCGTCTACACGATTGGTGTCGGCACGAAAGGCACTGCGCCCTTCCCGCCTTCGGCAACGGGTCTGCCCGGCTATGTGAACCTGCCTGTTGAGATTGACACGAAGACGCTGTCCGACATTGCCGGAGCAACGGACGGCGACTTCTATCGTGCCACGAACAACCGCGAGTTGCAGAACATCTATCAAGCTATCGACAAACTGGAGAAGACTAAGCTGAACGTCAAGAAATTCAGCCGTCGCTACGAGGCTTACCAGCCTTTTGCACTGGCGGCAGTCCTGTTGTTGCTGCTGGAATTGCTGCTCCGCATCACGATATTCAGAAAATTACCGTAAGAAGAAATGTTTAGATTCGAAGCCCCCATATACCTATATTTATTAGTGCTGATTCCCCTGTTGGCGCTGATACGCTTTTTCATGGTTCGTCAGCAGAAGAAACGGCTGCGCAAGTTCGGTGACCTTGAACTGGTTCGCCAGCTGATGCCCGACGTGTCGCGATTCCGTCCGATGGTGAAGTTCTACTTGCTGCTGGCGGCATTGGCATTGCTCATCGTTGTCTTGGCGCGTCCGCAGTTAGGTACGAAAATCAGTCACGAGAAGCGTACAGGCATCGAGACCATCATCTGTATGGATATCAGTAATTCGATGCTGGCCGAGGACGTCACGCCCAGTCGCCTGGATCGTGCGAAGATGATGGTGGAAAATCTTGTTGACCACTTCACCAACGACAAAATCGGACTGATTGTCTTTGCCGGCGATGCCTTTGTGCAGCTGCCCATTACCAGCGACTACGTCTCGGCAAAAATGTTCCTTTCGAGCATCACGCCCGACATGATTCCCACGCAGGGTACCGATATCGCCGCGGCTATCTCGATGGCCTCGCATAGTTTTACGCAGGAGGAGAACATCGGTAAGGCAATCATTGTCATTACCGACGGCGAAGACCACGAAGGCGGTGCGCTGGAAGCCGCCAAGGAAGCCAAGGAGAAAGGTATGAACACGTATGTCTTGGGTGTCGGTTCGCCGAATGGCGCTCCGATTCCTACAGGCAATGGCGACTATATGAAGGACAATAGCGGTCAGACGGTGATGTCGGCATTGAACGAGGACATGTGCCGCCAGTTGGCCGATGCCGGCAGCGGCGCCTACATCCACGTAGAGAACAATACCAATGCGCAGGAGCAGTTGGATAACGAGCTCGACAAGTTAGCAAAGAAAGAAACATCCTCTACCATCTACAGCGACTACGACGAGCAGTTCCAGGCTGTGGCCATCATCGTGCTGTTGCTGTTGATATTGGAGGTGTGCATCCTTGAAATCAAGAACCCGATGTTGAAGAACCTGTCGTTGTTTAAAACCCGCCTTATTCTGCTCTTGTTCATTTCTCTTACCTCTTACCTCTCACCACTCACCTCTAATGCTCAGACTGACCGTCAGATGATTCGGCAGGGTAACAAGCAATATCGCAAGGGCAATGTGGCAGAGGCAGAGGTGTCGTATCGGAAGGCGGTAGAACGCAACGAACGGAATCCGCAGGCGAACTATAACCTCGGCAATGCACTGATGGGGCAGCGTAAGGACTCGCTCGCCATCACCCAGTTTGAGAAGGCTGCCAAGCTGGAAACTAATCCACTGCGCCGTGCTCAGGCTTATCATAACATGGGCGTTATCTGTCAGCAACACAGGATGTTCGGCGAAGCCATTGAAGCTTATAAGGAAGCGTTGCGCAACAATCCTACCGACAACGAGACGCGCTACAACTTGGAACTCTGCAAGCGTCAGCAGCAAGACCAGCAGCAGGATCAGAACCAGCAAAATAAGGATAATAAGGATAATCAAGACAAGCAAGACCAGCAGAAGCAGCAGCAACAGCAGCAGAAGCAGGACGAGCAAAAGCAGGAGCAGCAGCAACAGAAACAACAGATGAGCAAAGAGAATGCCGAGCAGTTGCTGAATGCTGCCATGCAGGAAGAGAAACAGACACAGGAGCGCATGAAGAAGGCTCAGCAGCAGCCGCAGAAGCGCCGCCTGGAAAAGAACTGGTAAGTTAATGTAAAAAGGGAATAGTGAAAAGTGAATAATTTGCTACCGCATATGAAAAATATATCTACACCGTCAAGGCTTCTGCTATTGATGGTCATATCTCTCACCTCATACTTCTCACCTCTCACCTCTATAGGTCAGACGCTCACAGGTCGCGCTCCGGCACAGGTTGCTGTGGGCGAGCAATTCCGTTTGAGCTATACGGTGAACACCGACGACGCAAAAGGTTTCCGCGCAGGCGACATCCCTGACGCTTTCGACGTGTTGATGGGTCCGTCGACGTCACAGCAGTCGAGTTTTCAGATGGTCAACGGCCATACATCGAGTTCGTCGAGCATCACCTACACCTATATCCTCTCGGCTAATAAGAACGGTACGTTTACCATTCCTGCTGCCCACGTAACCGTAGGCGGCAAGAGCATCACGTCGAACGAACTGCACATCAAGGTGAGCGGACAGGCTCAGCAGGGCGGACAACAGGGCGGCGGCCATCAGCAGAGCAGCACGGGAGAAATCCGCAATGCCGGCAGTGCCATTTCCGGCAGCGACCTGTTCATTAAGGTGACGGCATCGAAGCAGCACGTCCGCGAACAGGAGCCCATTCTGTTGACGTATAAGGTTTACACGCTCGTCGGACTGACCCAGCTGAATGGTAAGATGGCCGACTTGAAGAGCTTTTACTCGCGCGAGGTTCCCCTGCCTCAGGAAAAGCAGTTTCACATAGAAACTCTCAACGGCCGAGCTTATAAGACCGTCACGTGGCAGCAATATGTCGTGTTCCCGCAGACGACGGGAAAGCTGGAGATTCCCAGCATTACCTACGAGGGAATTGTCGTGCAGCAGAACCGCAACGTCGACCCCTTCGAGGCCTTCTTCAACGGCGGTTCCGGCTATGTCGAGGTGAAGAAGCAAATCAAAGCCCCTGGAATTACCATTCAGGTAGACCCGCTACCGCAGCGTCCGGCAGGATTCTCAGGGGGTGTCGGCCATTATTCCATTTCTGCCCAGTTGGACCAGAACGAAGTGAAGGCCAACGACCCCGTCAAGTTACGTGTTGTGGTTTCAGGCGTCGGCAATATGAAGCTGTTGAAGCAGCCTGAGGTGAAATTCCCCAAGGATTTCGACCACTACGACGCCAAAGTCACTGACAAGACCCAGCTGACGACGAACGGTCTTGAAGGCTCCATCATCTACGACTTCCTCGCTGTTCCACGTCATCAGGGCGATTTCGAGATTCCTGCCATTGAATACGTCTACTTCGACACGCAGGCCAACGCTTATAAGACGGTGAAGACCGAGCCGTTCAAACTCCATGTGGAAAAGGGTAGTGGCACGGCTACGGCGACCTATACCGGGCAGGAGGATATCAAGCAGTTGAACAGCGACATCCATTACATCAAGACTGGCGAAACCCGCCAGCGCGGCATCGATGAATTCTTCTTTGCCTCTACGGAATATTGGGTGAGTCTGGCGGTGCTGCTGTTGGGATTCATTTCGTTGTTCATCATCTTCCGTCAGCGTGCTATCGAGAATGCCGACATCGTGAAACAGCGTGCAGGCAAGGCGAATAAGGTAGCCACCAAGCGACTGAAGAAGGCTGCTAAGCTGATGGCGGGTGGCAAGCAGAACGAGTTCTACGACGAGGTGCTGCGCGCGCTTTGGGGCTACGTTGGCGACAAGCTCAACATGCCGGTCGAACAGCTTTCGCGTGAAAATATCAGTCAGCAGCTGGAGTCGCACAATGTTTCCGGCGAGACCATCAGCCAGTTTATCGGTGCGCTCGATGAATGTGAGTTTGCACGCTATGCGCCGGGCGACGCTACAGGTAATATGAATAAGGTATATGATGCGGCAATGACTGCCATTACGCAGATTGCTGCGACGATGAAAAAAGGGAAGAATACAAAACCGTTGACGGCTGTATTGCTGCTGTTGCTCGTGCCACTAGCTGCGCAGGCCGTCACGAAGGCGGAGGCTGACAGCGCCTATGTGCAGGAACGCTATCAGCAGGCGGCCAAGGACTACGAGGCCTTGCTGAAACAGGGCGTCAGTGCCGACCTCTACTATAATCTCGGCAACTGCTACTATCGTATGGATCAGATGACGCAAGCCGTGCTCAATTACGAGCGTGCGTTGTTGCTGTCGCCAGGCGACGAGGACATACGCTTCAACTTGCAGATGGCTCGTTCGAAGACTATCGACAAGATTACGCCTGAGTCGGAGATGTTCTTTGTGACGTGGTACCGTTCGCTGGTCAACGTGATGAGTGTCGACGGTTGGGCTCGCACGGCTCTTGTGGCTTTGATTATTGCCATCGTACTAGCGTTGTTCTACTTGTTCTCCGACCGCATCTGGCTGCGCAAGATAGGATTCTTCGGCGGCATCCTGCTGTTGCTTGTGTTCCTGACGAGCAATCTCTTTGCCTGGCAGCAGAAGCGCAACCTGACGCAGCGCACGGGAGCCATCGTCATCAAGTCGGCAGTCAATGTGAAGAGTACGCCGTCGAAGAATGGCACCGACTTGTATATCCTGCACGAAGGAACGAAGGTCACGGTGACTGATGCAACCATGCGTGAATGGCGGAAGATTCGTGTGGCTGACGGCAAGGAAGGCTGGTTGGAAGTATCGGAAATAGAAGTAATATGATATGGAAGAACTGATTCATTTTGACAAGCAACTGCTGCTTTGGTTCAATGGCAGCGACTCGCTCTTCATGGACACGATCATTATGACGTTGACCAATGCCAAGACGTGGATTCCCATGTATCTGGCGTTGTTTTATGTCGTGCTGAAAAGCAATAGCACCGTTCGCGACATCCTGCTCGTTCTGGCTGCTGCCGGAGCATGTGTGCTGTTGGCAGGAGCCGTTGACGACACCATCGTCAAACCCCTTGTCGCGCGCTGGCGCCCTGGTCGCGACCCTGAAATTGGCATGCTGGTTGATACCGTTGACGGCTATCGCGGCGGAAAATACGGATTCTTCTCGGCTCATGCGGCCAACACGTTCTCCATAGCGATATTCATGTCGTTGCTGATGCGTCAGCGACTGCTGACAATCTTCCTCGTGGCGTGGTCGCTCATCAATTGCTATACGCGGCTCTATCTGGGCGTGCACTATCCCGGAGATATTACCGTCGGACTGATTTGGGGCGGTTTTGTCGGATTCTGCGTCTACAAAGGCTATTGCCGCATTACGCGTCCGGCCGTCTATACGCGCCAGATGTGCGACATTCCCATTGCCGTGCTTTGCCTGACGCTGCTCTTTGCCGTCGTCAAGGCGTTGCTGAAACTGTTGTAAACGATGAATACGAAAGAAATACATATCAGCGATTATACCTACGACCTGCCTGACGAGCGCATTGCGAAGTTTCCGAAGGCAGAGCGCGACCACTCGAAGCTGTTGCTGTATAAGCATGGTGAGGTGGGGGAGGATGTGTTCTACAACCTGCCCAAACACCTGCCGCAGGGGGCTTTGATGGTGATGAACAACACGCGCGTCATCCAGGCACGACTGCACTTCCGCAAGGAAACGGGAGCCCTCATCGAGATATTCCTGTTAGAGCCCGCCGAGCCAGCCGACTACGAACAGATGTTCCAGCAGACGAAGCGTTGCGCGTGGCTGTGTCTGGTGGGTAATCAGAAGAAATGGAAGGAAGGGGCGCTGACAAGGGAATTAAGAATTAAGAATGAAGAATTAAGAGTTAGTGCCACGCGCAAGGGTGAGGTCGGCACGAGCCAGCTCATCGAATTCGAATGGACTGGGAATGTTTCTTTCGCGGAAGTGATTGACGTGATGGGTGAACTGCCCATTCCGCCTTATCTGAACCGCGAGACGCAGGAGGGCGACAAGACGACCTATCAGACCGTCTATTCGAAGATTAAGGGTAGCGTGGCGGCTCCGACAGCTGGATTGCACTTCACCGAGCGCGTCTTGAACGACATCGACGCCCGAGGCATTGAGCGCGAGGAAGTGACGCTGCACGTCGGCGCAGGAACTTTCCGCCCCGTCAAGAGCGAGACGATTGGCGAACATCCGATGCACACGGAGTATATCGCCGTTCATCGCCATACGATTGAGCGTCTGTTGGCACACAATGGCGAGGCGATTGCCGTCGGCACCACCAGCGTCCGCACGCTCGAAAGCCTCTATTATATGGGTCTGAAACTGGAAACCAATCCTGGTCTCTCAGCCGAAGACCTCCATGTTCATCAATGGGAGCCTTACGAACAGGCTGCCAATATTGCGCCCATGAAGGCTTTGCAGAATCTGTTGGCGTGGTATGACGAGAACGGCGAAACCGTTCTTCACTCCTCCACGCAGATCATCATTGCCCCGGGCTACAACTACAAGATTGTGAAGATGCTCATCACCAATTTCCATCAGCCGCAGTCGACGCTGTTGCTGCTGGTGAGTGCTTTCGTGCATGGTGACTGGCACAAGATTTACGACTACGCCCTGACTCACGATTTCCGCTTCCTGAGCTACGGCGATTCCTCGCTCCTCATTCCTTGAAAGAATTATAGTCATCATAAACTTCAAATTTTAAACTTCAAACGTCAAAAATATATGAAGTACGGATTCATCAAAGTGGCTGCTGCCGTTCCCGCTGTTCGCGTGGCTGACGTGGAATACAACGTCCAGGAGATTGAAAAGCTCATTTCGCTTGCTGACGGCGAGCATGTTGAGATTGTGTGTTTCCCTGAACTGTGCATTACGGGTTACACGTGTCAGGACTTGTTCAAGGAGCAGCTGTTGCTGTCGAAATCGGAAGAAGGGCTGCTCATGCTGCTGGAGTTTACCCGCAAACTCGACATCATTTGCATTGTCGGACTGCCTGTTCAGGCTGGCGGACTCCTGCTCAACTGCGCCGCAGTCATCCAGCGCGGCGGCATTCTGGGCGTCATCCCCAAGACTTATCTGCCCAACTACAACGAGTTCTACGAGAAGCGCTGGTTTGCTTCGGCGCAGGACCTGAATCCTACTAACATCTATTTGGCCGGCACGCCCGTCCGTCTGTCGTCCGAACCGCAGCTGTTTCAGACATCCGACGGCGTGAAGTTCGGCGTGGAAATCTGCGAGGATGTCTGGGCACCGATTCCGCCAAGCAACAACCTGACGATGGCTGGTGCCGAGATTGTCTTCAACTGCTCCGCCAGCGACGAGCTCATCGGTAAGCACCGCTACCTGCGTTCGCTGGTGGCACAGCAGAGTGCGCGCACCATGAGCGGCTACGTCTACAGCTCGTGCGGTTTCGGCGAGTCGACGCAGGATGTGGTCTACGGCGGCAATGCGATGATTTTTGAGAATGGCCGCGTGTTGGTCGAGGGTGACCGCTTCTCGTTCCAGCCGCAGATGCAGTCGGCACAGATTGACGTCGAACGCCTGCGCACCGAGCGTCAGACCAATTCCACGTTCATCAATGCCCAGCGCGAAGCCCATGCACAGATGGTTGACTGCAAACCGCCGTTGGACGAACATCCGTTCCAGCTCCTGCGCGCCGTCGATGCTCATCCCTTCATTCCGGCCGACGATGAGATGGCCGCGACGTGCGAAGAGATTCTGAACATCCAGACGGCCGGACTGGCCAAGCGCCTCATTCATACCTGTTGTGAACACGTTGTTATCGGCATCAGCGGCGGTCTCGACTCTACGCTGGCTCTGCTCGTTTGCGTGCGCACTTTCGACAAGTTAGGCTACGACCGCAAGGGAATCATTGGCGTGACGATGCCGGGCTTCGGCACCACCGAACGCACTCACGACAATGCCTCGACGCTAATGCAGACACTGGGTATTTCGCAGATGGAGATTTCTATTGCGAAGGCCGTCGAACAGCATTTCTCCGACATTGGTCACGACGCTAAAATCCACGACGCCACCTACGAAAACTCGCAGGCTCGCGAACGGACACAGATTCTGATGGACCTTGCCAACAAGCTGAATGCTCTCGTTGTTGGCACCGGAGACCTCTCCGAACTTGCCCTCGGCTGGGCAACGTATAACGGCGACCACATGTCGATGTATGGTGTCAATGCCAGTATCCCCAAGACGCTTATCCAGTATCTCATCCGCTATTACGCCTCCATGCCGGCGTTCTCAGCACAGCGCGACACGCTGCTCGACATTATCGACACGCCCATCTCCCCCGAGCTGACGCCTGCCGACGAGAAGGGCAATATCAAACAAAAGACCGAAGACCTCGTAGGACCTTACGAACTTCACGACTTTTTCCTCTACTACTTCCTGCGTTTCGGATTCCGTCCTGCCAAGATTTTCCTGCTTGCCAAGCAGGCTTTCGGCGACAAGTACGACCGTGACATCATCCTGAAATGGCTCAAGACTTTCTGCCGCCGATTCTTCTCGCAGCAGTTCAAGCGTTCTTGTTTGCCCGACGGCCCCAAAGTCGGCAGCATCAGCCTCTCGCCCCGTGGCGACTGGCGTATGCCGAGTGACGCCAGCTCCGCCCTTTGGCTCAAAGAGTGCGACGAGCTCTGACCTACTCTTTGCCGAGGAGGAATTGGTCGATGAATCGCTCGACAATGGGATATTGGCTCTTGGGCAGCTGGCAGTGGCCGTGGCCGCCAACGATGTCAATATCAACGCGATCACCGAGTCCGAGGCGTTCCCAGACTTTGCGTGCTGCGGCCATGGAATAGGCGGCACTCTCGTCTGCGAGCCACTTGTAGTCAGGATTGCCTAACACGAGAAGGGCGCGGGGACAAACCATGGCGCAGAGCTCATGGTGGTCGTAGGGCATGAGATAGACGCTGTCGCCGTGGAAGCGTTCGCGCATGGATTCGAGGAACCAGTGATAGTCGGTGCGGTCAAGGTTTTCGACGCTGTCCAGCTTGTGGCTGTAGCGCCACGATGCTGCACCGCCGCCACCGGGTTCCTGTGCGATGGTGAGGGCTACGCGGTCGTCGAAGGCTCCGCAGAAGAGGGCCATCTTGCCGGCGTATGAACATCCGCTGACACCGATACGCTTCACATCAATTTTCGTTTTCTCAGGGCCGAGCTGCTCCAGTCCGTCAATGAGTCGCTGCAGTCCCCAGGCCCACTCGCTGTAGGCGCCGTTGTCCTTGAGTTCGGGATAGAGGCGGTCGAAATTGTGTTCGCCGCGCTCCTTGTGAGGCCGCCACTGCGAGTAGTCGTTCACCTGCGACTCGCGGTAGTTCATGCGGGCAATGGGTCGCGGGTCGAAGATGTCCTTGGGCAGTGCCAACATACTGGTGCCGATCATCAGCGCGTAGGGTGGCTCTCCGACGGTGGGATAGGCGATGGCAGATTTCAGGGTGAGCGTTTGTCCGTTCACAGTGACGTCAACGATGAGCGTGTCACCGTCCATGCGTGCCTTGACGGCTTCGCGCGGCACGGCGGGGATGCGTCCGATGCCGAAGGTCTGAATCATGTCGGCGATTTCCAACCGGCGTTCGTTCCAGTCGGCGATGGTTTTTACTTGCCGTCCGTCGTTCATAAGGAGCGGGTCGGGGAGTTCGTACATGGGTTCCGCGAACTGTGCGGAAACCGTTGTGCACACGAGGAATAATGCTGATAAGATAGTTAGTTTTTTCATACGTTTCGCGTGATGATTGATGAATTATGCTGCAAAGTTAAGAAATATTTCGGAAAAAAGTTGCTTTTCCCGAATATTATTCGTATATTTGCAGTCGTTGAGAACCGAAATACTTTTATTATTAACTAAACAAATACAAAACGACTATGAAGAAAAAGTTCATTTGCGCCGTTTGTGGATATATCTACGAAGGCGATGCTGCTCCCGAGAAGTGCCCCATTTGTAAGGCTCCCGCATCAAAGTTCTCTGAGTTGAAAGAGGACGGCGAGACCACGTATGCCACCGTTCATCGCATTGGTGATGGCAAGCCCGAGGGCGTCAGCGAGGAAATGATTAACGACCTGCGTGCACACTTCAACGGCGAGTGCAGCGAGGTAGGTCAGTATCTGGCTATGGCTCGTCAGGCCGACCGCGAGGGCTATCCCGAGATTGCCGAGGCCTTCAAGCGTTACGCTTTCGAAGAGGCTGACCATGCTTCTCGTTTCGCTGAGCTGCTGGGCGAGGTCGTGTGGGACACCAAGACCAATCTGGAGAAGCGCGCTGCTGCCGAGGCCGGTGCTTGCGAGGACAAGTTCCGCATTGCCAAGAACGCCAAGGCTGCCGGTTTCGATGCCATCCACGACACCGTTCACGAAATGGCTAAGGACGAGGCCCGCCATGGTGCCGGCTTCGCAGGACTGCTGAAGCGCTACTTCGGAAAATAATCTAGAACCTCTAGAATCTCTAGATTATCTAGTCCCCTAGACAATAAATCGCGTGAAAAGTCGTTTTATCTATATATGGTAAGACGACTTTTCTTTTTGATGTTTGTCGTTGTCGTGATGCTTACGGCTTGCACGGACAACGATTCGTTCAGCAGCAGCCCCGGTAACCGACTGACATTCTCGGAGGATACCGTTCGGTTTGACACGGTGTTTTCCACCGTTCCCTCATCTACCCGGACTTTCTGGGTGCACAACGAATCGAGTGATGGCATTCGCATCGTCACCGCACGACTGGAACGCAGCAACCAAAGCGGTTACCGCGTGAATGTCGATGGCACCTATCTGGACCCTGTTGGCTCCGACTTCGAGGTGCGCAAGGGCGACAGTCTGCTAGTGTTCGTCGAGATTACCACCCGCGAGAATTACGCTGACGAGCCGCAACTGGTGGAGGACAATCTCGTTTTTACGCTGGAGAGCGGTGCCCAGCAGCGTGTCAACCTACGGACGTATAGTTGGGATGCTATCCAGTTGGATAGTCTTGTAGTCCGGCAGGATACGGTGATTGAGACATCGCGGCCCGTCGTCATCTACGGTGATGGCATCAGTGTCGAAGAGAACGCTACGCTAACCATTCGCAATACGTCGCTGTACTTCCACGACGGCGCGGGTATCACGGCCTATGGTAATGTGGTGGCTGAGAATTCACTGTTTCGCGGCGACCGTCTGGACCGTATGTTCGACTATCTGCCTTACGACCGCATCAGCGGTCAGTGGCGCGGCATCGAGCTGCATTCGCACAACGGTGACAACTGCTTCTCCAACTGTGAGATTCGCAATGCTGTTGATGCTTTGATGTGTGACAGTACGTCGCTCTATATGTTTAATACGATTGTGCATAACGCCAGCGGAGAAGGTCTTTTAGCACGCCATTCCGATGTGTATGTCGAGTATTGCCAGTTCAGCAATACCTACGGCGACTGTCTGTCGTTCTATGGTTGTGAGGCCATCGTTGAGCATTCGACGCTGGCGCAGTTCTATCCTTTCTCGGCTAATCGCGGCGCGGCATTGCGTTTTGCCAACACGGAATTGCCGATGGTGCTCGACTGCCGGTGGACGCTGGCGACGGGCTATGCGGACGACGTGGTGATGGGTGAGGTCGTGGAGAATGCCGATTCGCTGTTTGACTATCGCTTTGCCGATTGCTTGCTGCGAACACCCGCCGTCGAGGACTCCCTGCGCTTCGAGCGCGTCATCTGGGAGACACCGAAGGATAGCGTGCAGGGCAAGCACCACTTCGTCCTCGTGGATGAAGAAAACCTGATTTATGATTTCGCGTTGGATAGCATTTCACCTGCGTTACAGCACGGTATCGGTCGTATTCCCATTCCCGCAGAGCCCGACGTGAATGCCGTCGGACGCCGCACGCTTCCCGCCGGATGGGTTCAGCGTCGGCACATTAGACGGTAGGGACACGTGCTGCACGTCTTCATGTTGTCGGTAGGCAAGAACGGCACATCGGGCGAGAACATTTCCTGAATCTTTGCATCCAGCAGCTCGTTGAAACGCGCTGACACTTCGGCGATGTCGCGGACTGGTTCGCGGCCTAGACAAAGCGTGGGGTCGTAGTCCTCGCCACCGGCATACTGAATGAATAGCAGGGCGGGGGAGACTTTAGCTTGTGGATTGCGAGCTTTCATCTGACGGCTGACGATGTCGGCATAGACGAACGTCTGCAGGTAATAGTCGGAATGTTCGTGGATGTTTTCGGGCTCAAAGATGGCATCGACGTCGGCCAGCGCCTTCAGGCGTTTGCTGCCGGTCTTGTAATCAACGACGCGGATGTACTCGTCGTTGATGAGATCAAGTCGGTCGATGCGACCGCCAATGGAGCGTGGATTGTTGATGATTGATAGCGGGCGCTTGACGTCGTGCTCGAGGCCGAGGATGGTGAAGGGCGCCAGGCGACGGTCAATGGTGATGAGCTGGCGGAGGTAGTGGATGATGACCTCGCGATTGATGAGGTGCAGTCCGCTCTTCGTTGCAAAGGGCATCACCTTGTGGAAGGCCTCGTCAACAGCACGCTCGATTTCAACCTTCGACTTCAATAGGTGGTCGAGCAGCGGCTTGTCAATTTCGCGCGGCAGTTGGCGATAGATGATTTCTGCGGCTTCATGGAAGACGTTACCGAAGATGCGGTTGTCGAGTTCCTGTTCGTCGTCGGGAACGTCGGACTGTTGGATGTCGGCCACATAGCTGTAATAGAACTGCAACGGACAGCGCATGTATTTGGCAATAGCCGTCGGCGAGAGCATCGGGTGTTGCGTGGTGAACTGCGACTGGATGACTTGCATGACGTGTGGCGTCTTGTCAATGGGTGCAGGTTGCCACTTCAATGTTGACTGTCCGGAGAGCAGCGTGTGGAGCGAGATGGTGTGTGGACTCTCGACCATCAGTTGGAGTATGAAACGGCTCATCTCGCCGCGCTGACCATCCTCGGTAGAACTATTGTAGAGGATGGTGATGTCGCCAGCCCGTTGCAAAAGGCGATGGAAGTAATAAGCGTAGATGGCCACCTTGTTTTCGACGGTCGTCAGTTCGTAGGCGTGGCGTAGGCTGTGGGGAATAAACGACGAGTCGTTGACGCCCTTCGGCATGTTGCCCTCGTTGCAGGAGAGCAGCAGCACATGGTCGAAGTCGAGGTTGCGCGTCTCCAGCACGCCCATGATCTGAAGGCCTTCGGCGGGTTCGCCGTGGAAGGGGATGCTGGTCTGCTGGATGACTTGCGTGACCAGCCGCTGAAGGGTGGTTTGCGTCACCGTCAGGTCGCCACTGCGCTGCAGGTCGTCGAGACGGTTAACCAATGTATAGGCGCGGAACAGCGACTCCTGAAACATCGGATCGTTGATGTCTGTGCTACCCTTTGTGGCCACCTCGCGCAGAAGTTGTGCCAGGGGTTGCTGGTCATCGCTGACGTATTTGGCATAGGGATGGCGCTGGAAGATGCGGAGGAGGCGAGGCGTACGGCCCTGCAATTGCATATCAAACCAGAGTTGGATGAGCGAGGCGACAGGCGTCTGCGAGAGAGGATAGCCCGTGGTGACATTCACTTTGTCGACCTCGTCGGGCAAGCAGTGGATGACGGTGGGCAGGAGGTTCTCGTTGCAGAGCACGATGGCCGTGCGGCGACCGGCAGCGATGCGGGGGAAGTAACCCGACGGTGACCCGTCGGGAGTGGTGGCATGGAGCCAGGTGCTGACGTAGCGGGCCTGGATATCCTCGGTGGGAGCGGAGATGATGCTAATGTGGCGTTTGTGGCTGAAATTGCCGTAGACGGCTTCCGACGTGGTGTCGAGTTCATTGGGGAAATGTTCGAGGTAACGGCGGATGTACTGTCCGGCCTCGTGATTTTGCATATAATAGTGGTCGAAGTCCCAATAGAAATGAGCCTTGCCCTCCTTTTGCAAGTGGGTGAACAGTTGTTGCTCGACCTTTTGCAGCAGGTTGAAGCCGACGAAGAGGTAGTGGTCGTAAGGGAAAGAGAGGACGTCGGTGGTCGTGTCTGTTGCTGTGGCACAGCAACATGCTGAATAGACTATCTGGCGGTAGAGGGCGCCCTCGTAGGTTAGGCCTTGAGAGGATAGGCGACGGTTGAAGTCGTGGTAGATGTCAGCGAAGTGACTCCACAGCCGGAGGAAACGCTCCTTCAGTTCGGTGTTATGGTCTTCGGAGAAATTGCTGAAGAATCGGCGAATCATCTCGCGTTGTTCGTCGGTGAGATAGGAAATATCGTCGAGCTCGTGGATGTCACGTAAGTTGGCGAAGACACGGTCGGCGTCGGCCATGTTCTTGTCAATGTCGTCGAAGTCGGTGAGCAGTAGCTGCCCCCAGCCGTAAAATTTATCCAGGCTCTCGTCAGATCCCGTGCAGCGGCAGAACGACTTATGGAGGTCGCAGATGAGCTTGATAGGGTCGGCAACCTGAAGCGGTGACTGCTGACGGAAGAGTTCGCTGATGGTGATGTAGGCAGGGCTCCAAATGGGTTGTTTGGCTATGCGGGCGAGATGGTCGTTGAGGAACAACGATGCACGCTTGTTGGGAAACACCACGGCAACGCGCGACAGGTTGGTGCCATATTTGCGGAGAATGTCTTCGGCGACGTATGCGAGGAAATCTTTCATATCACTTCTTCTACCTTATTAATATATACATACCAGAGCCAGCCCTTGACATTGGACATTCCCATAGAGCGCAGCAGTTGCATGTATTCGCGGACTTGCTCATGGTATTCAGCCTGGGAACGTCCGAATTTGAAATCGACGACGTGAGTTTCGTGTCCGTCAGTCATCACGCGGTCGGGACGACGCTCCTGCATGTTACCCTGACCATCGAGTGTGAGGATGCTACACTCGTTGAATAGTTGCCAGCGGTCGGAGAACCAGTCCTTGATACGTGGGCTTTCGAGCCGCTTACGTAACATGCTGGTGACTTTCTCAGCAGTCACCTCATCGTCGTAGAGCACCCCGTCGCGCTGCAACTGTGCCAGCGCATGTTCGATATCGGCACTGGTATGAATGGTTGAGAACACATTGTGCAACACACTGCCGATTTTAATATAGCTTAGCTCCTGTTGTTCGTCGTCGCCTTCGATAAATTCACGGCTCTTGTTGCTCTGACGGAATTCAGTCTTGACATCAAAGCTCTCGATGGTGACAGACTTGGGAGTGACGGGCTGCAGGAAGACGTTGGCAGTCTTTGTATTCTTTGGTTTCTCGGATTCTACGTAGAGATCACCATAGGTAAACTCGATGGCCGACTCGTTTTCCTCCATTCCCTCCAAAGTGCTGCCGTCAAGTTTGAGATTGGGCAATACGGATTCGATGAGTGCCGAACGGCTGCCTTTGGAATCACGTCGGCCCAGGACAAAGAGGCTTTTGGAGGCTCGCGTGAAAGCGACATAAAGCAGATTGAGGTTGTCGACGGTGTTTTGGAGATGCTCGTCCAAATAGTTCGGTTCGTAAATGGTACCCATCATCTGCTTGCCGCTATAATCGACGGGGACGATGGGCAGGGCGTCGAACGGCGAATCTTTGGGCTGACACCAGAGAATGTCGCTGTGTTCGAGGCGCCAGTCGCAGAAAGGAATGATGACATGGTCGAACTCCAGACCCTTGCTCTTGTGGATGGAGAGGATGCGGATGCCGTCGGTAGCTGTGTTCTGAATGGTCTTGCTACAGATGGTTTCATCCCATTCACGGACAAAGGCATCAATGTCGGTGCTGTTGTCGAGCGTGAACTTGTTCAGCTGGTCGTAGAAGGCACAGACGTAGGCACTTTCATCTTTTAAACGGTCCAGTTGGAAGATATGGAAAAGACGTTCCGTCAGTTCGTAGAGCGGCAGGTGGAGCAGGGCAGCGGTCTGTTGGGTGAAGTCGGGAGGAAGCAGTTCGTCAATAGGACGGTCTTTGATGAACAGCTCGCTCTCGGCAACAGAATTGCCGTGCACGGTGCGCTGGTAGAGTTTTGCGACAGTCGCCTTGGCCAACAGGTCGTCGGGATGGGTAAGCACATGGAGTGCCTGAACGAGCAGGCAGACGCTGACGGAGACATCGAGACGGAAGGCTTCGTCGCTGACAATACTTACCTGAGGCATGTGTCCGGCGAAAAAGTCTGCCACTAAGGGAATACTGCTGTTGGTTCGTACGAGAATGGCTATATTCTGTGGCTTTACTCCTTTGTCGAGAAGCATGGACACCGTATCGGTCAGTTGTTCTAGGGTTTCTGTTTGGTAGTCCTTTGCCGGCAGTAGACGGATGTTGATAAATCCATTCGTCTTCAGCTTTTCCGGGACCTTTTGGGCAACATCGGCATAGGCGTGTTTGAGGAGTTCTGCACCTGATGGATAATTCTCACGCTGTGTTTCATACTCCTGCAGGGCGGCCTCGATGAAGAAGGCGTTATTGAACTCTATGATGCGCCGTTCAGAACGGTAGTTGGTGTCCAGTGGACGAATGTCCATCATCGAATCTGCATGAGGAAATTCTTGGTCGATAGCATTCAAGAGTCGCCAGTCACCTGAGCGCCAACGGTAGATGCTTTGCTTGACGTCGCCGACAATGAGATTCTCGGTGTCGACGTGACTCATACATTCCTGCAGGAGAATCTTGAAGTTCTGCCACTGAACGGTCGATGTGTCCTGGAACTCGTCAATCATCACATGTTCCAGTTGGGTACCAATCTTCTCAAAGATGAACGGGGAGTCGCTATCCTTAATGAGTGAATGGAGCAGTTGCTGAGTATCGCTGAGCAGAAAACGGTTGGCCTCGCTGTTCATCTCACGAACCTTTTGTTCGATGCTCCCAAGCAGACGCAACTGGTTAAGATGTTGCAAGGTCAGGTCAGCGGATTTGTAGAGTTTCCACTGACGGGGCTGTTCGGCTATTGCTTTTTGCAAGATAGGGACGAGCGTGGTGTCTGCCAGGGAATAGATGAAGTCAGCACGTTCGTTTTTCTTGCTACACCATTTGGTCGTATCTTCTATGCAGTCGGTGACGCGTTTGCCCATGATGCCTTCGTCAAACTGACCGTTCTGTAGCTTGATGAAAAAACCAGCCACGCCAGATTTTCCATAAGACAGATCGGTAATGGATATGCCTTCCTGATTGAGAACGTCGAAGAAATGGTCGCCAATTTCTTTCATGTGCTGGAGAGCATCGGAACGAATCTGGCGCATTTGACTCATATAGTTGCTTAAGAAGTCTTTCTGGTTAATCCGTTGCTTTAGTTCGTCGCTCTTTTCTTTATAGAAATCGCGGAAGATGGTGCGTCCAAATTGCTTCACCTGTCCGATAATGTTCCACGAACGGTCGTCACTGATAGTCTCCATAATATATTTCAGCAACCATTGCAGCATGACGTCTGTATGGGTGAGAGAATCAATAAGACGATCGACGGCTTGTTCTTCCACTTGAGTGTCGTTCAGTCCGATGCGAAGGTTAGCAGTCAAGTCCAGTTCACGGGCAAGATTGCGAAGGACACTCTGGAAAAAAGTGTCTATTGTCTCAACACGGAAATAGTTGTAATTGTGTAACAACTGATGAAGGGCTTCACCTGAACGTTGGCTGACTTGAGACTCGGAAAGACCTGTCGCAGCAACAATGTGTTTCAGGTAATCCGATGAATCGGGCAACAGTTTCCATATTCCATAAAGCTGACTGAGAATGCGCATTTTCATCTCTTCCGTCGCTTTGTTGGTAAACGTCACGGCCAAGATAGAACGATAGCTCATCGGATTTTTGACGAGCAGTTTGATGTATTCTGTTGCCAGTGTGAAGGTCTTTCCAGAGCCTGCACTGGCCTTGTAGATTGTTAGTGGCTTTACCATCTTCTAAATAGTTCTACTGTGAATTTGCAGCCGAATTCCTGAATTTTACCTCCGAGCAGATTCGTGAAGACAGCCATGGAGAAATAACGGTTAGTAAATCCGTAGCCCAGTTCGAAATAGGGCCTTGTGTGTTGAATAGACAACGCACTTACATAAAGACGCTCCACTTCAAGGTATCTCCCAACAATAGGAAGATAAGAGAGCAACAACATTGGCGTATCGAATGAGACATGTCCTCTCACATAGTAGTTAGACTGGTTGTACCATGAGCTTCTAAGCAATTGAAATTGTCCGGCCCAGTCGTCTTCCCAGCCCGATGGAAGGTTGTCGTCGTGGAAGTTGGCATAGTCGACGAAGTAATTGGAATTACGTTGTGTATAAAAACCTGCACCACCTCGTAAGTTGAGAATGCGTAAGCTGGGTATATGTTTCAAATAGGATGCGTCAAATTCCCAACGCTGGTAGTCAAGATTTGAGCCGAATACACCTTTGATGCTTTGTTCGAAATTGGCAGTCAGGGTCGGTCCGTTGTGCCAGGGGGTTAGTCTGACGGTTACTGTAGATGCAAAGCTTCGGAATTCCCAATCCATTCCTGCTTCCTTCATGAGTTCTGGATCTAAGGAAACACGTCGGTGGAAGACCAAGCCAGTCATGATTTCCAACCAGTCGTAAGCCACAACGTTGTTGACAGCCTGAATGGACATATCCTTGAAATCAGGCATATTGATAGAATCACCCATAATCTTTTGAAAATCGTCAGCCAACGCACTATTCGAAATGTGGTTGCCGTTGGCCCATGAAATTTCTGCGTAACCGTTACGTTTGGGGTTGTAGGTCATTCGCAAGGGGATCTTGTAGAATATCTGGTTTAGCTTGAAGTTGTAACCGAACTGTGGATTCAGCGTCAGATAGCGGTGAGCATTCCAACTATAGCGGAAACCGAATTTTAGCCTATAGCTGATGCCTCGACTTTTGCTGTAGCCAAAGTAAAGCGGGTTTAGCAAAGGTGAAAAACGCATTGTCACTGCGCCGACATCTGTTCTGTTGCCGTTAATGAGGTTATAGCCAATGATGTCCCAACCAATTTTTTTTAACCAATCATTGCCATGATGTTTCTCCTGTAGAGTCGTATCCACTGCTATAGTATCCCCAGTTATAGTATCTACAGCATGTGTATCCACCGTATTGTTTTTTAGGGAGGCATTATTGATGCTGTCATATCGGGCATAAATCTCCTGTTCACGTTGGTTTAGCGGGATTGGGCGCAACTCTTCCATCAGTTCGCGATTCTTCTCGTCATCGAGCGAGTCGGGGAGAGTTCGCGGGCAATCATAGGCAGCAGTAAAAGTTGCTGTAACCTTATTTCCCAGAAAATTGAATGCAGCATCGGTAGTGCAACGCTTAGGAAGCTTTGATTGGGTATCGTTCTCATTCATCTCGGCCGATACTTTGAAAGCGACCATATCAAACTCTCCTTCAAAATCAACTGACTGTAGTCTGCCGGTATTGACATCGACAGTAGCAAAACCTTTCACTAACTGCGTATTATTCTTCTTGGGTGCAAAACGGATGACGGCCATGTTATCTTCCACAAGTCTTATTTTATAATGATAGAAGAAACTGTTGCCCCTATAAAAAGGTGAGAGAATATAGTCGGGATAAAGTTTATCATCGTAGAAATCAGGGGTGCTAAATTCTAATAAGACGGGCATCGCAGTACGCTGTCGGGGAATGGTACCCCATACAACTTGTCTTTTAACGTCGTATTCGTCAACGTCGCGAAAATTAAGTTTGCAATAGGATTCTCCTACATAATGACGGTCGCCCTGGGCAATGACATACATCGTTGGCACAAGGAAAAGCAAGGCATTACGACGGTCCATCCCAAAAGTATAGCGCATATAAACATTCTTCTCTATTCCATGAACGGGAACAGTAAAGTTGCGCCTGTAGTTCCAAACTCGATTTAATATCAACGAGTCGGTATAACTGCGGGCTAAACAAAAACTGGGCATGAGAGTCATCATGCCCAGCATTAGTGTCAATATGCGTAGCTTCTGATTCACGGCCCCAAAAGTACGAAAAAAAAATGGAGCCACAAAACTTTTAGCCTAAATATTTCATTAAGATGCGTGCATTGCCCGAATCACGAAGCTTTGCAATGCTCTTTTCGCGAATCTGACGGACACGCTCACGAGTAAGTCCCAACTGGTCGCCTATCTCTTCAAGTCCCTTTTCGTGGCAACCAATACCGAAACATTCGCGGATAATGGTAATCTCACGTTCTTTCAAAACTTTCTGAAGAACATTGTTCAGTTCGAGTGCCATAGACTCATGGTCAACTTGGCGATCAGTACGTGAATCGTCACCAGATGCCATCACGTCGAGCATACAATTGTCTTCTCCATCCTGGAAAGGTGCGTCAATCGACACATGATGACCGTCAGCCATCATTGACTGCGAAATTTTCTCTTCGTCCAAACTTGTTGCATCACTCAACTCTGAGATGGACGGGTGACGCTGATTCTCCTGCTCAAACTTGTTAATCTCATGATTAATCTTGCTCAATGAACCTACCTGATTGAGAGGCAGACGTACAATACGACTTTGCTCTGCAATAGCTTGCAGGATGCTCTGACGAATCCACCATACTGCGTATGAAATAAATTTGAAGCCTCGAGTCTCATCGAACTTCTGTGCGGCCTTAATCAAGCCAATGTTACCCTCGTCGATTAGGTCAGTCAGCGTCAATCCCTGATGCTGATACTGCTTAGCGACGGATACTACGAATCGCAGATTTGCCGTTACCAGCCTGTCCTTGGCACGCTCGCCCTCAGGACCGCCTTTACGGATTTTCTGAGCCAGTTCAATTTCCTCATCGATACTGATCAGTGGTGCACGACCGATTTCCACCAGATACTTATCCAGTGCTTCACTCGAACGATTCGTAATACTCTTTTGAATCTTTAATTGTCTCATCTAAAAAACTTTCTTAAATTGTCTTAACTCGCTGATAATCAGGAGTATGTGTTTGAATTAGCCTTTAAAAGCGGTGCAAAGTTACGAAAAAAAACGGCTTGTTGTACTCTAACGGGCCGTTTTTTTACTTAAAAAATATTAAAGAGCTTATTTCTTGCTATACATCAATTCCTGTTATTTTCTTCTTCAACTTGTCAACGTAAGCATCAATGGTTGCAATCGCAACGATGTTTAGAATGTCACGTACGGATGCTCCAAAGTCGACAAAGTGGATTGGTTTGTTCAGTCCGACCTGAATAGGACCGATAATCTCAGCATCAGATCCGAGCATCTGCAACATTTTGTAAGATGAACGCGCAGAAGTAAGGTTGGGGAACACGAGCGTGTTCACTTTTTTGCCCTTTAGGCGTGTGAACGGATACTGCTCGTCACGTAAGTCATCATCGAGTGCAAACCCTAATTGCAGTTCACCGTCAATGGGAAGATCGGGATAGCGTTCCTGCATGTAAATAGTGGCATTTTTAACTTTTAGCGCACCTTCACTTTGGCTGCTTCCAAAATTCGAATGGCTAATCATGCCTACCACAGGCTTCTCATTGAAGAACCTAACGCTCTTACTAGCAAGTTTAGCTATATCAATAAGAGCTTCCGTATCAGGATTTTCGTTGACCAGTGTATCAGCAATGTAGAGTGTACCACGGGCAGAATTGATGATGTGCATTGCTGCAAAATGCTTGTACTGTGGACGAATACCAATGACTTCCTTAACAACCTTAATAGTATTCGAATACTTCGTATACAGTCCGGTTAAGAAGGCGTCAGCCTCACCTGTTTCAACCATCATCATTCCGAAATAGTTGCGTTCGAACATCTTGTCGTTTGCTTCCTGAAAAGTGTAGCCATCTCGTTGGCGTTTTTCGGTCAAGATGCGGGCATAACGCTCGCGACGCTCTTGTTCACTGGGATGACGCAGGTTGACAATTTCAATTCCCTCAATATTCAAATCGAGTTTTTGTGCAAGCTTAGCAATGTACTCGTCATTACCCAGCAGAATGGGATGACATATTCCTTCCGCCTTGGCTTGAACAGCAGCTTTCAGCATTGTAGGATGAACAGCTTCTGCGAATACCACTCTTTGTGGGTGGTTTGCTGCTGTAGAATAGATTTTCTGGGTAAGTTTTGTTTCCTGACCCAGCAAAACGCTCAAAGATTTCTTGTATTTTTCCCAGTCTGTAATATCCTTGCGTGCAACACCACTGTCTATTGCGGCTTTGGCAACAGCAGCCGATACTTCAGTAATCAGACGTGGGTCAACAGGTTTCGGAATAAAATAATCACGACCGAAACTAAGGTTATTGACCTTATACACGTCGTTTACAACATCGGGCACAGGCTGTTTGGCCAGATCTGCAATAGCGTGAACGGCGGCTAATTTCATTTCTTCATTGATAGCTGTAGCGTGAACGTCCAATGCGCCGCGGAAGATGTATGGGAAACCTATGACATTATTGATTTGGTTCGGATAGTCCGTTCGACCTGTTGACATCAGTACGTCGGGGCGAGCATCCATTGCATCTTCATACGAGATTTCCGGAACAGGATTGGCCAAGGCAAAGATAATCGGGTCTTTGGCCATTGACTTCACCATGTCTTTTGAAAGCACGTTACCTTTGGATAATCCTACGAAAACATCAGCATCTTTGATAGCCTCTTCCAATGTATGTATGTCATTACGATTGGTAGCAAAGAAACGCTTCTGCTCATTCAAGTCCTGACGTTCAACGGAAATAACGCCCTTGGAGTCGAGCATGACAATGTTCTCCTTTTGGGCACCAATAGCCATATATAATTTAGTACACGAGATAGCCGCAGCACCAGCGCCATTAACCACAATACGGACTTTCGCAATGTCTTTTCCTATAACCTCCAATGCGTTCTTTAGTCCTGCAGCAGAGATGATGGCGGTGCCGTGCTGGTCGTCGTGCATCACCGGAATGTCGAGTGTCTTCTTCAAACGTTCCTCAATATAGAAACACTCAGGAGCCTTGATGTCCTCGAGGTTGATACCACCAAAGGTGGGTGCAATCTTCTCTACTGCCTCGCAGAATTTCTCAGGGTCTTTCTCGTCAACTTCAATGTCAAAAACGTCGATTCCGCCATAGATTTTGAAAAGCAGTCCCTTACCCTCCATAACGGGCTTTCCGCTCATGGCACCAATGTCACCCAATCCGAGAACGGCTGTTCCGTTGGATATTACTGCCACCAGATTGCCTTTGTCGGTATATCTATAAGCATCATCAGGATTTTCCTGTATTTCCAAACACGGATAGGCAACTCCAGGGGAGTAAGCCAGTGAGAGGTCTGTTTGTGTACGATACGCTTTAGTTGGTTTTACTTCAATTTTACCAGGCCGGCCTGACTCATGATATTGGAGGGCGGCCTCTTTCGAGATCTTTACCATTTTTATATTATATAAGTTAAGTTGTTTAGAATTCAGTAAACGATAGAGGCATCAGCTGTTTGATGCTGTCTACAATATATACGCATCGCTGGCCGTATAGCAGTATTCGGACAGAGTGATGAAATCGTGTCTCGGTTTCAATGAGTACTTGTCGGCATGTACCGCAAGGACTGACAGGATCCTTTGTGAATTCTCCTTCTTTATTGCGTGCAGCAATGGCCAACATGGTAATAGGCTGGTCAGGGTATTGTGCTCCTGCAGCAAAGATGGCTGAGCGTTCAGCACAAATGCCGGCAGGGAAGGCAGCATTCTCTTGGTTACATCCAATGAAAGTCACTCCGTTTTGGAGTTTCAATGCAGCTCCGACATGGAAATGGGAATAAGGAGAGTATGAACGGTTCGTTCCTTCGATGGCTTGTTCTATCAGTGAACGCTCTTCGGGCGTCAACTCATCCATTTGCGCTTCCAAAATATGGGGTTTTACCTCTATTTCCTTCATAATCTTTCGATTTTTGTTGCAAATTTAATTATTTTTCTCTACTTTTGCAAAATAATTCAGATTTTTATTCATGAAACGAACAATATTTTCACTTTTCTGCCTGTTTTTGGCACTCCAATTGGCCCTTTCTCAGTCAATATCCTGGAATCAACGCTATCAGGATTATTTTGATCAATATAAGGATGTAGCTGTTGAACAGATGTTGAAATACCATATCCCGGCAAGTATCACGCTGGCTCAGGGTGTTCTTGAATCGGGAGCGGGAAGAAGTGAGTTGGCAACCAGAGCCAACAACCATTTTGGAATCAAATGTAACGGATGGACGGGCCGTAAGAGCTATCATGATGATGACGAGCGTAACGAATGCTTCCGTGCATATGATAATGTATATGAAAGTTATAAGGACCATTCGATATTCCTTACTACGAGCAAACGCTACAGCAGTCTTTTCCAACTGAAACTGACTGATTATAAAGGATGGGCTAAGGGATTAAAAGCCTGTGGATATGCCACCAGCCCCACCTATGCCACAAAGTTGATAGAGATTATCCAACTCTACAAGCTTTACCAATATGATACTGCTAAAGGATATGATAAATTCCAGACTCAGCAGGTTAAGAATGGCGACCTTCGTCATATCTATGCCTTTAACATGAACTACTATTTAATAGCTCGTAAGGGTGATACTTTCCGTAGCATAGCAAAAGAGGTGGATGTGTCCTATCGTAAACTTGCCAAATATAATGAACGCAATAAAAATGACAAGTTAGAAGAGGGAGAAATTGTTTGGTTGAAGAAGAAACGCAGCAAGGCTCCGAAAGATTATAAAGGCCGCGCTCATTATGTCAAAGCTGGAGAGTCAATGTATTCTATCTCACAGCGTTACGGAATAAGACTGAAGAAATTATATAAAACAAATAATCTTCCGCCTGACTATCAGATCCGGGTAGGTGAAGCAATAAGGCTCAGATAGTCAGTCTTTCAGGAGATTGTTAAGAAAATTGTCTAAATCACTATCGAGGTCCTTCATCAGTTCTTCGTCAATGATGACGATGTCGTCGTCAACCAAATAGAGCTCTTCCACGTTCTCGTGATCATCGTTTTCCAACACGAAAGAGTAGGGCTTCAGGATTGACATTTCCTCAATCAGTTTCTTTTGCTTGTTCAAGACATTATGGAGCACTACGGCCACATCGCTGTAAAATGTATCTTCTTTGTTGTCAATCCATTGCTCAACGACACAACGGGTTATTTCCTTGTCGTCATCGTCGAATGCTGCCAATTCACCCGACTCTTGACTGACTCTCAAATGAATGTCAGTGAGCTGAATGGCCTCTTCCGTTGATGGGAATTTTTCGGCTACTTTGCGTAAGGCTCTCTCTACTTGTTGAAGTGTCTGTTCGTTTACTTTCATCGTCATTTTGCGTTTTAACGTGGCAAAAGTAGAAAAAAAAAGCTGAAATCGCAAACGTTTTCGAGTTTTTTTCGAAAAAACTTAAATAATTACATCTTTAATTCATATTTTTGTCGTACCTTTGCAATTGCAAACATGAGATTGCAAAACTAATGAGTACTAAAATAAGTCATTCGGGGGTCATAGAACGCATTGAAAAGGATAAGGTGCAAGTGCGCATTGTCCAGACTTCTGCTTGTGCTGCCTGTAAAGTCGCCGGCTATTGCAATGCATCGGAATCGAAGGAAAAGATGATTGATGTGTTTTGTGCCGATAGTGCTGTCTACAAACTTGGTCAGCAGGTGGTGGTAAGTGCCTCTGGTGGTGTTGCGGCGCGAGCATTATTGTGGGGATTCGGATTCCCCTTTGTGGTTCTTGTTGCGGTCTTGGTTGTTGTGTTGTTGCTGACGTCCAATGAGGGGCTTGCAGCATTATCAGCCTTGGCGGCTCTCATACCATATTATTTTGTGCTGTGGTTGATGCGTGATAGGATGCGCGAACGGCTTCGCTTTTGGATAGAATCGTAAGGCGCAAATAGAAAGAATAACATTATTAAAACAAATATTTAAAAACAAGTAACTTTATGAATTTCATTTTGATTGCAGTATTAGTGCTGGGTGCCATCGGATTGATTGCTGCCCTTGTACTGTATGTCTGCTCCAAGAAATTCGCTGTCTACGAAGATCCGCGCATTGCTCAGGTTACCGAGCAATTGCCGGGGGCTAATTGTGGCGGTTGTGGATTTGCCGGTTGCAGCGGTTTGGCTGATGCTTTGGTCAAAGGAGCCGATGCTGGCAGCCTTGAGGGACTGATGTGTCCCGTGGGCGGACAAGAAGTGATGGGTAAGGTGGCCGATCTCCTTGGGATGGCCATTGCCAATGGTGAACCCAAGGTTGCTGTCGTGCGTTGTAACGGTACATGTGCTTTACGTCCGAAGATTGCCGAGTACAGTGGGTTGCGCACATGTGCAGCGATGAACTCCTGTGGTGCCGGTGAGACGGCCTGCGGTTTTGGTTGTCTGGGCTGTGGCGATTGCGTGGCGGCTTGTCAGTTTGATGCCATCCACATGAATCCTGAGACCGGACTTCCTGAGGTTGACGAAGAGAAATGTGTGGCTTGCGGTGCATGTGTAAAAGCTTGTCCGCGCAACATCATCGAGCTCCGCAAGAAGGGTCCGAAGGGTAGGAGAGTGTTTGTCTCCTGCGTCAACAAAGACAAAGGTCCTGTGGCCATGAAGGCTTGTAAGGCTGCTTGTATCGGCTGTGGCAAGTGCGAGAAGGAGTGTAAGTTCGGCGCTATTACCGTCGAGAACAATGTCTGCTACATTGACCACGAGAAGTGCCGCATCTGCCGCAAGTGCGTGGCCGTATGTCCTACGGGAGCTATCCATGCCGTCAATTTCCCAGCTCCGAAACCAGCGCCAGAAGCTACAGCGCCCACACCAGCGCCAGCGGCCGAAGCAACAGTGCCCAGCGATTCCGTCGCTGGGGAAAATCCCACTAACGAAAAGAAGGAGGAACAAGCATGAACGTAAGAACATTCCGTATTGGTGGTGTACACCCCGAAGAGAATAAACTGACGCACGACGTTGAAACCAAGTTGGCTGCGCTGCCGGAGCAGGCCATCTTCCCGTTGAGTCAGCACATTGGCGCTCCCGCAAAGCCTGTTGTCGCCAAGGGTGACAAGGTGAAGGTCGGTACGCTGATTGCCGAGGCTGGCGGCTTCGTGTCAGCTCCGATATTCTCTAGCGTCAGCGGTACTGTATTCAAGATTGACACTGCTATCGATGCCACTGGCTATCGTAAGCCCGCTATTATTATTAATGTAGAAGGTGACGAGTGGGAAGAAAACATCGACCGCTCTGACAAGCTGGAACTGGTGAAAGACCATCCCGAACTGACGCCCGAGGAAATCGTTGAGCGCATCAAGGCCGCTGGTGTCGTGGGTATGGGCGGTGCCTGTTTCCCCACCTTTATTAAATTATGTCCGCCGCCGACGGCCAAGGCCGAGTGCGTGATTATCAATGCCGTAGAGTGCGAGCCCTACATCACCGCTGACTTCCGTCTGATGATGGAGCATGCCGACGAAATCCTCGTGGGTTTGGAGTTGTTGATGAAGGGTGCGAAGGTGACCAAAGGCTACATTGGCATCGAGACCAACAAGATGCCCGCCATCGAATTGCTCACACGCAAGTGTGCCGAAGTGTTCGGCACTTCGGAATACACCGTCGAGGTCGTGCCCCTGAAGCAGCGCTATCCGCAGGGCGGTGAGAAGCAGCTCGTGGATGCTGTCATCAATCGTCAGGTACCAGCGCCTCCCGCCATTCCCGTCAACGTCGGCGCCATCGTTCAGAACGTAGGAACTGCCTTCGCCGTCTACGAGGCTGTGATGAAGAACAAGCCCTTGTTTGAGCGCTATACCACCGTGACGGGCAAGAAACTGGCTCACCCGGGCAATTTCCAAGTTCGTATGGGCACGCCGATGAAGGACCTCATCGATGCCTGTGGCGGTATGCCCGAGGGCGACAACAAACTGTTGGCTGGCGGTCCGATGATGGGTAAGGCGCTGACAAGCGTCGAGGTGCCCATCTGCAAGGGTACTAACTCGGTGACCATCATCTCCGACGACGAGGCTTTCCGCAAGGAACCGCAGCCCTGTATCCGCTGTGCGAAGTGCGTCTCGGCTTGTCCGATGGGCCTTGAACCCTACTTGCTGGCCAAGCTCGCTGCCGTCCAGAACTGGGAGCGTGCTGAGAAGGAAGAAGTTGTCAGCTGCATCGAGTGCGGCTCGTGTCAGTTCACGTGTCCTGCCCACCGTCCGCTGCTCGACAACATCCGTCAGGCCAAGTCGACCGTCATGGGAATCATCCGCGCTCGTGCGGCTAAGAAATAGTTAAATCGTGAAATAGTCAAATTGTGAAATAAAACAATGGGAAAATTAATTGTATCACTTTCGCCTCACGCACACGGGACTGACACCGTCGAGAAGAATATGTACGGGGTCATCATTGCCCTCATACCTGCCTTGCTCGTGTCGTTCTGGTTCTTCGGCATTGGCTCGGCCATTGTCTGTGCTACGAGCGTTGCGGCCTGCGTATTCTTCGAGTGGGCCATCAATAAGTTTATGATGAAGAACGAGCGCACGACCGTTTGCGACGGCTCGGCCATCCTGACCGGTCTGCTGCTCGGCTTCAACCTGCCCAGCAACCTGCCTGTCTGGATCATCATCATCGGCGCGCTGTTCGCCATCGGTGTGGCCAAGATGACGTTCGGCGGATTGGGCAATAACCTCTTCAATCCTGCCTTGGTGGGCCGTGCAGCCCTGCTGGTGGCCTTCCCGGCTCAGATGACCACGTGGCCGATAGTCGGTCAGGGTTGGGCTTATCTGGATGCCGAGACGGGTGCTACGCCGCTGGCTATCATGAAGGATGCCATCAAGCATGGCGACGCCTCGCTGCTCGACCAGCTGCCCTCGTCGCTCGAACTCTTCCTCGGCAACCATCCCGACGGTGGCGGCGCGATGGGTGAGATTTGCGCGCTGGCACTGCTGCTGGGCCTGGCCTACATGCTTTGGAAGAATATCATCACGTGGCACATCCCCGTGTCCATCATCGGCACGGTGTTCGTCCTCGCTGCACTGATGCACTTGGCTAATCCCGCCTATGCCGACCCGTTTGCAGTCATCTTCTCCGGTGGTCTGATGCTCGGCGCCATCTTCATGGCTACGGACTACGTGACGAGCCCGATGACAGCCAAGGGCCAGCTCATCTACGGCGTGGCCATCGGCGTGCTGACCATCGTCATCCGCAACTGGGGTGCCTATCCCGAGGGAATGTCGTTCGCCATTCTGATAATGAATGCGTTCACGCCGCTTATTAACACTTATGTCAAACCAAAACGTTTCGGGGAGGTCACAAAATGAAGAAACTTGAATCATCTTTAATGAATATGGTGCTGGTACTGACGCTGGTAGCAGTCATCATGGGTGGCATCCTCGCTTATGTGAACCATCTGACCGAGGGCCCCATTGCACAACAGAAGGAGAAGGCGCTGGCTGACGGTATCAAGGCCGTCATGGCGTGTAACGACCTCAAGGTGGCGAAGACCGACGAGGTGAAGCAGAACGACGCTAAGGGCAAGGAGATGACGTTCACCGTCTATCAGGTGCAGGACGCTCAGGGCAACGACCTCGGTGCCGCGGTGAAGAGCACCACGATGGGCTTCGGCGGCAACTTGAAAGTGCTCGTGGGTTTCGACCCCGAGGGAAAGATTCTCGGTTATACGCTGCTGGAACAGAGCGAGACGCCGGGGCTGGGTGCCAAGGCTGATAAGTGGTTCCAGAAGGGCGCTAAGGGCGACATCATCGGCAAGGACCCGAAGGAGCCGCTGACCGTGTCGAAGGACGGCGGTCAGGTGGATGCCATCACGGCGTCGACCATTACCAGCCGCGCGTTCCTCCTGGCCGTCAACAATGCGTATAACGCCTATAAGACGACGCCCGCCACGGACGGCGAAACCGGCGCTACAAAACAAGAGAAAACAACGGATTTAACGGATTAAACGGATTTATGAGTTATATAAGTATCATCAAAAATGGCATCATCAAGGAGAACCCGACGTTCGTCCTGATGCTCGGTATGTGTCCGACGCTGGCCACTACCACCTCTGCCATGAATGGTATGTCGATGGGCCTGGCAACGATGGCCGTGCTCATCTGTACCAACGTTGTGATTTCGTGCCTGAAGTCGGTGACACCCGACAAGGTGCGCATCCCCGTATTCATCGTGGTCATCGCCGCCTTCGTGACGATGTTGCAGCTGGTCATCAAGGCCTACCTGCCCGACATCGACGCCGCCCTAGGACTGTTCATTCCGCTGATTGTGGTGAACTGCATCATCCTCGGCCGTGCGGAGGCTTTCGCCGCGAAGAACTCGCCCGTAGCGTCGCTGTTCGACGGCATAGGCATCGGCCTCGGCTTCACGCTGGGTCTGACGCTGCTGGGTGTCTGCCGCGAAATCTTAGGTTCCGGCTCGGTGTTCGGCTTCATGCTGTTGCCCGAGACGTACAACATCCTGCTCTTTGTGCTTCCTCCGGGAGCGTTCATCATGCTGGGATTCCTCATTGCGATTGTTAATAAACTTAAGAATTCCTAGGATATCCTAGGTAATCCTAGAAAAAATAAGTTATGGAATATATTTTGATTTTCATTAGCGCGATATTCGTCAACAATATCATCCTGTCGCAGTTCCTCGGCATCTGTCCGTTCCTCGGCGTGTCGAAGAAGGTCGAAACCTCGCTGGGCATGGCCGCCGCCGTGGCCTTCGTGCTGACGCTGGCCACCATCGTGACGTGGTGCGTCCAGAAGTATGTGCTCGAGCCCAACGGGCTGGAATACCTGCAGACCATCGCCTTCATCCTCGTCATCGCCTCGCTGGTGCAGATGGTGGAGATTATCCTGAAGAAGGTGTCGCCAGCGCTCTATCAGGCACTGGGCATCTTCCTGCCGCTCATCACGACCAACTGCGCCGTGCTGGGTGTCGCCATCCTCGTCATCCAGAAGGATTTCAACCTGCTTGAGTCCGTGGTCTACGCCTTCTCGACGGCCCTTGGCTTCGGCCTGGCGCTGACCGTCTTTGCTGGAATGCGCGAGCAGCTGGAACTGGTGACCATCCCCAAGGGCATGCGCGGCATGGCCATCGTCATGATTTCCGCCGGCCTGCTCTCGCTGGCCTTCATGGGCTTCTCGGGTGTCGACGGCGGCCTGAAGATCCTCTTCGGCCTCGACTGATCGCTATATAATAAGGTATAGAGCTGAGGTCTGATGTTATCAAAAAGAAATGGGCTGACGAAGGTGTCAGTCCATTCTTTTTGTTTAAAGTTGTTTGGTCTTTATAGTGTAAAATAGTGCGGGGCTATTTCCCTTGTACGGCGCGGACGCAGCGGCCGCTGAAGCGGTTGCTGGAGAGGTTGCCGTAGTGGACCGAGTAGTCTTGGAAGTTGAACTCCAGGCACCACGCCTTGTTGGGATTGCCGGTGTAGAGGGTCGACGACCAGTAGATGCCGTTGATGGCGCGGAACTGGGTGTCGGCATAGAAGCGGAAACCGGTGATGGGCAGGAAGATGCTGTTGCCGGTCTTCTTGCCCGTTACTTTGTAGCCGTTGATGCCGTCGCGCGACGTCCATTCCCATGTGCAGTTGTCGGGATTCACCAGTTCGTCGAACTCGTCGGCCGTGGGCATGCGCCACTGTCCACCCAACACGGCGTGGGCGGCATCATCCACAGGGGCCAGCTGAGTGCGCCTGTCGTTCAGCGAATATTTCGTCAGAAATTCCGAGTCGTCCTTGCTCCAGGCGTAGGTTTTCCACGAGTAGTATTCCTTGCCCTTCGTCTCGCCCCACGCGAAGTAGGTGCCATAGCCCGAAGGTTTCTTTGCCCCCACATTCATGTTGGCCCACTTCACGCTGAGTCCCAGGTCGACGGCCTCTACCTTGCCGGCGTCGTCGCCCTGTTCGCCCGCCGTGCGAGCCATCGCCACGTTCCCCGCCACGATGAGCACCGCGGCCAATATAATGAGCTTTCTCATATCCAATTTTACGTTCTTGTTCATAGTTAATATCGTACCTTGATTTCCAATTTGTCTGCAAAGATAGTAATTTAATTCCATTATTCGAAAGAATTGTCGCATTTTCTTGCGTGAATCGATTTTTTTTCTTATTTTTGTGCCACAAATTATAAATATTATATATAAGGTATGAACTGGTTTGACAATATCCGAATCTATCATCTGCTGATTGACAGATTCAACGGAGGCTGGCAGGAGCCGCCACGGAGCGAGAACGTATTCTGCGGTGGAAACCTGCAGGGAGTCACCGACAAGCTGGACTACATCCAGGGACTCGGGTTCAATGCGGTGATGTTATCGCCCATCTACGCGTCGGCCAACTATCATGGCTACCACACGCTGAACTTCGACGACGTGGATCCGCATTTCGGCACGTGGGACGACTATCAGCGGCTGTTGGACACAGCCCATGCGAAGGGGATGAAGATTGTCTGCGACTTCGTGCCCAACCACTGCTGGTACGAGGCGCCGATGTTCCAGGAGGCGCTGCTCAAGAACGGCGGCAAGCACCGCGACTGGTTCTGGTTTAAGAATGAGGATAGCGATGAGTTCGTGTCGTTCCTCGGCTATGGCGATCTGCCGAAGTTCAATCTGACGAACCCCGAGGTGGCAGGCTTCATGATTGAAAAGGCAGAAAAACTCGTCCGTATGGGAGTAGATGCGTTCCGTATCGACCACGCTTTGGGACAACCGCATACGTTCCTGAATCGTTTCAGCGACAGCATGCAGGCCATTCGTAGCGACATCGTCGTTTTCGGCGAAGTCTGGGCCTTCGGCATCGGACCGCAGATGGCCAGTCAGCTCTACTTCAAGACCGACGAACGCCTGCAGGAATTCATGGCGCAGGATACCACGCCCTTCTCGCAGGACACGCTGCAAACCGATTACATCGGCACCATCGACGGTGTCTTGGACTTCGCCTACCGCGACATTCTACTCGAAGAAGTCCGCGCTGGTCGCGGCATCAAGGGCAATGCGAAGCTCAAGCGCAAGGTGGAGGCCCATTTCACCCAGTACCCCGACGACTTCAAGCTGGTGCTGTTCCTGGACAATCACGACACAGACCGCTTCCTCTTCAACTGCCACGACGACGTAAACCTCTTGCACGAAGCCCTTGACTTTACGAAGTCCCTGTCGCGGCCCTTCTCGTTCCTCTATGGCACGGAGCAGCTGATGACCAACAATCCTACGATAGTCAACGCCGAGCCCTATGCCGACCTCCGCGTCCGCAACTGCATGAACTGGAAACGATGAACTACCGTCTGTCACGCATTCGTGAGTCGCTCGCCAGCCGCATCACCCTGAGAGTGGTGTTGTATGTAGTCGTGGTGCTTGGCATATCTGGCTACGTGGGCAATTATTACGTGCTGAAAATCGTCCGCGCCATTCAGGAAAACGGCATTCTCTATGCCATCGGCATGCGTTGGATGGCTATAATACTGACGGCGTTGTTCCTGCTGACAATGGTGCTGCTGACCTATCTGCTGCGACGCACCATCCATCGGCTCATTGCGCCGCTGACCACGTTTACAAAGGCCGTCGACGAGGTGGCGCGCGGCAATCTACAGGCCGTTCTGCCCGAGATTCATTCCCGCGACGAGATGTACCGGCTGCGCCATTCCTTCAGTCTGATGCAGCAGTCGCTGGCGCAGCAGATGGAGGAGCTGAAACAGGTGAACGAGGCCAAAGGTCGCATGGAAGGAGAGCTGAAGGTGGCGCGCGACATGCAGCTGTCGATGTTGCCGAAACCCTATTCGCCCGCTGACGACAGCCGACTCGACATCTACGGTTCGCTGACGCCTGCACGCGAGGTTGGGGGAGACCTCTACGACTTCTTCATCCGCGACGGCAAGCTGTTCTTCTGCATCGGCGACGTATCGGGCAAGGGCGTACCCGCTGCACTCGTCATGGCTCAGACCATGAGTCAGTTCCGCATCGTCGCCAGTTATATTGACGACGTAACGATGATTACCACGTACATTAATAAATTCATAAGCGACGGCAACGACACCATGGTCTTCGTCACGTTCTTCGTCGGCGTGCTCGACCTGGCGACCGGACATCTGCAGTACTGCAACGCCGGTCACAACAAGCCCGTCTTCAACGGTCAGTTCCTCGACGCCAAGCCTGGCCTGCCTCTCGGCGTGGAGGAGAGTGCGACGTACACGTTGGGCGAATGCGACATCCCCGCCGGTACGATGCTGTTCCTCTACACCGACGGCCTGACGGAAGCTATGACCGACAGACACGAGCAGTTTGGCAGTCAGCGGCTCATCGACCATTTGCAAAGCGATTTGGATTGTAAAACTCAGATAGATCGGATGACGCAGGCGGTACACGAGTTCGTGGGTGATGCTCCCCAGAGTGACGACCTCACCATGCTCGCCATCAGGTATGTAAACAATGGATAATTGATAATTGAAATAGCGATGGATACGGAAACTTACAAATTAGGCGAAGAGCTCGACTCTTTCAACTACCAGGAAGTGCAGAATGGCATTCTGGCCATTCTGGAAAAAGGCAGTAGTGCGGTACTTGACATGACGGCCTGTAACTATGTATCGAGTACAGGTTTGCGCGTGCTGCTCTATACCAAGAAGGTGGCGGCTGCCAAGGGACTGAAAATCTATCTGAAGGGCGTGAGCGACGAGGTCAAGGACATCATGTCCGTCACGGGATTCGATAATTTCTTCGATTATGCATAGAGTCGATATTTTCCCCACGCACGAGTACCAGGGGCTGAAGCTGCGCCCAGGAAGGCCCTATCCCTTTGGCGCAACGGTCTATGGCAATGCGGTCAATTTCTCCGTGTATTCCCGCTACGCCACCTCGTGCACGCTGGTGCTCTTCCACAACCGCGAAGAGCAGCCGTTCATCGAGATTCCGTTCTTCAAGGAGTTCCGCCTGGGCAACGTGTTCTCGATGATGGTCTTCGACCTGGATTACGAGAACATCGAGTACGGCTACCGCATGGACGGACCGTTCATTCCCGCCGAGGGACATCGCTTCGACAAGACGAAGATCCTGCTCGACCCCTATGCCAAGCTCATCGTGGGTCGCGACGTATGGGGCAAGCAGCCCAATATGGACAATATATATCAGTACCGCGCACGCGTGGTGTTCGACGACTTCGACTGGGAGAACGACCTGCCGCTGGAGACGCCCGTCAACGACCTTGTCGTCTACGAGATGCACGTGCGCAACTTCACCTGCGGAGCAGGCGCTGGCGTAAAGCATAAGGGAACGTTTGCAGGCATCGTCGAAAAAATTCCTTACCTGAAGGAACTCGGCGTCAACTGCGTGGAACTGATGCCCATCCACGAGTTCGACGAATTCGAAAACTACCGCCCGTCGCCCGTCGACGGCCATCCGCTCTACAACCTCTGGGGCTACAGCAACGTCGGTTTCTTTGCTCCCAAGGCGGCATACGCCTCGTCGGGACGCTTTGCCATGCAGGTGGACGAACTGAAGAACCTCGTCAAGCAGCTGCACGCCAACGGCATCGAAGTGATGCTCGACGTCGTCTTCAACCATACCGCCGAGGGCAACGAGGAGGGACCGTACATCTCCTATCGCGGTATCGACAACAAGACCTATTACATGCTCACGCCCGATGGCTCGTACTTCAACTTCAGCGGTTGCGGCAACACGATGAACTGCAACAACCCCAACGTGCGCGACATGATTGTCGAGAGCCTGCGCTACTGGGTCACCGACTACCACATCGACGGTTTCCGTTTCGACCTCGCTGCCATTCTCGGACGCGACCAGAACGGCAATCCCATGTCGAATCCCCCGCTGCTCGAATCGCTCGCCCACGACCCCGTCCTCGGCAAGACAAAACTCATCGCCGAGGCCTGGGATGCAGGAGGACTCTACCAGGTAGGCTCCTTCCCTTCATGGGGGCGCTGGGCAGAGTGGAACGGAAAGTTCCGCGACAGCATCCGCCGCTTCATCAAGAGCGACACCGACGTGCTGGCCGACGTCAAGGAGCGCATCATCGGCTCCCCCGACCTCTACGCCTCACAGAAACGCGGCATCAAGGCCAGCGTCAACTTCGTCACCGCCCACGACGGCTTTACTATGATGGACCTTGTGTCCTACAACGACAAGCACAACGAAGCCAATGGCGAGGACAACCGCGACGGCGAAAACCACAACAACAGCTGGAACTGCGGCTGCGAGGGTCCGACCGACGACGCCGACATCAACCGCCTGCGCCACCGTCAGGTGAAGAACGCCATCACGCTGCTTATGGTCAGTCAGGGCATCCCCATGGTGCTCTCGGGCGACGAGATGGGCAACTCGCAGCAAGGCAACAACAACGCCTATTGTCAGGACAACGAAATTGCGTGGCTCGACTGGAACGATCTCGAGCGCAATGCCGACATCTTCCGCTATTTCAAGCAGATGATCCATTTCCGCCGTCAGCACAAGGTCTTGCGCTACGACGACCACCTGTGTTTCACCGACTATCGCAACCTGGGCTACCCCGACTTCTCATGGCACGGCGTAAAGGCTTGGCAGCCCGAGACCGGCCATAACAACCTCACCGCTGCCTTCCTCCTCAACGGCCAATATGTTGATAATGACGATTTCATCTACGTCGCCATGAACATGCACTGGGAGATGCATGGCTTCGAACTCCCCCAGCTGCCCGAAGGCATGGCCTGGCACGTCTTCGCCAATACCGGCATGGAGTCTCCCGACGTTATCGCCGAACTTGGTGCGGAACCCCTCACCGACAACCAGCGCGAGGTGCTCCTCGGCCCTCGTTCCATTATGATCCTCGTGGGAAAGGTAAAAAAGTAAAAAGGCAAAAGGATGAGTGAACTGCATTTCCAGCCCATCAAGGGGAAGGCGCGAGAGATACTCAAGACCATCCTGCAGACACCCGAGGTATCCTCGTGCTGCATGAAGGATAGGCTGCTCATACGCCTGGCATGCGAGGAAATAGTCATGAATGTGACATCCTACGCCTATCCGAAAGGTTCCGATGGCTTTCTGGACGTGTTCATCCAAAAGACAGACAACCGCATCATCATCCGTTTCGAGGACGGCGGCATATCTTTTAACCCCTTGGAACAGCCTCCTCCTGACACGACCATCAGTTGGGAACAGCGCACCATTGGCGGACTTGGCATCCTGCTCGTCATCAAGAAAATGGATGATGTCCGCTATGCCTACATGGATAATAAGAATGTGCTGACTATCGAGAAAGTGGTGTCAAAAAATTAGAATTTATAGCCGATGGTGGCGAGGAACCAGCGGCCGCGCTGTGGGACGAGGCATGTGGACATGCCGCTCTGGCGGTAGGAGTGGTTGAGGAGGTTCTTGACGTCGAGGGTGAAGGTGACATTGCCGAGATGATAGCTGGCGCCGACGTCGAAGAGGACGCGGGCAGGGAGGGTGTCCTCGGAATACAGCGTGGGCTTAATCTCATTGGCATACGCCACGAAGTAGTTAATCTGCTCCTCATATTTTGCGATGACGGCGGGGTCGGGGTTGGGGGTCTGCACATATTCGGTAAGCCTCATCATATAGTCGGCCAACATGTTGACAGTGCTGGTATAGACACCATACGGGAGGATGTTGAGATAGGAGTAGTGCTGGCGTCCCTCGAAACCGATATGGGCATGGAGACGGAGGTCGCGCGAGGCCTGCCAG
>JAFSNG010000030.1 GCA_017447515.1 Prevotella sp. | reverse complement strand
TATGCCTCGCACATATACAAGATGTGTAAGAAGGCCGACGCACTGGACGATATGGAGAAGAAGATGGTAATCAAAGAACTTGAAAAAGTGATGAAGGCTACCAACGATGAATTCTTACAAGAAATGTTCCAAGCGAGCATCGAACGGCTAAAGAAGTAAACCGATGAAACATATTGGAATAATGGCACTCCTGCTGTTGATGACAGCGGGAGTAGGCGAAGCTACGGCCCAGACGAAAACGGATACGACCAAAGTAAAAAGCGATTCCATCACCTGGAGTAAAGAACTCGATGGTGTGGTGATCAAGGCACAGAAACAGCTTGTCAAACAGGAAATAGACCGCATAGGCTATGATGTCCAGGCTGACGAGGAATCGAAAACACAGACAGTAATGGATATGCTTCGCAAGGTGCCGATGGTGACGGTCGACGGACAAGACAACATACTTGTCAAGGGCAATAGCAGCTATAAGATATACAAGAATGGACATTATGACCCCAGCCTGTCGAAGAATGCCAAGGAGGTGCTGAAGGCCATGCCCGCCTCGATGGTCAGACGCATAGAGGTCATCACCGACCCAGGTGCCCGCGAGGATGCCGAAGGCGTGGATGCCATCCTGAATATCGTGATGATGGACGGCTCAAAGTTCGACGGACTGACGGGTGTGGTATCGGCCACCTACACGACGCTGAACAATCCCAACCTTTATACCTCGCTGACAGGACAGATGGGCAAGTTGCTACTCTCGGTAGATTACGGCTATGGCGGTATGTCGTCCAAATTGACGGAGAATAGCCAGGATACGGAGCGCACTTTCCTTGCGACTGGCAACCGCCTGTTGGCACATAGCGATGGCAGCAATCCTGGCGGCATCCACTATACCAACCTCAATGCCAGTTACGACCTCGATTCGCTTAACCTGCTGTCGGCTTCCTTCGGCGGCTATTTCTATAAGCTGAATGTGCAGGGAGACGGCTGGACGAAAATGAGCGATGCGGCAGCACAGCCTCTTTATAGCTTCAGCAATCACTACTGGATGCCAGGCTACAGTCACAGTTCGTGGAACGGCAGGCTGGACTACGAGCATCGGACGCGTCGGAAGGGCGAGCGGCTCACTCTCTCGTATATGCTCGCCCTGACGCGTCAACATACTGATCAGGAGAACACTTACGACAACTTGGTCAGCGTGCCCTTCGCCTATACCAACAGTCTACAGACCGAGCGCGAACGCTTCACAGAGCATACCCTGCAGGCTGACTGGCTCCGCCCGTTGGGCAAAGGCCATCAGATAGAAGTGGGAGCCAAGTATATTGACCGCAACAACAATAGTCACAACACGCAAGACTTCCGTGGCAGTATGCCTACTACCGATGACCGTTTCGAGCACACCACGCGAGTCCTCGCCGGATATGCCGACTACATCTACAATGCCGAAAAGTGGTCTGCCCGTGCGGGTTTGCGCTACGAGTACAGCTATATGCGGGGCAGCTATCCTGACGGCACAAGTGCGGCCTTCAGTCATCGGCTGAACGACTGGGTGCCGCAGGCGAGCCTGAAGTATCAGCTGACGGTGTCGCAGTCGCTGAAACTGAACTACACCACGAGCATCAACCGCCCGGGCATCTCCTATCTCAACCCCGCTGTCGCTACCTCGCCCAATGTGGTACAGCACGGCAATCCTCTCTTGGTGAGTTCCCATTCGCAGAGCCTCTCACTCATCTACATGTATATCGGCCGGCGGCTCACGCTGCAACTGGCTCCCGGCTATCGGTTCAGCAATGGCGGCATCGCCTCCATCCAGACAGTTAAGGGCGATGTGCGCTATCTGACCTACGACAACGTCCAGCGCTATCGCCGCTTCTCGTTTGAGCAGTATGTGCAGTGGAAACCTTTTGACGGCACGACGCTTGTCGTCAACAACAACCTGCGCTATGAGCATTATGCCAACCCCAACCTTGACTATCGCAATCATGGCTGGTCAGACAACTACTATGCCAACCTCTCGCAGCAGTTGCCCTGGAAGTTGAAACTCAATCTGGCGGTGTATGGCAAGATGGGCCATAGCCCTTCGAGCATCTACTACCAGCAGCACTCCTATTACGGCTATTATGCCTCCCTGCAGCGCTCGTTCCTCAAGGACGACCGGCTGACGGTGCGCCTCGGAGCCAACAATCCGTTCAACAATCACATGACATCCAGCGCAGAGGCCGTCAATGGCGACTACCACGACCGTCAGACCTCGTGGAATTACGGCCGCTCGTTCAGCCTCTCGCTCTCCTGGCGCTTCGGCTCGCTCAAAGCCAGCGTGAAGAAAACCGAGCATAGCATCGAAAATGATGATGTCGTTGGTGGAATTACTAAGAAATAATGAAAATTGTAGATACGGGTTTTGCCTGCGCCCTCGCGGATGGTAAAGTGAATCATCAGCTGGCCCCGTCCATGTATAACCGTCCTCGCTGACAGCCATGTACAGTCCGTGGTCCTGGTCTTTGTGGTAATCCATCAGGTAGGCACTGAGTTTGCTGTCTTGTGCGCTGATGGTTGTCAGCAGAGTGGAAAAAAGGATGCAGGTAAAGATTAGTCGTTTCATAGTTTGTCGTTTATTGTTAATTGCGAATTGTTAATTGTGAATTGTCTATTGTGTAGTTTCGGACGTATCCTTTGAGGCCTTCGGCGGCACCGGCGCGGTCGGGCAGGTAGCGCAGGATGATGGTGACGATGCGGGTGGAGTCGTCGATGACTTTGGCGTAGTATTCGAAGTCGCCGTCCTGACCAGTGTGGAGGCTGTAGTCATCGCCAGCCTCAAGCAGTTCAGCTCCCATGCCCATGAGTTGCTGACCGGGCGTGCGGAAGATGTCGTCGCCCTTGTAGAGCCGCTGTTCCATGAACGATAGCGAGAGGTCGTCGTTGAGGAATACCTCCATCTGGTCATCCTCCAGAAACTGGTGGCGCAGGTAGGAGGGGTAGGTGATGTCGAGCCCCAGCGTCTCGCTATGATAGAAGATGGTGTCGGAGTGTGAGAGCTCGATGTTGAGGCTGTCGTCGGCGGTGATGACGTTGTTGAACGACTTGAGCTTCGGCTGGTTCTGACAACCGAGCAGGGCGAAGGTGAAAAGGAATAGTGAAAAGAAAAATGATTTCCGCATAATTTAATGTTACATGAGTAGTCGTTCGAGCATGGGGATTTCTATGCGGCCGCGATGGAGGGTGAGCAGTCCGTCGGCCTGCATGGCGTTGAGAGCGTGGCTGATGTCGAGTCGGCTGTCGTTGAGTTCGGCGGCTATCTGGTTCATCAGGATGTAGAACGTCTTGGCTCCGGCAGGGTAGAGGCAACGTGAGAAGAGGAAACGGATGATGCGTTCGCGTAGGGTCTTGGGTGCGGAACGCCAAGCGTGATGATACTGTCGTTGCACCTCTGCGGCCATCAGGCTGAGCACGTTGAGGCGGAACACGAGTTGGGTTTCCAACAGCAGAAGCACCTCTTGCTTGTCGATGGTAATGAGGTTGCAGGGAGTCTCAGCACGGAAAGACGACGTGTAGCGTTGGTTGATGCCGAAGATTCGCTCAGGCTGGAGGATGTAGGGCGCGCTGACGGTCTCACTGACGCGGCATGAGTGGTCGTCGCTGAGCGTGTCGACGCGCAGGGTGCCGCTGGTGAGGAAGATGAGGTGCGTGCAGGGGTCGCCCTCGCGCACCAAGCGTTTGCCGGTGGGTAATTTCGAGAAGCCGAACTTGGTGTGTCCTGCCACCTGCATCAGGTCGGCAAGACTCATGCCCTGGAAGAGCGTAAACTGCAATAGTCGGTCGTAAATCTCCATCTTACCTCTTACCTCTTATTTCTTACCTCTAACTTCTTACCTTTGTACCTTGTCCTTGAGGGTGGGGGAGTACCACACGCCCATCTTGCCATTGTCGTCGTAGATGAGGTAGGCCATCAGCTCGGGATGCTTATCCAACAATTGGCGGGCGCGCTCGAAGCCCATGACCATAAACGAGGTGGCGTAGGCGTCGGCCAGCGCGCACTGGTCGGCCAAAACGGTAGCCGAGAGAATGTTATGCTGAACGGGACGGCCCGTCTTGGGGTCGATGGTGTGGGCATAGCGCTTGCCGCCTTTGTCGTAGAAGTTGCGGTAGTTGCCGCTGGTGGCCATACACTTGTCGGTCACGTTGAGCACGGTTTGCAACTCGCCGCCGTCGGCCAGGGGTTCTTCGGTGGGTTTGGTGACACCAATCTTCCAAGGCACGCGGCGCTGACTGATGCCGCTGGTGGCTACCTCGCCGCCAATCTCGACCATGTAGTTCTTGATGCCCTTGCCCTTCAGCAGGCGTGCAACGACATCAACGCCATAGCCCTTGGCAATGGCCGAGCAGTCGAGCATGATGCGCGGGTCGCGCTTGCTGATGCCCTCGCCGCCGCGTTCGGTGAAGTAGGACACCTTGTCGTAGCCCACGAACTGGAGGATGCTGTCCACCTGGGCGTCGGTAGGCATCTCGTCGTGCTTGAAACCGAAGCCCCAGGCATTGACCAGCGGGGCCACGGTGATGTCGAAGGCGCCGTCGGTCTCCTTGGAAACCTCCATCGCCATGCGGTAGACCTCGAGGAACATCTTGCCCGTCTCGGTCTTGGGGATGTTGTGCTCGCCTTTGTTGACGTGCGCGATAACGCTCTTCTCGTTGAACATCGACAGGGCCTCGTCCACCTTGTCCATTTCGGCCACCAGCTCCTGCTGGAGGTCTTCGTCGTATTGGTAGGTGATGTTGTAGATGGTGCCGAAGATGGCGCCTGAACACTTTTGGTAGGGCATGTTCTGCTGTTGGCGGATGATGAGTATGGTGCCGACAATGAGCAGTGTCAGGAAAGGCACTTGCCAAATAAGGCGTTTGCGGTTAGTAGTCATTATCAATTATTTTTAATTATCAATTAGCGAATGCGTCAGATGTCAATAATCACGTTAAAATTGACAGCCAGGTTGTCGCTGTCGTTGATACCGAAGCCGGGAACATACCAAGTAGTGCCTAAATCGCCGTCGTTGTGGGCTATACGCCGTTTGTAGCGCACGTTCCAGCCCAAGTGCAGGGGACCGAAGACCTTGGCATCAATGCCGAAGACGATTTCCGCCCAGTGCATGTTGCACTTCATGCCCTCGACGCCGAAGCCGGTATGTGACTGCCATACAGGGTCGGGAAGGTCTTCGCGAATGATGTCGACCTTGTAGCTGGTGAAGGCATAGCGGAAACCGGCATACATGCGGTTGGCCTGGTGCTTATTCCTTAAGACATTCCAGTCCATGCCGATGCGGAAGTAGGGCGCAGTGGTCTTGTACGTAATCTCCGTCACCTCGTCTTTCTCATGGTTGGCCTTGCCGAGACCTGCCTCGAAAATGGGGAACCACTGGTCGTGCAGATTGATGCGCAGGGCGGCTTCGTACTCCCCGTGGTCGCTGAACATGAGCATGGCTGGACCTACGAGGTCGAACGACACGGAAAAGCCTCGGAAGAAGGGTATGGAGTCGTTCTCCACACGGAACATCTTCAGCTGTGCCTGTGACGTCAGCGCCATAGCCAGCATGAGCAGACTAATCGCGATCCTTCTTGAGATAGAGGTAGAAATGGTAGTTCGATATGTCATAGTCAACAGTTGAATAGTGGATGGAGATAGAGTCGAAGGCATTATGCGTTACGCTGGCATCGGTGAGCTTATGGAAATAAGCCGCCTGGCAGTCGACGGACTCGAAGTGAGGATAGTTTTCCTTCTTGATACGGATGGTGTCGACATAATAGTTGCCGGCAGTGTCGGTCAGCAGCGTAACGAAGACGTCTTCGGGCTGGGTATAGCTGATTTGCAGGTCGAAGTCGATAGCATCAGTTCCGCAAAGACCGTTCAGCAACAGCGTGTCGGTGCCGTCAACGCGTGTCGTCTTGATCCAAAGCGTGTCGGTGTTCAGCGTGTCGGTGCTGCCGTCGGCCTTCTTAAAGGCGTATTGTGTGTACACCAAGTTCTGAACCGGACAGTCGATGGACGTGCAGGCGGCCAAGGCAATGATGGTGAGGATGACGATTAATTTCCGCATCTGAGGGTTTCTTCTATTTGATATTCGTTACGACCGGCACTGTTGCGGCTGATGAGGTCGCCCAGGAATCCTGCGAGGAACAATTGCGTGCCAATCATCATCATGGTCAGCGCGATATAGAAGTAGGGCGAATCCGTGATGAGACGCATGGGAACACCCTGCCAGAGTGCCCAAGCCTTCTCAACGCCCAGGAAGAGGGCGGAGAAGAAACCGATGATGAACACGATGGTGCCCAAGAATCCGAATACATGCATGGGCTTCTTGCCGAACGTGCCCAGGAACCACAGCGTTATCAGGTCGAGATAGCCGTTGACGAAGCGGTTCCAGCCCATGAACTTCGACTTGCCGTACTGGCGTTTTTGGTGGTGAACGGGCTTCTCGCCAATCTTATCGAAACCGGCATTCTTGGCCAGATAGGGAATAAAGCGGTGCATCTCGCCAAACACCTCGATGTTCTTCACCACGTCCTTGCGATAGGCTTTCAGACCGCAGTTGAAGTCGTGCAGGTTCTTGATGCCGCTCACCTTGCGGGTGGTAGCATTGAAGAGCTTCGTGGGGATGGTCTTCGACAGTGGGTCGCCCTGACTGCGGTTCTGCTTGTAGCCGCTCACGAGGTCATACTTGTCCTCCATGATCATCTTGTAAAGCTCGGGAATTTCGTCGGGCGAGTCCTGCAGGTCGGCATCCATCGTGATAACCACGTCACCCTGGGCTTCCTTGAAACCACAGTAGAGTGCGGGGCTCTTGCCATAATTGCGGCGGAACTTGATGCCTTTGACATGCTCAGAACGAGCAGCCAGCTCGGTGATGACGTCCCACGAATGGTCGGTGGAGCCGTCGTTGACGAAGATAACCTCGAACGAGAAGTTGTTCGCCGACATCACGCGCTCAATCCAGTCGTAAAGCTCGGGCAGCGACTCGTCCTCGTTATATAAAGGTATTACTACTGATATATCCATATCGTTTATTTACTATTTGAAAATTTACAATTACTGATTCTTGACATTTGCCACCTGACGCTGCATCAAAGCAGCAATGGGCAACCCAAGGAAGATGCCTGTGATGATGTTGAAGGACAGCATGTTCAGCGCATAGTCTATTGGGCGCATCTCGCTGAGTTGTTTCAGTCCTTCGCGCATCTGGTCTGCCATTCCTGCGGCCTGCATGGCCTGACGGCCTTCTTCCGAACTCATCATCTCGGTCAGTTTCATGAGCAGATAGCCTTTGTCGATAAAGGCAAAGTAAACATATAAGGCAGCAGCAAGCAACAGGCCAGCGTAGAAAAATATCAAGACGAAGTAGGCAAAGCCTCGTCGGAAACTGATGACTCCTTCGCGGGCATAGTCGCGGAAGTGGCGCAGTCGGCTGGCGGCAAAGAACGGAGAAGCAATAATGAGCATGAGTGCCAGCGTTCCCATAATGGGGCTGGTCATCCCTCGGACGTAGCAAAACAATGCTCCTATCCACAAGAGAGAGAGCAATGCACCGTCCTGCCGTGCAAAAGCCTTTAGCTGTTTATATTCCTCTGGTGTCATAATTGGGTGCAAAATTACTACAATTTGGGCTAATTGCCAAATTTTCCAAAAAATATTTGCTGTTTTACAAAAAAAGTATTACCTTTGCAGCCGCTTTCGAGCAAACATGGGCAGTCCTGTACGGCCAGCTCCCTCGGAATCCCCCAGGATGGGAACATAGCAAGGGTACTTGGTTGTAGCGGCGCGATACAGCAAGCTGCCCACCCGCCTCTTTAGCTCAGTTGGCCAGAGCACGTGATTTGTAATCTCGGGGTCGTTGGTTCGAATCCGACAAGAGGCTCAAAAAAAAGAGAGAGGATCGCGCAAGCAATCCTCTTTTGGTTTAAAAAGGATCGCGCAAGCAATCCTCTTTTGGTTTAAAAAGGATCGCGCAAGCAATCCTCTTTTGGTTTAAAAAGGATCGCGCAAGCAATCCTCTTTTGGTTTTAAAAAAGGATTGGTCACGTTGGCCAATCCTTTTTTCTTTATATGAGATGGAATTAATCCTCTTCCTTCATCTCAGCCTCATGCTCCTTGATCAGAGCCTGCTGGATATCGTTCGGCACGAGCTCATAGCTTGAGAACTGTGTGGTGAACGATGCGCGGCCACCGGTCAGAGACGACAGGGCAATTGAGTAAGAAGCAAGCTCCTTCAAAGGAATCTTGGCGCTGAGCTTCTGATAGCCAGCCTCGCTGTCCATACCCATGATGATGGCGCGACGACCCTGCAGGTCAGACATCACATCACCCATGTAGTCGGCAGGCACGAGCACTTCGAGGTCGTAAATAGGCTCAAGGACCTTAGGACCGGCCTCCTTGAAGGCAGCGCTGAAGGCATTACGTGCGGCCAGCATGAACGACAACTCGTTAGAGTCAACGGGGTGCATCTTACCATCATAAACGATAACGCGGACGTCACGGGCATAAGAACCGGTCAATGGGCCTTGCTCCATACGCTCCATGATACCCTTCAGGATAGCGGGCATAAAGCGCATATCGATAGCGCCACCGACAACCGAGTTGATGAAGACGAGCTTGCCACCCCACTCCAGATCCTTTTCTTCCTTCGACTTGATGTTCATCTTGAACTCCTGGCCGTTGATAGTGAAAGATGTAGGATCGGGCATGCCGTCGGTGTAAGGCTCGACAATCAGGTGAACCTCACCAAACTGACCGGCACCGCCTGACTGCTTCTTATGACGATAGTCGGCACGAGCCATCTTCGTGATGGTCTCACGATAAGGAATCTTCGGCTCCTGATACTCAACGTTAATCTTCTCGTTGTTCTCCATACGCCACTTCAAAGTACGCAGGTGGAACTCACCCTGACCATGAACGATAATCTGGCGCAACTCCTTAGACTGCTCGACAACCCATGTTGGGTCTTCCTGACGCATCTTTTGCAGGGCAGCCATCATCTTTTCGGTCTCGGCCTCGTTGACAGCCTTGATGGCACGAGAGAACTTAGAGTTAGGATACTTGATGAAGTCGAACTTATTGTCGGTGTCCTTACCATTCAGGGTATTGCCGGTCTTCACGTCCTTCAGCTTCACGGTACAACCGATATCACCAGCACGCAACTCGTCGACCTGGATGCGGTTAGCGCCAGCGCAAGCATACAGCGTACCCATGCGCTCCTTAGAGCCACGGTCAGAATTGGTCAGGTCGTCGCCGCTCTTCACGACACCGCTCATCACCTTGAAGTACTGAACCTCACCGATGTGGGGCTCAACGCCAGTCTTGAAGAAATAGAGCGACTCAGGACCATTAGAGTCGGCGGGAACTTCCTTGCCAGCAGCATTCTTGATAACGGGCATCTCTGAAACGAAAGGAACCACGTTGCCGAGGAACTCCATCAGACGGCGAACACCCATGTCACGACCTGCGCAGACGCAGAATACGGGGAAGATAGAGCGTGTGACCAAGCCCTTGCGGATACCTTCGCGCATTTCGTCCTCGCTGAGGTCCTCGCTCTCGAAGAACTTCTCCATCAGCGTATCGTCGCCAGCAGCAGCGGCCTCTACAAGGGCAGCTTTCCACTCCTTGGCCTTCTCCATCTGATCAGCGGGGATGTCCTCAATAATGGGTGCACCACCCTCGGGCTTCCAAGAGTACTTCTTCATCAGCAGCACGTCGATAACGCTGTTGAAGCCGGCACCCGTCTGGATAGGATACTGAACGGGAACGCAATTGGGACCATACACTTCCTTCAACTGGTTCAGAATCTGGTCGAAGTCGCAGTTGTCGCGATCGAGCTGGTTTACCAAGAAGATTACAGGCTTCTTCAGTTTCTCAGTGTTGCGGAAGGCGTTCATCGTACCTACCTCAGGACCATACTGGCCATTGATGAGGATGACAGCCTGATCGGTAACGTTCATAGCGGTAATAGAACCACCTACGAAGTCATCAGAACCTGGACAGTCAATGATGTTGAGCTTCTTGTTATTCCACTCCACATGAAAAACAGTTGAGAACACCGAGTAGCCATATTCCTGTTCAACAGGGAAATAATCGCTCATGGTGTTCTTACCCTCTACGCTGCCGCGGCGCTTGATGATGCCAGCTTCGTAGACCATACTTTCGGCAAGAGTAGTCTTGCCGCTACCCGCACTGCCAATCAAGGCAATGTTCTTGATTTCGTTAGTTTGATAAACTTTCATATTTACTACTATTTTAGGTGTTAATTTTCAAAAAACGTCGCTAAGGTATACATATTTTGCGAATTTACCAAGAAATAGTTTCAAATATTAAGCAAAATTAGTACTTTTGCAGCTGAAATGGCTGGAATTTACATACATATTCCGTTTTGCAAGAGCCGATGTGTCTATTGTGGCTTCTACTCCACAACTGGTTTAAAGTTGCGTCAGCAGTACGTCGATGCCGTGTGCAAGGAAATGACGATGAGGGAGGTTTCTGCCCCCATCGAGACCATCTATCTCGGTGGCGGAACCCCCAGTCAACTCACCCCCGATCAGTTACGCCAACTCTTTATATATATAAATAAGGTGTATGTTCCTCATGCTGCTGAGGTGACAATCGAAATGAATCCCGACGACGTTTCTACAGAGTATGCTGCGATGCTGTTGCAACTCGGTGTAAATCGTATCTCGATGGGCGCGCAGACCTTCGACGATGAACGACTACGTTTCCTTCGTCGCCGCCATACGTCATCTCAGGTGTATGATGCTGTGCGTATATTGCGAGAAACGGGTGTTCGTAATATCAGCGTCGACCTGATGTATGGTTTTCCTGACGAGACGCTCGACGACTTTCGCCGTGATATTGACGAAGCGTTGGCGCTTGGCGTAGAGCACATCTCAGCCTACTGTCTGATGATAGAGGAGGGGACGCCTCTCTATCAGATGGGCGTTGAAGCCGCTGACGAGGAAACGGAACGAGCGATGTACGAAATGCTTATTGACCGTCTGACGGCGGCTGGCTACGAACACTATGAAATCAGTAATTTCGCGCGTCCGGGCTATCGTTCGCGCCACAACTCTAGCTATTGGAACGATACGCCTTACATCGGCCTCGGTGCCGCTGCACACTCGTACGACGGACATTGCCGAAGTTGGAATGTGGCTGACATCCGCGCCTACATCGCTGCCATCGAGCGTGGAGAGTTTCCCAGCGATTGCGAGGAGCTCGACGCCGATACGCATTACAACGACCGCATAGCCACCGCACTTCGCACCTGCGACGGACTCGATCTCGGCGAGTTGGACGAGCATCATCGTCGGTATTGTCTCGCTGAGGCGCGGCGGTTTCTTGATGACGGTCTGCTCGACATCGTCGCCAACCATCTCCGCCTCACTCGCCGCGGCCTTTTTGTCAGCAATATGGTGATGAGCGAACTCATGTTGGTGTAGGATGATGACAAACAGTCGTCGCGCGCGTCTTTATTTATAAATAAGGCATTGCGCATGAGAATCCTTCAGACATTTCTTTTCCTTGTTATAACCGTCTCGACGTGGGCGGGCGAAATCATTGTACGTGAAGGAGAAAGCCTGCACGACGCGCTGAGGACGGCTCGGGAATGGAGGCGCACTGGCGACGTGCGCTGTCAGGATGGTATTACTATTATCGTGAAGGCCGGACGTTACTATATGAACGAGCCATTGTTTATTCGTCCTGAGGACAGCGGCACGAAGGAGTCGCCGCTCGTCATCAAGAGCGAGGGAGGTGCCGTTATCTGTGGCGACCCACGACAGCAGCATACGCAGATATGGCCGCAGGAAGGCATGGAGCGAATGATAGCTTTCGATACGGAAACACGAACGATAACCATTCCAACTCTGCCTGATAGCGTTCTTAAAATGGAGAACCTGGAAATGGTTGTCCACCAACGCTGGGCTATCGCCATCTTGCGCGTCAAGGCTTTTCATGTACGCGGCGATTATGTCGCCGTGACTTTCCAAGAACCCGAGAGTCGCCTGGAATTTGAGCACCCTTGGCCACAACCCGTTATCGGCGGCGAGAAAGGCAACAGTTCGTTCCTTCTTCGGACTACCGAACAGCGCGACGGTATCGAGCAGTTGGTCATTGTCGACGGAGCCAACTACGTCAACTTCGAAGGCATAACCTTCGAAAATACTTGTTGGAACCGTCCGTTGCATAAAGGACACGTCACCCTGCAAGGCGGTTTTCCTTTGGTGGATGCTTACAAACTGAAGGAGAAAGAGGGTTTGCCGTGGGATGCGGGATTGGAAAACCAGGCATGGATAGAGCGCCCCGTCAGTGCCGTCAGCATCAGGAATGCCCAACATGTTGACTTTAAAAACTGCCTTTTCCAACACCTCGGAGCCACCGCTTTAGACTATGTCGATAATATCAGTGACTGTACGGTTTCAGCCTGTAGCTTTGAGGATATTGGCGGCACAGCCATTATGGGCGGTTCGTTTGCAGAGAGTCCGCGCGAGGTACACCGTCCCTATACCGACTTGGCTGAGCGCTGCCAGCGACTTACTATCGACAAAAACCTCATCCGCGGCATCAGCATCGAAGACTGGGGAGCCGTTGCCATCAGTCTGGGGTATGTACGCGACTGCACCGTCAGCAACAATTGGCTGGATAAGATGAATTATTCCGGTATCTGTGTCGGTTGGGGCTGGACGCCACACGACACTGGCATGCTGAACAACCAGATTATTAATAATAAGGTCAGCGACTATGCCCGTCAGCTCTATGACGCCGGTGGTATCTATACTCTGAGCAACCAGCCCGGTTCATGCATTACCGGCAACGATATCTCGGCACCCGCCGTGGCTCCATACGCTACCAACAACCGTGGGTTCTGCATCTACCTCGATGCCCGCACGGATGGTTTTACGATAGAGAACAACGAAACAGAAGGTCGACCGATTCGTCGTGATGAAATAGGCGACAACCACCCAGGCCCTAACATCATATTCAAGCAATGAAACAGACCAACTACCACCTCTTCGATTTCATGGACTTCGACCCCGCAATGCAGCGTGACGAAGCCTTGTGGAAGGCCTATGCCCCGACGAACATCGAAGAACGCGATGGCGACATCATCGTCACGATACCATATCAGAAACAACTGCATCAGGAAGATATGGCGCCGGATAACAACGTACCGCAGCAGAGTTATGAACTAATCATCCGGGCTTATGAACCCAATATCGTGCGGGTGTTTACGACGATGGTGGCCGACGCGATGACTGACAGCGATGATATGCTGCAGTTCGCGCCGGATGTCAAACGACTGTCTCTTCGTTATGTGGATGGTGATGTTATTGCCACCAATGGGAAGACGATGGCGACGATTGATCTTAGTGCGCCCTGCCTTGACCACTGGAGCGACCTTCTTCCCCCGCCACAGCCTGCACCTTTCATTACGTTCTATCCGGACGGTGACGAGCGCAAAGGCATCGCCCTCAATGACGATCACTTTAGCCCGCCGAGGTATGACGCGCTACCGCTGGGTTATGTAGGTTGCGATGGCATCGCAACAAACAAGACTGAGCGCGCTACCATCAGCTTCAAGTGCGAGCCTGACGAGTGTTTCGTCGGCACGGGTGAACGCTTCCGCAAAATGGACTTGAGCGGCCAAACCTTTCAGTTGAAGAATCAGGACGGTCAGGGCGTCAACAATCGTCGTTGCTACAAGAACATTCCGTTCTATATGAGCAGTAGGATGTACGGTTGTTTCTATCATACAAGTGACTACTGCAAACTGTCGCTGGCCGACCACAGCACGCGCTCTGTACAATTTATGTGTGACCGTGCGACACTTGATGTATTCCTCATTGGAGGACAGACGCCAGAAGAAATCCTACGCGGTTATCGTATGTTGACAGGATTCCCCGCCATGCCACCGTTGTGGTCCTTCGGCATCTGGATGAGTCGCATGACATACTTCAGTGCCGACGAGGTTAACGAAATTTGCGACAGACTGAGAAACGAGCATTACCCGTGCGATGTGATACACCTCGACACGGGTTGGTTCCGCACCGACTGGCTATGCGAATGGAAGTTCAACCCCGAGCGCTTCCCTGACCCAAAAGGTTTTATAAAAGGACTCGCTGATAAGGGATTCAAGGTAAGTCTGTGGCAGTTGCCATACGTTGCCAAGGGTGCAGAACAACTGGGGGAAGCCAAGAAGAGTAAGTTTATCGGTCCTTTGCTGAAAGAACAAGCCTCTGAGGGTTCTAACTTCTCTGCTCTCGATTACGCGGGAACTATTGACTTTACTTACGACAAGGCCGTCGACTGGTATAAGAATACGTTGTTGAAGCCACTTTTGGAGATGGGTGTAAAATGTATCAAGACCGATTTCGGTGAAAATATTCATATGAATGCTGTCTATCATGGTATGACACCAGAAAGGCTCAACAATATTTACGCACTACTGTATCAGAAAGCAGCATACGAAATAACGAAAGAAGTGACAGGTGACGGAATCGTCTGGGCTCGCGCTGCATGGGCCGGTTGCCAGCGTTATCCGCTGCATTGGGGTGGAGATAGTGAGAGCAGTTGGGCAGGCATGGCGGGCTCGCTCAAGGGCGGCCTGCATTTCGGACTCAGTGGTTTCGCATTCTGGAGCCACGACGTTCCCGGATTCCATTCCACACCCGACTTCATGAACTCCGTGCTCGACGAAAACGTTTATGTTCGTTGGACGCAATTTGGAGTTTTCTCCAGTCACATGCGCTATCATGGTACCTGTAAACGTGAGCCTTGGCACTACCCCAACATTGCACCCATCGTGAAACGCTGGTGGAAGTTGCGCTACAAGCTGTTACCTTATATTATAGAACAGGCCGAGCGGTGTACTAAGACCGGTTGGCCAATGATTCGTGCTTTGCTGATGCATCATCCATACGACAAACAGGTGTGGCATATTGATGACGAGTACTATTTCGGTTCGGAATTTCTCGTCGCTCCCGTTATGAATGCAACGCCACACTCCGACCAGCGGTCTGAGAACGCTGTTGGTATTCGTGATATTTACCTGCCTGATGGCTTGTGGGTGAACTTCTTCACGGGTGAAAGACTAGACGGAGGACGTTGGTACTACGACGTCGAAGTACCGCTCGACCAGATGCCCGTCTTCGTACGCCCTGGAGCACATATTAAGATTTATCCTGATGACGTGGACTCTACCGACGATATGGATCTTACGAAAGCAATAACAATTGGAATAACTAAAGACTACAAAGGAATCTAAATGGAAAGTCACTATATGCAGGGCCTTGACTGGTTCATTCTGGGAATCTATTTTGCCGTGCTCATCGCTATCGGGCTTTGGGCAAGTAGTAAACGCAAGAAAGGTGGTTCGCTGTTCCTGGCCGAACACAGTCTTAGATGGCACCATATCGGTTTTTCGATGTGGGGCACCAACGTCGGTCCGTCGATGCTTATTGCCAGCGCCTCAGCAGGCTTCACAACGGGTATCGTTTCCGGCAACTACGCTTGGTACGCCTTCGTGTTTATCGCATTGCTGGCCTTTGTTTTCGCACCAAGATATCTCGGAGCGAAGGTGCATACCCTGCCCGAATTCATGGGCCTCCGTTTCGGTCAGTCCACACGCAACATCCTCGCCTGGTACACTATCGTCACCATCGTCATCTCGTGGCTCGCACTCACCCTCTTCGCTGGTGGCATTCTTATCCGTCAGGTCTTTGACATTCCTATGTGGATGAGTGCCGCCGTCCTCCTCGTCATCTCAGCCTTCTTCACTATGCTCGGCGGACTGAAAGCCGTGGCGTATACGAACGTCTATCAGATGATACTGCTCATCGTAGTGTCGCTGGTGTTGGTAATTGTCGGACTTGGTCGTGTTGGTGGCATACAAGCATTGGTTGACAAAGTTCCCGCCGACTACTGGGTGATGTTCAAACCTAATAGCGACGAAGCTTTTCCATGGTTGCCTATCATCCTCGGGTATCCTGTGATGGGTGTGTGGTTCTGGTGTACCGACCAGTCGATGGTACAGCCTGTGCTGGCTGCAAAGGACCTGCGCGAAGGACAACTCGGTACTAACTTCACTGGTTGGCTGAAGATTCTCGACGTTGCCCTTTACATCCTTCCTGGTATCATCTGTTTCGCCCTCTTTCCTACTCTTGAGAATCCAGACGAAGCCTATCTTACAATGGTTGAGAATCTATTCCCAGTAGGTATGGTAGGATTGGTATTCGCCGTGCTTACCGCTTGCCTCGTCAGTACTATCGGCTCAGCACTCAATGCCCTAAGCACCGTCTTTACGATGGACATCTATGTCAAGCGATTCCGTCCAAACGCCTCACAGCGCCGCATCAACTACGTGGGCCGACTAGTCACCGTCATTGGTGCCGTCATTGCCATTGCGATGACTGTGGCCATTGATGCCATCAAGGGCCTCAACCTGTTTAACGTCTTCCAGTCGGTGCTCGGCTTCATTGCACCGCCGATGGCCGCCGTCTTCGTACTCGGCATCTTCTGGAAGCGGGCTACGACGCGTGCTGCCAACTTTGCGCTGACGATAGGCACGGCTTTCTGCCTTATCGTGGGCGTACTCTACCTGTGGCCACCCGAGTGGCTCCAATTCCCCTGGCCGCACTTTATGCTTCTTTCATTCGAACTCTTCGTTATTCTCGTCATCTCGATGGTCATCATCTCGTTGACTGATAGCGACAAGGCGCAATATGCTATCCCCGAGCCTATCCATGAAGGCTGGTCGAAGCTGGCCATAAGCTTATGGATAGCCCTTGCCGTGGTGATGATTTCCCTTTATGTCTACTTTAACTAACCAAAAGATATGAAAAGATTCCTCTTAATATGTTTCGTATGTTGCTGTGTCACAGCAACTCTCCCCGCTCAAGGCCTCACCGACATGAGCCGTAGTTCCCAAGCTCAGATGCACAACCTCCCCATGGGCGCCGTCCGATGGACTGGTGGCTTCTGGGGCGATGTCTTTGACACCATGCACGGCACTGGCGTGTGGGAGATGTGGAACACTTGGAACACACCGTGGGAAACGCTCGATGCCGACGGCAAGCACGGCTCGCACGGTTTTCGCAACTTTGAGGTGGCTGCCGGCACCGTCAAGGGCAAACACCATGGTCCCCCGTTTCACGACGGCGACATGTACAAGTGGCTTGAAGCCTGCGCCGCCGTCTATGCCGTTACTAAGGACGGCGAGCTCGACGCCCTTATGGACCGTTTCATCGAGCAGGTCGCCCTTGCCCAACGTGCCGACGGATACATCCATACGCCTGTTGTCATCAGCGAGCGCAATGCTGGCATCGACAGCCATGCAGGTACGGATAATGCTGCTGGTATTGAGATTGGCAAGGATCAGGCTCACGCTTTTGCCTCGCGCCTGAATTTCGAGACCTACAACCTCGGGCACCTCATGACCGCTGGTATCGTCCACAAGCGCGCCACGGGCAAGACCACCCTCTTCGATTGCGGTCGGAAGGCTGCCGACTTCCTGTATAACTTCCTGACCAACGACGCTGCCGAACTCTCGCGCAACGCCATTTGTCCCAGCCACTACATGGGTGCTACCGAGATGTACCGCGAGACTGGTGACCCCAAGTATTTGGAGCTGGCCAAGGGACTCATTGCCATCCGTGACTCCGTGACTAACGGCGAGGATCACAATCAGGACCGCCATAAGTTTCGCGACCAGTACGAGGCTATGGGTCACGCTGTCCGTGCCAACTATCTCTATGCTGGTGTCGCCGACCTCTATGCCGAGACCGGCGAGGCGCAGTTGCTGAAGAACCTCACCGCCATCTGGGATGACATCGTCAATCACAAGATTTACATCATGGGCGGCTGTGGAGCCCTCTACGACGGTGTCTCGCCCGACGGCACGACGTACGACCAGCCCAGCATCCAGCAGATTCACCAAGCCTACGGACGCCAGTTCCAACTACCGCAGGAGGCCGCCCACAACGAGATTTGTGCCCAGATTGGTATGATGCTGTTCAGTTGGCGTATGTTCCAGACCACCGTTGATCCCAAGTACATTGACAACATCGAGAACGAACTGTATAATGGCATCCTCAGCGGCATTTCCCTCGACGGCAAGGACTTCTTCTATACCGAGGCCCTTCGCCGCACCAAGGAGTTCCCCTACGTCATGCGATGGCCTAAGCACCGCCAGCGTTATATTTCCTGCTTCTGCTGTCCACCCAACACGCTCCGCACGCTCTGCGAAGCTCAGGAGTACGCCTATAGTATCAACAAGGACACGCTGTGGGTCAATCTCTACGGTCAGAATGCCCTTAAGACCAAGGACCTCGAGATCGAACAGGAGACCAATTACCCTTGGGACGGACACATCCGCCTCACCATCAAGAAGGCCAAGAACCTCAAGAGCATCCGTATGCACATCCCCGGCTGGAGTACTGACCTGAGCTTGAAACTGAATGGTGAGCCTATCCTCGTGGAAGACCTGCGCCAACCTCGTCCATGGAAAAAGGGCGACGTCATCGAACTTGAACTACCTATGCCCGTCCGCCTTGTTGAGGCCAACCCATTGGTTGAGGAAGCCAAGAATCAGGTGGCTATTATGCGCGGTCCCATTGTCTACTGCCTTGAAGGTCAGGATATAGCCAATGGTGTACGCATCAACAATATTGCAATCCCCGCTGACGCCCAATTCACCGAGGTCCCCGTCACTATCGCTGGTACCAAGATGCTCGCCCTCGAAACAGACGCCCTTCTCACTGGTCAGGATGCTTGGGACAACAACACCCTCTATCGCGAACTGCGCCCTGTCAGCAAGCAGAAAGTAAAAATCCGCCTCATTCCTTATTACGCTTGGGATAATCGTGGCATTGACGACATGAGCCTATGGCTTCCTTTAGCACGTTAATATTATGAGAAAGGTCATTTTATTTATTCTCCTCGTCTGCGGTCTGAACATTCATGCTGCCGACATCCATATTACGCCCGACTCTTCCCTCGCCGACGCCGTTCGCCATGCCCGTGAGATGCGTCGTTTGGGTCAAGCTACCGATGTCACCATCCACCTTGCTCCCGGCACCTATTTCCTTTACGAGCCCCTTCGCCTCCGTCCAGAAGACAGCGGTCTCACCATCACTGGCAACAACGCGGTTATCAGTGGTGGGATGAAGATTACCGGTTGGAAGAAGCTGGGGGAACTGATGGTTGCCGACATTCCCGATTTCAACGGTCGTCCGATCGACTTCCGTCAGTTGTGGATTAACGGCAGTAAAGCCGTCCGCGCCCGTAGTGTGTCCGTCGATAATGCCAACGAGAAAGACCCCTTCGAACAAATGCCCCGCATCCGCACCTACGACAAGAAGAATCATGTCCTCTGGGTCCCCAAGACTGCTGTCGCGAAAATATTGAACGCACCTTACGCAGAGATGGTATTGCACGAAATGTGGTGCACCAGCAACCTCCGCATCAAAAGCATTGATATTCAGGGTGACTCTGCCGCCGTGCGTTTTCACAATCCAGAGGCGAAAATTCAGTTCGAGCACCCCTGGCCTTCGCCTATGACGCCCGACACCGGTCATCCCTCGCCGTTCTATCTCGCCAACGCCAAGGAACTCCTTGACGAACCCGGCGAATGGTACCACGACATCCGTGAACATAAACTTTACTATATGCCTCGTCAGGGCGAAACCGTCCGCGAGGCTATTGTGCCTGTTTTGGAAACGCTGGTCGATGTCATCGGCAGTGCCGAACGTCCTGTCCGCAATATCACCATAAAAGGTATCACTTTCGCCCACACTACATGGATGCGTCCTTCAGAAAAAGGCCACGTCCCCTTGCAGGCCGGCATGTATCTCACTGAGGCCTACAAGCTCCGTCCGCAGATTGACCGCCCCAACAACCACAAGCTCGACAATCAGGGATGGCTCGGTCGTGCTGATGCTGCTGTCGAACTGCGCTACGCCGAGAACGTTAACTTTGACGGCTGTCACTTTGAGCATTTCGGTGGCTCTGGTCTCGACTACGTCTTTGCTTGTCGTCGTGGCACGACGACTAACTGCACGTTCGCCGATATCGCCATGAATGGCTACGTCTGCGGCTCCTTCTCGCCCGAAGGACTTGAGACCCATCTGCCCTACGCACCCACCGACTTCCGCGAGGTTTGCAGTAGTCAGACCGTAAGCAACTGCGACTTCCACGACGTCACCAACGAGGACTGGGGGTGTGTCGCTATTGCGGCGGGATATGTCAATGGCATAACCATTGACCACAATACCATCCACGACATCTCGTATACTGGTATCTCGCTCGGCTGGGGCTGGAACCGCGATTCTGTCTGCATGCGCGATAACCGCGTCCACGCCAACCTTATCTATAATTACGCGCAGCACATGTACGACTGCGCCGGTATCTATACTCTTGGTAACCAGCCCGGCACCGTCATCAGCGAGAATGTCGTCCGTGACATCGCCAAACCTTCATATGTCCACGACCCCAACCATTGGTTCTACCTCTACACTGACGAGGGTTCATCGAACATCACTATCCGCGACAACTGGACACCCGAGGAAAAGTTCCTCCAGAACGCCAACGGTCCTGGCAACATCTGGGAGAATAACGGACCGAACGTAAACGAAAACATCAAACGCAATGCAGGCAAACGATAACCCCACTTGGATTTGGTATCCGGGCGACTTCGAAATCTGGCTCGGCAACATCTTCAACAACCGCCGCACCGAGCGCGGCGCTATGTTCCCTCCGTTTTGGAAGCAGGACTCACACTACGTCACCGTCGAGTTCTCGAAGACTTTCACGCTCGACTACGAGGAAACCATCACCGTCGCCGCTGAAGGCCAGTACAATTTCGCCATAGACGGTAAGCTCCAATTCCCCGTTAAGGAATACACCATCCCTGCCGGTAAACACAAGCTCAACATTAAAGTCTGGAACCAAGCCACGCCTCCTGCCCTCTTCATCGACGGCGACACTATCCATACCGACTCCACATGGCTTGCCACATACGAGGACAAACTCTGGATTGACGAGAATGGCGTCGCCCATGGCTCTGGCATCTACGTCCCGGCCGCCTCTTGGAACTTCAACGCTATCGACACTCCTCCTTCGCAATTCCATTTGGAGCGCAAAGAACAACGACCTGTCTCCGCCACCATCCCAGACGGTCTTCCGTCGGGCGTCCTCTACGACTTCGGTCGCGAAACCTTCGGCTACCTCAAACTCAAAAAGCTTCAAGGTACCGTCCGCGTCTATTATGGCGAGAGCTGCGAAGAAGCCCTCGATTGCGACCATTGCGAAACCCTCGACGTGCTCTCTTGTTGTGTGGACGGCGGTTTTGCAGTCGCCAGCTCCAAGGCCTTCCGATTCGTCTATATCGAAAAAGAAGACGGCGCCACCTATGACGACGTCCTCATGGACTACGAATACGCTCCTTTCGACACGCAGCACTCCGGTTCCTTCCGCTGCTCCGATGACGAAATCAACCGCATATGGGACGTCGCAGCCTATACGATGGACCTCACCACCCGCGAGTTCTTCATGGACGGCATTAAGCGCGACCGTTGGACGTGGTCGGGTGACGCCATCCAGTCGTACCTCATGAACTACTACCTGCGCTTCGACACCGAATGCGTCAAGCGTACCATCCGCCAACTGCGCGGAAAAGACCCTGTCACCGCCCACGTCAACACCATCATGGACTACACCTTCTACTGGTTCAAGTCCATCCATGACTACTACGAATACACCGGTGATGTGGCCTTTGTCCGTGAAATGTGGCCCCGCATGGTGACGCTCATGGACTACGTTGAGAGTCGTCTGAACAAGGACGGCATGGCTGAAGGTCAGCCCGATGACTGGATTTTTGTCGATTGGGTAGACTTCCCTATGCACAAGCGCGGAACGCTCTGCTTCGAGCAGTTCCTTTTCGTAGAGGCTCTTTGCACGATGGCTATCTGCGCTAAACTCTGTGACAACAATGACGTCGGCTATTACAAAATGAAAGCCGAGCGGACACTGAAGAAGGTCAAAGAGTTATTTTGGAGCAAAGAGCATCATGCCTTCCTTCATGCCATCGAGGAGGGAGTCATGAACAAGCAAATTACCAAGTTCCCCAACATGTTCGCCATCCTCTACGGACTCGCTGACGAGACGGAGTGCCGTGAGATCATGCAGAGTGTGATGCTCAATCCCGACGTTCCCGCTATTACCACGCCCTATATGCGTTTCTACGAACTCGAGACACTTCTCATCGATGGTCACCACGAGCAGGTGCTCCAGGAAATCCGCGAATACTGGGGCGGTATGCTGCGCGAGGGCGCCACATCGTTCTGGGAGAAATACGTCCCTTCCGAGAACGGCGCGGAACATCTGGCCATGTACGGTCGTCCTTACGGTAAAAGCCTTTGTCACGCCTGGGGCGCCTCGCCCGTCTATCTCTTGGGCAAGTACTATCTCGGCGTCCGCCCCACGAAGCCTGGCTACGAGGAATTCGAAGTGCGTCCCGCATTGGGAGACCTTGATTGGTTGGAGGGTAACGTTCCAACACCCAATGGCATGATTCATGTCGAGATGAACCGCCATGAAATAAAAGTGCGTGCCACGGAAGGCCGCGGCACGCTCTATTATGGCAATCGTCAGGTCAGCATCGAGGCTGGCCGTGAGACGTTTATGCGAATTTAACTAAGATACGGAACACTTTCGCCGGAGCCTGCATCCATTGTTGCATGGCTTCTTCGGCATGCTCGGGTGTGACCTCGTTGCTAATCAAGATATCGTACGGAGGATTGTTCTTCTCCAAGTAACGGATGACACCCTCGAAGTCTTCGGGCTGCGCGTTGCGTGAACCGCGGATATCCAGCTCTTTTTGTACGAAGAGCTTCGTGGTGAACGAAACGTCCTGCTTGGCATAGCCGATGCAGACAACGCGGCCGGTGAAAGCGACCTCATTGACAGCCATTTGATAGGTGACGGGGGCGCCGACGGCCTCGATGACGACATCAGGACCAGCACCAGCGGTAATCTCCTGCAGACGCTCATGAACATTCTCCTTGGCACTGTTGATGGTGTATTCTGCCCCCAGGCCACGGACAATGGCGAGCTTCTCGTCGTCCATGTCGCAGGCAATAACTTTGGCGCCACGCATGATGGCACGAACTACTGCGCCGACACCTACCATACCGCAACCGATGACCATAACAGTATCTGTATCGACGACCTGTGCACGGCTGACGGCGTGGAAACCTACGGACATAGGCTCAATGAGGGCGGCGTGCTCGACGGTGATGCTGCCAATGGGGATGACTTTCTGCCAGGGTACGGCGATGTATTCGCGCATGGCACCATTGCGTTGTACGCCGAGCGTCTCGTTGTGCTGGCAGGCGTTGTAGCGGCGGTTACGGCACGAGGGACAGTGACCGCAATTGGTGTAGGGATTGACGGTGACGGACATGCCCGGGCAAAAATTCCCGGGAACTGCACGGCCGACCTCAACGATTTCGGCGCCGATTTCGTGGCCAGGGATGACGGGCATCTTCACCATCGGGTTCAGGCCGCGATAGGTGTTCAGGTCGCTACCGCAGAATCCGACGTAATGTATCTTCAGCAGTACCTCGTCTGCTCCGCACTGGGGCTTGTCAATGTCTACAACCTTCATCACCGAAGGTTCAGTAATCTGTAATGCTTTCATATCTTTTTACCTTAATTATTCGCTCATGTTTTTGATATATGGTAATTCTTTCAGTTCGCCGAAGCCGAAGAAGCGGCGGGCGTTGTCCGAGAGGAACATCCGCTTCTCGTCATCGGTCAGTTCCTTGCTCTTCGTTACGAAGTCGTACGACATCTTGTACGTGATGGCGGTAATGGTGCGCGGATAGTCCGAGCCCCACATCAACTTCTCCATACCCACCTCGTCGGCAGCCCCCTTGATAGCCTTGATGGCTGAGGGGAAGGGGTAGAACTCGTCGTTGAAGAGCCATGTGATGCCGCCGCTCTCCACATAGACGTTCTCGTAGCGGGCGAGGCGTATTTGCGACATCCAGTTAGGACGTGTGACCATGCCGAAGTGGCCGATGGCAATCTTCAGCTGCGGACATTCTTGGATGACTTCCTCCAACTGACCGACCTGTGCGTCACCGTCGGCGAGTTCGATGCCGAGGATGACGTCGCGGTGCGACATCATACGGAACATCTGCATCATCTCGTCGTTGAGGAACTGCTGTGGTAGTCGGGCGGCGGGAATCTTCAGACCGCGGAAGCCCTGCGCCATCAGTGCCTCGGCCTGCGCAAGGAATCCCGGCTGGCGCGTCTCGGGCATGCCGAAGCAGAAGAATCGGGTGGGGTAGCGATGCTGGACGTCTAACAGATAGTCGTTCTGCAGACCGTCGATGAACTCCTGCGTGATGACGGCCGCCGATACCTGCGCGTAGTCCATGTTCGACAGGAAGCGCTCAGCGGTGTTCTGGCCGTCGGTCATGTATGGCGGCAGCATTTGGCGCTCCTCGCCGAAGAACAGCGAGCGACTGCGGTTTGGCTCGAGGGCGTGAATGGGCGAACCATTCACCACTGTGTCCACATTAAGCCACAAGTGGGCATGGGCATCAATGATCTTACATCTTACTTCTTCCATCAGACATCTTTATGTGTTGGCCCAGCTGACGCGCTGTTGGTCGCCGATGATGGCGCGGACTTCGGCCACAAGGGCGGCGTCCATCGGTTCTTCGATGTAGGCGATGTTCGTCTTGATAGCCTCGGGGCGCGTGGTGCTGAACACGGTCGAAGCGATGCGTGGGTTGCTGCACGAGAACTGCATGGCGAGTTTTTCGATGGGGTAGCCCTTCGCCTTGCAATGCTCGGCAGCACGACGACATGCCTCCACTAATGGCTTTGGTGCCGGATGCCAGTCGGGAACGCCGCGCTCGGTCAAGAGTCCCATGGAGAATGGGCTGGCTGACAGCACGCCGATGCCGCGCTCGTCGAAGAAGTCCATGAAGTCAACGAGCTTGTCGTCGCACAGACAGTAGTGGCAGAAGTTCATGACGCTCTCCACCATACCCGGCTCAGCGTGCTCGATGACCCAACGGAGATTCTCCAGCTGCAGGTCGGTGATGCCCACATGGCGCACGACGCCTTCCTTCTTCAGCTCGTGCAAGGCGGGCAGGGTCTCGTCGACCACCTTCTGCAGTCCTCCCTCCATGCGTCCCTGAAACTCGATGTCGTGTACATTAATAATATCAATGTAGTCGATGTGCAAACGCTCCAGACTCTCGTAGACGCTCTCCTTGGCGCGCTTAGCAGAATAGTCCCATGTGTTGTGACCGTCCTCGCCATAACGTCCTACCTTCGTTGACAGGTAGAATTTTTCGCGAGGGATATCCTTCAGCGCCTTGCCCAACACAATTTCGGCCTTGTAATAGCCGTAGTAGGGCGACACGTCGATGATGTTGATACCGGCATCGACGGCTGCAAACACCGCATCGATGCCCCTGTTCTCGTTGAACGAGTGGAATACGCCACCCAACGAAGAGGCGCCGAAGCCCAGCTCCGACACCTGCATTCCAGTCTTTCCTAATGCTCTATATTTCATATTACCAGGGCATCATGTCACGCTCGTCGGGGCGGTGCGCCTTGTTGTCCTCGCCAAGCACGTAGACCTGCAAATCCTGGAAGTATCCGGTCTCGTCCTGCAGCGCCTTCAGCTCAGCCTTTGTGTCCTCGAAGCCGCGGAACTCCTTTGCCGAAGCGAGGTGGTTGGTAAACTCCAGTTTCTTGTTCGCTCTGTCCAACACGGAGATGTACTCGTCTTTCGTACGGTCTCCAATCACAAATTTCTTACTCATATTCGATAGTTTTAAATGTTTCCGACTGCAAAGATACGAAGAATTTGCGCATTTCGCTTCAAGAATTAAGAAATATTTAACGTAATCGTTATATTAATGGATTTTGGCCGTGCTATATATATAATATGGTATAGTGGGCCACGATGCGCGGAAACGGGGCGGGAATGGAGAAAAGTTAACGCGTTAACTTTTTTTGTTTTTTTTTTTTTGAAATTAACGTCTGAATGATTACCTTTGCCGATGATTTTGTCTACGAACAATTCGGAGACATGATAAATATACTACATGAAATGTGTGTTTAATAACAATATTACTAATTAATTTAATGATTAACAAACATGAAAAGAAAAAAGTATGAAAGGCCGACGATGCAGGTCGTCGAAGTGAAACAACAGGCACAGTTGCTGGCCGGAAGCAATGGCCAAGCCACCGTGCAGGACTATAATTGGAATGATGTAGATCCAGAGTAATTAACCCACTAAAACGAAGAAAGCAATGAAGACAAAGAAATTTCTTAGCATGGCCGCCCTCGCACTGGTGGGCGCAATGATGACCGGCTGCTCCAACGACGACGACATTCTGCAGCCCGAGAACAAGACCAACGTAGTAACCCTGACCGCGACGGTAGGCTTCGACGACGCAGCCAGCACCCGCGCAGTGACTGGCACTGGCGTGAAGACCTTCGCCGCTGACGACCAGATGGCCGTTATCTACAAGAATACGAGCGGTGGGACCGTAAAGGCCGTGGGCACACTTGCTTCTGGTGCTGGTACGAAATCTGGCACATTCACCTTCACGCTCACCAACCCTGACAAGACGCAGAACGTGACTTACATCTATCCCGCTGCAATGGCTGGTTCTACCGATGTGGATTATACCAAACTCAACTCGCAGGAAGGCACGCTCACAGACCTCGGCAGCAAATATGACCTCGCCACGAATTCTGGCGCATGGAACGCTGGTGCACTACCCTCGCTGACACTCAACAACCAGCTCGCCATCCTGGCCATCAACCTCAAGAACGGCAGCACCGACATCACCAGCAACATCACGGACATGACCATCAGCGATGGCACGAACACCTACGCCGTCGACTTCTCGGCAACCGCAGGCCCCATCTACGTGGCCATCCGCCCCACAACTGGTGCTACTATCAATGTGACCGCCACCGACGGCTCAAAGAACTACGGTAAGACATTGGCGACCACGAAGACCTATGCTGCCGGCAACGGCTATAACGTCACCTGGAACATGTCGGAGATGACCACCATCACCTGGAATAGCAGCAACATCAGTGACCTTTATATCTCGGGCACTGGCGACTCCTATTCGAAGGAGGGCATCACGCTGAGTGTTAATGCCGACCAGATTAGTGCCGAGTGGCAGGATTACGGAGATGAGAGTATGAATGGCCTCCGTTTCAACACGAATGAAAATTCCGGCGGCTTCACCTTCACGGCACCGACCGGCCAGTATTTCACAAAGATCGAGATGACGCTCATTGGCCAGGGTGGATGGGATGGTGCAAATCTCGGCACTGGATGGGCATATGCTGAGGATTTCGATGACATGATCATGGACATGATTCGTAAAGTCACCTGGACGGGCACTGCCGCCACTACGGTAGACCTGCTGACAGGTGCTTCTCATTTCCACGGCGAAAATGTGAAAAGCATCGTGTTCACGGTGTATTAATGCTGCACTCACAGGGGGATCACGGGGTCGGTTCTCTCTTCGAGAGTGTGGCGTTGCAATCTCTGACCGAGGTCAGAGTGTGGCTTCGCAATCTAGATGATCCACGGTGACAGACCCTCTGAGACAAGAGAAAAGAATAATCGGGGAGCCCGCGAGGGCTCCCTTTTTGTTGGACTAAATGATAAGATGAACATGAAGAACGGAGAGATTGAGGAGCCGCGGAAAGGACGGCGGTTCCGCGAGAAGGAGGACGGGCCGGTGATCAGGCGGTGGCGACGACGAGCCCAACGAGAACTGATAACGGGAAAAAAAGTCGGGCTGATGTTTGGTCAGCCCGATTTTTTTTCGTACCTTCGCAGGCATGACAGAGCAGATTACAAGTTTACAGAATCCGAAGATCAAGTTGCTGACGGCGCTGCAGCAGAAGTCCAGCGAGCGTCGTAAGGTTGGTCTCTTTGTTGTCGAGGGACAGCAGGAATTACAGCACTGCATCCGTGCGGGCTACGAGATTGATACAGTATTCTATTGTCCTGACCTTGGTGCCGCTGCGCCCGATGACCTCCGTTCGTTTGCCGTTACGAAGGCAGTTTACGAGAAGATTGCCTATCGTGGCTCGACGGAGGGCGTCATTGCCGA